>PBFR01000031.1 GCA_002718735.1 Halobacteriovoraceae bacterium | reverse complement strand
TGAAATATTTTTTAGAACATCAAAACCCATGAACTAAATTTAGAACAAAAAAGACGGATGGCCAAATAATTTAAATGACATGGGGCCGTAGAGAAGATCTCAAAATCATCAATGAACAGGATTTGGAGCAATTACGGCGCTAGAGGTGTGCAAAAACGAGTGTAGACAATACTAAACGATATTAACTAAATAAAAAATGATGACAAGTCTCAATCTTTGCTGAAGGGTGATATCGAACTAGTTGATGGTAGGAAGCCTTCACAAAGGCCTGAGAGCTACTTGCAACTATATAATATATACGGTCCCTCTAAAAAATCGTGTTTTGCGATTTCAAAAATAATGGATAACCTTCTTTGAATTAACGCTTGGAAACAATATTTTGGATTTGTATTGCAGGCAAGGGGAGCCCGACTCAAAAAACTTTTATGGAGTCATCTTTTTCGACGAAGAAGATGGCAAGATGTCATGAAACTTCAAAAATTAAATAACGCCAGCAACACTTCATTCCCCTTTAGGATATAAAGTCCCTTGGAATATGAACTTGATAGGGCTAATTAGGCTTTTTCATAGAGAGCCCAAAGATCTGTTTAACCAATGGGCCTCACTTGAAAATCAAAGTCCTATACAAACATTACTTTTCTGAATGAAGTGACTAGAGAGATATGAATAGGGGGCAGTATAAATTGTCGCCATCGTACTCATACCATGGACCGTAAAAACAGTTACTACGTGCTTTGTTGTAAAATCTAAGGGGTAACTTTGTTTTGTTTAAAATATTCTTCACGATATTAATTGAGTTTGTAATGTAATAGCCGTGCCAATATGTATAAGAGTCTCCAGGCTTTTCGAGAAATAAAAATTTTTCACCCCTTTTGAGATCTCCTATATTAAAATTATATGTTTTAATTTTTAAAATCCGTCCTTCGCATAATGCATGGCTTGATGGGACACCAATTGCACTTAAGGCGTTACGGGCAAAATCGAGATATATTTGGCAGTATTCCGAATTCCTTGTACTGTATTGATAATCAATTGAAAAGTCTTCCTCACTACCTAGGGAGGTTATAGGGTGAAGTAAGATTAGAAAAAAGCAAAAAATTAATTTCTTCAAGGTTTCTCCTTTTGTTATTTTACTGAATGCAGTTCCAGTTTTTATTCCATTTGCAGTTAGGCTCATAAAATTCAAGGCAATTTGTTTCTATGCAGTTAATTGCTCCATAGATCCAATCGATGTTGATTTCCTTCATTTTCTTTAAGTTGCTGGTTATATTTAAGTTTGGGATAGAATCTATAAGAGCTTGGTAATATAGATTTGCAAAGCATTCGGATTCAATTAATTCTTCAGGGGTTTTTTCAATGCTTTGATATTGTGTTCTATTCTCAATTAAGTCAGTTTTGCTGATGTTGCAGATTTCATGTGCATTTCTAAGAAGAGAATCAAATTCAGCATATACAAAACCACCAGTGGCATGAAATCTTTTGTCTGCAGGAATATTGACCTGAATTTTTGTACCTTGTTTCACTGATGTTGCTGCTTTATAGTTTAGATGATCTTTAAGGTAAATTTTGTTTTCGTATTGGGTGAAAATTTTTGATATATCCGACATGCACCTTTCTAATATAAAATTATTTGAATCTGATTGGGTGCAGCTCCTACTTTTTTCTAAATTGTAAATTCGGTATGCTTCATTTCTACCGAGTCCAAGCCATGAATGACTAAAAAGGTTTACTATGGAATTTCTGAATTTAACTTTGAAAGAGTTATCATTACAGTTGAGATCGTTTTCACAGGCATAAGCTATTTGCATTGAAGCTCCACCCATTTCGATTATGCCCTCCGTGTTTGTGTGGTTCTCTTTTAGTATGTTGACGGCCAACCAGGTGTAAATTCCTTCTTCTGCGCCTGTTATGGTTCTGGCCGACACTTTATTTTTATCTATGGGTATATGGAAGGTCTTCAGCGCTTTCAAAATAATTCTTTCTAAGTGGGCATAAAGGTTTTTAACCCTGGCCCTACCGTGTTTTTGTTCCGCTAACCTCATGCCGGCAGTTGCTAGTAAATTTATTGTTTCTATACCTTCTTTGCATTCATTATCTTTTGATAGATAGCTATTTATTAAAGTATAAACAGTCTTTTCAATATCTTTTTGAGTGCAAATTTTATGTGAACACAATTTTTGCTCTAGACTCCAAGATACCCCAATATTTATTGTATCTTTATATAATTGCTTAAATGAATCACCCTTTTTCTTGAATGCATATAACCTTGTGCCACTACTTCCTGCATCAAGAAGTAGGTGGCACTTGTGGTTGGTATTTGCATAAGAACTTTGAATGAATAGTACTAATAGTAATGAACTTAAGACTACTTTTAATGTGGCATTCATTATTAGTTACCGTTAATTTTTGTAAAACTCTATTATCTTGTCTTGTGCTTCAAATCGAACTGAATCTTTTTCAATTAGAATTTCGTGAAATGAGTTCTTAAAAGTGACCTTCTTACAATTTCTGGGTTTTATTTGATTTATTTTGTTGCATACCTCATTTTGTCTTTCATTATCTACGATTTTGTCCTCTCCGGCCTGTAGTAGAAGAACCTTTACATTTTTCATCTTAGTTAGTTGGTGGCTCTTGCGCATCACCCGGTTGGCCTGTATTGCTTCTCTGACCCATCTTAGTGTTGCTGACCCTAGTTGCAATTCAGGGAAAAGGCTCCATGTCTCATAAATTTTATGATATTCCTCTTCGTTTCTCGTCAGTTCATTTGTTTCAAAATTTACTTTACCAAAATTAAACGCACCTCCACCTGGAACGTAATCAATGCATTCTGGTCCAAAAGGCGTATAACAACTTACCGCAGTTTGGGCCAGTGTAAGTAGTTCACTTTTATCTAGCTTGATACCAAACATAGGACTTGTGTATGCAATTTTTCGAAATGAATTTTTGAAATTCTGTAGATAGCCTGTGGCGATTGCCCCACCCATGGAATGAGCTAATAGGTACATTTTGTTCAAATTTGTATCTGGATCATTTTTTACAATTTCTACAAATTTGTTAAAATCCTCGTAGTAGTGGGAAAAGTTTTCAACATAACCTTTATGGGGGTCATTTAACATTCTTTGTGAAAAACCTTGTCCCCTGTGGTTGATCACATATATTGGTGAAAAACCTGCATTTATAAAGTTATGGGCGATGTTTTCATATTTTATTGATGCTTCCGTTCGACCTGTTGAGATAAGTATTGAGCCATTTGTTCCAGGGGAGTTTCCAAACTTTGTGAAAACTATTTTTGTATCCTTTTCTCCTTGAAATTCGATGTTCTCCCATGCAAGCAAGTCAAATGTTAAAAAGTAAATTAAAGTAATTAAAAGTTTCATGATTTCCTCCGAATTGTTTAACTTTCGGATTCTTTAGCATTCACGTTTATGGGGTACGACTTACACGTGCTTACAGCTACCTTTTACATACTTGGAAGTTTTTTCAATGTATGTAGGTTAATTTCATATGTTTGTTGGGTGTGCCAACGTAATTTAAGTTACAGCTACGATTTTTAATGAAAAATTTACTGAGCTCAATTTAAAAGTTTATAGGGGATTTTCTGATAAACTGTAAAATTTACCAACCTGTGTGCAATAGAGATGGAAAAGGAGCGTGAAATATGAGTTTGGTCAAGATTAATAGGCGTGGCAGGTGGCATGAGTTTTACACACTTTTGAAGAGTTAAGAAGGCCGCTCATACAGGGTTATAAGTCATTTATCCCTAAATATAAGTCCTTTGTGTTCAACTTGTAATGCCCATCTTTCGTAAGGATGGAATCTTTATAACCTAAGGTCTTTTTAAGTCTGTTAATATTAACATAAATTAAATTATCATCAATTAATGGATCATAGATTGCTTTATGGAAAACTTCTAAGATTATTGATTCTTTTGATTTATATCTCAAATGATTATTTACCAAAAACTCTAATAGGTTTATTTGGACTTCACTTTTAAGTCTTTTGTTTAGATCGTTACCTCTAATGGAAATAATATTGTGCTTGAAATCTATTATGGATTTTACTGGGTGCTTCATTATTTCGAGTATTTCTATTCTTGTAAGAGACACTTTCCTCCCGTCTTTCAAAAAGGTGATGTTTTCTAAAAGGTTGATGTTTAAAATTTCAAGTAATCTTTTTAGGAAATGTTTTTGGTGCTTTTTTAAGCTCTTGAAAAGAACGAGAACTTCGCAGGTTGAATCATTAGTGTCTCTATCCAAGTAATGTTGGATGATCTTTAAAATAGGGTCTTTGTAAGTGAATTGATCATTAATCCTTAACTCCCCAGTTAATTTTGATTGGCAGAACTCTTTTAGAAACCCCTTTAGTTCTTTTATTTTTGGTGAAGAGTTCAAAGGAATGCGATCTAGATGTTCTAATGCGTTGGAATAATCTTTGGTCTGAATTTCTTTGAGAGCGACAAGGATTCGGTCTTTATTTAGTTCTTTAAACAGAGAGTTTTTAGTATGAAATTTAATTGAATCATCCAAGTTGTCAAAGTTTAAACTTAAAAAATTTATTTTATTAATTAAATAGTAATATGATTCTTGATCATCATATTTTTGTGTAAGATTTTTAGCCTTTAAAAAGTTTGGAAGCTCTTGGTTCAAATAGAACTCTGATTCTGTCCTATCAATTTCTAAATGGATTATATCAAATGAGTCCGATTTATCTTGGAACTCATATGCTTTTTCTAGTGCCTTCTCATATTCAGCGGAGTCATCTAGAAGGGCATAAGCTTTCATTAGGTATCTGTATTTATCAAATTGTTGGAATTTTTTTACAGGTGTAATCGATTGAAGTATCCTTATGGCCTTTTTAATATAACCCAGGTCCATTATGTTATATGCGTAGGTTAATTGAACTCTAATGAAATCATTTGAATTAGGAAACCTATCCAAGGTAAGTTTTGCACGAATAATACAACTTATAGCTTCACCTGGATGTCCATTATTGCCCAGGTAGAGTCCCTGATTAATTAAAAGCTTTGCTTTTGATTCTGGAAAATCCTTAAATTCTATTTTTTTTAGTAGCTCTCTGAGTTGATTTGAAAGAGAGTATGCAATATGGTTTTGTTGTTGTCTTGACTTGAGAACGACTAAGTTTGATATTATTACTGAGGTCATTACAACATCATTGTGTCTATAATATAAATTCAAGGCCGAATTTAGCGATTTATCAGCTTTTTCAAGTTGATTTAAATGCGAGTATATTCGACCTGAGTAATAAAACCATTTGGCAGAGATACTTTCTTTTTTTAAGACCTGCTGAGCTTCTTTAAAGTTTTCGTCTAGCAATAGGATATCAGCCTTAAGATAACTATCTTCTATCTGCGGAAGGTAGCTTTTTGCTTTATTTAAATCTCCAGCGAGGTAGTTTAACTCCGCGTAAAGGTTTGATTCCGATTCAAGTCCCCACTTTTCGATATAAATTTGCGCAAGTGCGATTGAATCTACCAAGGCCAAGAACTTTACGTATATAAGCTTTTGTTCATGGGATGCCTCTTCAATATCTACTTGGGCAAAATATTTTCTTAGAGACTCTACTTCTTTAAGTCCAATAAATTTTTGTAAAATATTTAAGAGATTAGAAGTCACCTAATCTCCTTTTCCTCGTTCTTTTGGACCAAATGAAGTTCCTTGGATCGGAGCGGTTGTAAGAGTTCTAATATCTAAAAGGCCGTGGTTTTTTAGATACTTTTTAATGTCTTTTCCTATTGTGCTCTTAATTTTTCTTTGCACTTGTATGTTTTTCTCTTTAATCTTCTTAGTAGAAATCTTTTTGTAACGTACCTTTGAAATTACTCTAAAGGCGGCCGTCTTATCCTGATCAAGATATCGTGATAAAACTTTGTGCATAACTGGGTTAAGGCTATTTGACTCAATATTTATTACTTCTCTGCCAACAACAACATTGTTTTTTTCGATTAATATTTCAATTGGAGTTTCTCTATCTACAAACCAGTTTCTTGAAACATTTGTAGGGTAGTGCGTATCAAGTAGATAGTTATAGAGCTTATTGTAATTAACCTTTCCTCTGCTTATAAATTGCTCGTGAAATTTGTAATTCTCAACAGGCCTTAAGAGCATTTGTGCGTTGGCCGCTTGTTTCTGTAAGTAATAATTCATTTCAACGAGGTAGGCCCTATATTCTCCAATAAACTTTTCAACTTCAGAAGGGTTACCCTTTTTACTAATTTTATGGATATAAGGATCATATAGATGGAAAAGTTCATGAAGGTAAGTTGTAACTGCCACTTCTGGATGTTGGTATAAATTAAGGGAAATAACAGAAGAGCTATTATTTGCGGCAAAGAATCCAAATAAATCATGTGGATTTGACTTCTCTTGGACCCAAAGTGGTTTATTATTAATGCTTAGGTCAGAAGATAAGTGGTAAAAAATTTTTAACTTGTGCTCGTCAGTCATATTGGAAATAAGGTTACTTCCAATATCGGTTAGTTCTAAACTTCTTATATTGTTCCTGAGAACATAGTTCTCGTAATAGTTCATTCTTCCATTGTTTTGAACTACAATAACAAAGTCCTTAGTTGAATTTGTGTTCTCAAACTTAGTACTGAAATTTTTTTGATAAGAATGATTGTTGTTGGCTGCCTCTGTTGAGCAATGCACACATAAGGACTCTAGACTATTACTAAAGATTGTATTGTTAGTCATTCCACTATTTGCCGGGTTTATGTGAAGAATGAAGGTTAATAAAGTAAGTACACGTAATTTCATAATTAGCCTTTTAAATTACCTAAATTTTATTGCTTATTCTGGGCGAGCGACAGATTCGTTGAAGTAATTCCATGTTGTTTTTTAAACTGTCAAAAAATAATACGATTTATTGTAACCTTCCCAAATATTGTACAAAACTTACTAATTGAGATTAATTTTCTATTTGATCCAGGTATGTGGACTTTGAACTAATAGGTTTTTGAACCTTTATTTAATGATTGGTATGCTCTGGCCAAGGATCGTTGGGTGTCAATAAGAAGAAGAGTATAGACAGGGTTTATTTTCTTAACTAAATTATTGATGTCGGTGACCAAATAATTTTAATGACTTGGGCTTAGATCAGACTCCAAAAACTACGATGTGCACGAATTGAAGCAATTATTTTGGGGAAAGGGTGCAAAAATGCGTGAAGATGGTACAATGGCACCTTTAACTGAACATAAAGGCATTATATGGATCAATCATTGGTTGGAAAATGGGTTGAAGTCGTACTTGTAAATGGAAAAAAGTGGACTGGCAGACTAGAGGAACTGGATGAAGAGGCCGTGTTTATTAGCAATGGCAATGAGTTCGGAAAACCTGGTCACAAAGGGGCTGAGTGTGCCAACAATGAAGTTAAGAGTATTGTTGAAACTGAGGCCCGTGAATTCTCAGTTAAGTAAAAAAGTTGTTCTTTTTTCCACAATTTTTTTTTGTGGAAGCTTTCTTACTTTTATCATCGCTGCATCCTTGAATATCTCTTCAATACTTAGCGCATGTGCAGTGACACTAGCAGGGTCGTTAATACCTGGTGTAAAAGCTCGCTTAGAGGCACTCTTGTATTGTTCTTGCTTTGCGGGAATGTGCTCTGGGGAGCTTGGGCTTGGTGCTATAAGTTTTATAGTAATAAGTGTAATCGGAGCTCTTTTATTCATCGTTTTGGATGATAAGTTTACAGGACTTGGCGGAAAGCTTGGAACGATTGCTTTTCTTGCTTGTGCAATTTTTGTTTTAACGAGACACAGCTATGCTTGAGTTTGTTTCCGTTGCGCTTGGCGGGCTTCTAACGTCTTATTCTACCCATTTGCTTGGAGCTGTTAGGGCCAGTGCACTGACAAGCTTGCTATATTACTTAACTTTGGGCCTAATCATTCCTCTTGAGGCCAACTATTACGGTGCTATGTTTTTTGGCGGCTCTTTTATTGGTATGAGCAAGGCCTCGGGTATTGAAATCGTTCTAGCAGCCATAATTTTTATCGTTTTTTACAAGTATGTTGCTGTGCTTCTAGCAGGGCTCGGAGGAGTACTTGGGCTTGGGGCCTTTTTAAGCATATTCATTGTCTTAGTATTTAAAGATATTGTTTTTAAGCTCTTGGCATTGCCCAAGCATTAAAGTTTTTGGTAAATTATCCAAAATATTAAAAATTAAATAACTGGACGGAAACATGGGAAGAAAATCAGCTAAGATTGCAGCTAAAAAAGGAGCTGCGGACAGAGCAAAGAGTCAGGTCTACACTAAGGCGTTGCATGATGTGGCCACGGCCGTAAAAAGTGGAGGGGGAGACCCTGATACAAACTTTTTGCTTAAAATTGCTTTGGAGAGATGCAAAAAGTTTAATGTACCAAAAGACAATATTGACCGTGCTATTAAACGTGGACTTGGTGGCGACGGTGAAGGATACTCAGACATTACCTACGAAGGCTATGGCGCTGGTGGAGTTGGTGTATTCGTTGAAGCATCTACTAATAACACCACTAGAACTGCAGCGAATGTAAGAAGTTATTTTAATAAGTGTAATGGGTCTTTGGGAAAAGACGGTTGTCTTCAATTTATTTTTGATAGAAAGGCCGTATTTATTGTTCCAAAGGGAGAGCTTGACGAAGAAGAATTCACTCTTGAGATGATTGATGTTGGTGCTGAGGACATTGATACTACTGAAGAGGGCAACTTTGAAGTAATGGGACCAATGGAGTCTTTTGGAGACATTCAGACAAAGCTTCAAGAAATGAATATCACCCCTGAGGAAGCAAATCTTCAGCGAATCCCGAATAACTTTAAGTCTGTCGATGAAGAAACCTATACTCAGATTGAGAAGCTTATAGGACTTCTTGAAGACGATGAAGACGTTGTTGGAGTTTATCACAATCTTGAGGGAGAAGAGTAATAACTCGTATAGAAGAAATTCATATTGAGAGGCGGCAGTTTTATGGACTATCCTGTGAGCTGCCAAACTCACCTCATGAACGTCCATCTAAAATTAAAGCACTATGGGCCCAGTTAAAAAAGAAAGTTTCAGATCAAAATATCTCAGGGTTCTCTCAAGTATCTATAATAGAAAATGACCTCCCTGGCTCAAAGGGAGCTGTTATATACTATGCTTTGTGTGATGTAAGGACCGATGGCCTAAGCGAGTATGTATTAGATGCAGGAGTTTTTATGTGTATCCATCACAAAGGCCATGCAAGGGATATAGTAAAGAGTCTGCAGGACATTGGGCCTGATCAATTTAAGAAAGTCACAAGAGCACAAGAGATCTTTCTCTATCCGGAGAACTATGCTCCGGACAAATCAGATTGTATAATTAAGTATTTACTTCCTGTTTCTTAATTCGATGAACAAAACTGCTCAGGAGCAATAAGATGTGTTTCAGAGCATTGAGTAATCCACTCACCATCTAGAAGATGGGCATATCCAAACCACCACACAACCTCAGCGTCATCTTCGATAAATATCTCGTCTGGAAACTTCTCAGGTGAAACCCCATTTACTGAGTAACACCAACCATGTGCCCTCATTTCTGTGTCGCTCAGTACTTCCATCGCATCAAGTCCAACGGGTGTTTCAAAAATAGAGTTGAACCCCTCAAAAGTACCTTGGTATGGGATCTTGTTCGCGTTAAATACATCAAGGCTAAATGAGCCGACACTCTGTTTTGAGTTTATTTTTGTATTTACTGAGAAAAGGGGCTTTTCATCACAAGGGCCAATTACAGTTAAGCTGGCACAAAAAGCCTGGGAAATAATTAGATTAAGCAAAATTGTCAGTTTTTTCATGCGGCAATTAGTAGCGCAAAATTTCAGCTTTGAAAGGTATTTTGACCAGTTTTTTTCTGGATAATTATGTTAAATCAAATACTTATATACAATTATGGAACTCTTCCACTGAAAAACTGAGCTATATCAGGGTTTTTCACCTTAAGAGTTCTTAAGATAATACGACTAGAATCCTAGTAGAAAAGGTTTAAAGGTGGTTTAGATATGAGAATAATTTCGAAAGAAAATGTGTGGCCTATGCTCCTGGTGGCACTTCCTATTACAGCATCCTTTATCGACTTAAGAGGGGGGATTGGCCTCTCGCTAATCTCATTAGTTTTGTTGGCCCGAAAGAGCATTAGTCAGAGAAAGCTATTGCTTGAGTTACATGGTGATATTTCTAAGATAAAAGATCACTTGGAAGGAACTGTTGAGCAAATTAATAGTTCATGTGTGCAACTGGACGAATCTAGCTCCGCTCAAGCAAGTGCCATGACTCAAACTGGTGCCTCCTGCCATGAGGTGAAAACGTTGAGTCAGCAAAATCATGAAAGCTTTAATTCAATAAAAGATATAGTTTCGTCTATTAATAAAAGTATTGAGCAAAGTTCATCCTTGGTTAAGGAATTGGAAAGCTCCCTAAAGGATGGCTTTTCCAATAATAAAAAAGTCGTAAACACCTTAAACCAAAACAAAGAGCAATTACTTTCACTTGGGGCACAATTTGAAAAAGTTGTTGAAAGCACTGGAGTTATTAACGATATTGTTTTTCAAACTAAACTTCTTTCTTTCAATGCATCCGTTGAAGCTGCAAGAGCTGGGGAGCATGGAAGAGGGTTTGCTGTTGTGGCTGAAGAAATTGGGAACTTGGCCGACTTGAGTGGAAAGAGTGCAACTTCTATACAGTCAACTCTAGAAACCACAAAAGAAAGTGTTTCTAACCTCATTAAAGAAATGGAGGAGGGCGCACTGTCGTTAGAGGGGAGCTTAGAGAAGCAAGTTTCCCAAACAGAGCAGTCCTTAAATCGATTTAAAGAGAGCTTTCTTGCTGTTACGAATGAAACATCAAACATTGAAAAAGAAATACAAGAGGTTTCTGTGGCCTTTTCTGAACAAGTTAGGTCTATGGAAGAAATTGCTGAGGCAACCTCAAATGCAGGTGAGGGTGTCCAAAGAAACACACTCGTTGTAAGTCAAACGGCCAAACTTGCATCAGAACTTAAAAAAGAGTTAGGGAATCTTGATAAGTCTGTTGATGGTATCCAAACTGTTACTGGAATAACTCGACAATTTCAAATTGAAGAAATCCCATGGGACCAGAAATATGCCGTCAACATTGACCATATCGATAAAGAGCATATCGATATCCTAGATTGCATTAATGACCTCATCAGGTCAATGAACCTCAACGATCAAAGTAAAATGAAGAACTCTTTTGAGAAGCTTAAAAATGTGACCGTAAACCACTTCCAACATGAGGAAAGCTTCATGCAAAGCTTTAACTACAGCAGTTTTAGTTCCCATAAAAAAGTACACGAAAACTTACTTGAGGCCGTGGGAAGGTTTGGTGTTGATTTGGATCGAGGCAATCTAGATCGCGCAAGGTTTGCAAGCTTTCTTAAAAACTGGTTATTTACTCATATTATGGGAGTGGATACAAAGTATGCTGAAGACTATTTCAAATCGTCAAGAATAGCGGCTTAGTTGGAATTGAAAGATAATCGAAATAATCGTGGTTTTCACTCTGTCCTAAAGATTCAATAGCGGTTGGGCCTAGGCCTTCAACTTCATTTTAAACCTTTTTGAAGTAGCTGTAACTCTAATCCTAAACAGCTACTTCCATAAATATGATTAAAACCCCCGCCCTCGAGCTTTTTGAGTCTTTTGTGAAGAGCTCCAATTCTATTCATCATTTGTTTATGATCCTTGGTACACTCTTTTAAAGAACCCGCTCTTATTTGCATAAGGTTCATGTCATCCTTTCTTGCGAGGTTGTACTTTTCAAATGTTTGCTCAAGTGCCTTATCTAAACTTCCAGCTCGAGTGTATTTGAGCTCGTTGTTTAAAATCTCTTCATATCTTTTCATGCTCAATTCCATTGTGGCATCGGCCTTTTTTATAGCAGATGTAGAGAGCTCAAAGACCTGGTCCATATTTTCTATTTTTTTACCTGCCAGCATGTGGTCTGTAAATTCATTGAACCTAGTGAGCATGTTTACCCTCCCAAGACCGCGGGCATCAGCGCCAACAAGCCTAAGGTTTTGATCTCCTTTTTTTACCACAATAAATAAATCATCTCCTGTTTGTGCACTTACTGTGTGAACACCTCTTTTAACACCTTTTTTCGTAATGGCCTCACTTAATTCCTTATCGATATCTGATGATGAACTGTAGGGGATCTCTAGAAGATCAAGCATTAAGACGAGATCTCTATACCTTGGGGAGACTGCCTTCGGGCCACCAGCTCTAAACTTGTCTATCTGATCTCCTAAAATTCTGGAGAAATCATTTGTTTTGATTATGTCCTTACTCGGTTCAGATTGGCCTGTTGCTTTAAGTAGAGCTTCTTTGAGCTTTTTTTGAATAAATACGTGCATCTCGTCGGTCTGGTTTGGAAAGTGAGAATGAATTCTCGCTTTAATATAACCTTCTCTATAGTTGGATGCTTTAACTTGAGCAGTTCCAAGCTTTACCGGCCTATCTTGATTAGGTGGAGTAATTGAATTTAATTTTTGAAGTGCTCTCTCTAGACAGCCAGGGGAAGGATTGCAGGTAATGTAGTAACCTTTAAAGTCTGTTTTGACTATTTGAGCGTCGATGGCGGCCAACTCCTTTGTCATTCTTTTTTCATACTCCTGAATCATGGAGTTTACATCACCTGGACCATACTCTGAGTTTGCTTCCTTTATACCAAGTATTGCAACTCTAACACCTGGCTCTTTAGCTGAAATATAAGCACTTCTAGCCTCGCTTTCTGCATCACCTGTTAGGTTTTCGATCTCCAGGCCATATGCGAGGGACAGTGTAAGGGCAATTAACAATAACTTCATTCTGTTCCTCGGCATTCTTTTATAAGTTTATCGAGTGCTTTCTTTACTGACTTATCCAATGTTTCATGAGAGATGTTTGGATTATTATTTTTTTGCCTTTTGACTAATATTTGAGCGATATCTACAAGGTGCACTCTATCCATAGCATCAAGATCATAGGTATTGTTTGGATTATACAGCTTGTGAAATTTTTTATATTCAGTTGTGACCCTTCTTAATCTTGGTCGCTTGCTTGCTTTTACAAAGGTGTTCTTTACTAGATTGGTTGTGGTTACACCTTCTGATGCAACACTGAGGAGGGCAAGCTTACCGGCAGTTGCTAGGGATTCTTTTTTATCAGCATACTCCTCCACATCTCCAAGACCTGAGTAGAATGTTCTCTCAAGTTCACGCGTTCGGCCTAAATCAACTAGATAGGAAGCACCTTCTGTTCCCAAAGCAGTTGCAATAACACAAGCCCCGCCTGCTGTTAGGGCACATAATCCCCCTCCGATTATTGATGCCGATACAAGTCCAACATCCTTTTTAAGTTCATCGAAATCCAACTCATCTAAAAAATCTTCATGTATATCACAATAGTATCTTGATTTTTTTGACTGAAGAAGTGACTCACTAGACTTTGTGAATAGTAAAAGCTTTTTTATATCGTCACCTTTAGCTGACTTTGCCTTCTTTAAAGTACTGTTAAGGTTGTCATGTAATTTGGTTACAGTTGGTCGAAGCCTGTCAATGATTTCTGTATCACTTTCATCGCCGGTGAGCCCTAAAAAACTCAAAAGGGGATTAGAGTCCAGTATTTTGTTATAGTTATCTTTTTGTTTTTTATTTTCGTTTTCAAACTTTTTAACAATAAATGAATTAATGATCATCTCCTGTTTACATGGAGTTTGATTTTCACAAGTTTTGAATTTCGGATTTTCTTTAATTACTTCGGACCTAAATTTTGCTTCCAAGTAATCTGTGTGCTCTTTAAGATATTGAACTTCTCCCTCTGTCAAAGGCTTTAAAGCTTTTCCTGTTAGGGGGTGTTTAAGCTTTCTTTGGAATCGCTCGGGTTTTGTAGGGGAAAATATTTTTCCAGGCATGTCCATTTGCGCCATTGAAATTCTCATGGCCGGGACGTTTGATCGGATTGCATCTAAGGTCTTATTTATTGTGATGGAGCAGTTGGAGTTAGTTGTGCCTTCAATACAAAACTTTAGTTTTGCCAAATTCTCTTGTGCCCCTGAGAGGTCAGAAACTACCTTTGACTTAATGTCATCCATAAAGCTTTGCTCAATCAGTTTTCTGTTAACCTTTTCAAGATCGCTATCTAAGTCAAAAGACACATAAGTCTTTTTGTCGCGACAGCCTACAAAGTAATCAAGTTCATCTTCTTTTTCATATTTGGAACAATATTCAGACGAGTACTCCTCGCGAGATGAGAATGTATTTTCATCTTTACTGAAAAAATTAGAAATGCGTGCAAAGAAGTCTGCACGCGCACTAAATGTAATAATTAGGCATAAGAAATATATTAATTTCACCTTAATCTTTTCGGGAGTTTATAGGGGATTCTTAAGGCCAGTTTCGCCTAGATTGGAATAAACTTAGACAAAATTCAAAACACAGGTGAACACTGGTAGGCTTTAATTACAACTATTTGGAGGATTCTGTGGAGAAATCAACCCATGATAGAGCGTTAAAGTTGGTTATGAACAAGCTTGGATGTTCTGAAGAAATGTCAAAATTGCTGGATTCATCTCAAAGAGAAGTAATTGTAGAGATTCCGCTCAAAAGGGATAACGGTGACATTAAGGTGTTCAAGGGCTATAGAGTCCAACACAGCGATGCGCTCGGCCCCTTTAAAGGAGGTTTGAGATTCCATCCAGATGTAGATCTTAAGCACTTTGTAAGTTTAGCGTCTGTAATGACTTGGAAAACCTCGCTTGTTAATATCCCGTTTGGAGGTGCAAAAGGCGGAATAAACTGCGATCCAAATGAGCTCTCCGAACATGAATTGGAAACTTTAACTAAGAGATACGTAGAAAAAGTAGGTATGTTATTGGGCCCAAACGTAGATATTCCAGCACCTGATATGGGAACAGGTGAGCAGGAAATGGCCTGGATTCTTCAGGCCTATGCAAAAAATAATGGACATCAACCTGGAGTCGTCACTGGTAAATCAAAGCAACTTGGAGGTGTAACTGGAAGAAGAGAGGCAACAGGCAAGGGCGTTGCTTTTTTCACTAGACTAGCTTGTTCCAGAGAAAATATTGATCTTGAAAGAGCAAAAGTGATCATTCAAGGATTTGGCAATGTTGGTCAAAGTGCAGCGATACACCTTGAGAAGCTAGGTGCCAAAATAGTTGGTATAAGCGATCGAAAGAGAGGCGTATACAATGAGAAAGGTCTTATTGTTAAAGATATCGCTCAAAAATTAAGTGAATCCAGAAAGCTTTCCTTGGAAGATTTGGACATAGATGGTGATTACTTAACAAATGAAGAACTACTTCAAGCCCCCTGTGATATTTTAATCCCTGCTGCGATAGAGGGTGTCATCAATTCAGAAAATGCCCATAAAATTCAAGCTAAACTCGTAGTTGAGGGAGCAAATCTTCCCGTCACAAAAGATGGCGAGGACATACTTCTGGAAAACAACAAAGTATTAATTCCTGATCTACTGGCAAACTCAGGTGGTGTTACAGTCTCATTTTTTGAGTGGTCCCAAAATGCTCAAAGATACCCATGGCTGGATGAAAAAGTTGAAAGAGAATTTGAAAGGGTGCTCAAAAACGCTTGGAATGAGGTTTGTGTCACAAAGGAAAATAATAAATTAAGTCATGGTTATAGAGAGGCCGCGTACACTATAGCTGTAAATAGGGTGAGAGATACACTTATAAGGAGAGGCTTTTGATTAAGATATCATAGGACTCTAAAACGTAATCAGCTTGTGATTTTAATTCATGATTCTTTGAATTGAGGTATAAGCATGACTTTGCCTTTGCGTTTTTTGCTGTTTCAAGATCAAAGAGAAAGTCACCTATATAAAGCATATTCTCTGGTTTTACTTCCCAGTTTTTGGCCATTCTTAAAAGTCCTTCTGGATGGGGTTTTGGTCGGCAATCCTCACGAGAGTAAACAACATCAAATTTCAATTTAAATTTTTCAAGAGTCAGTCTTGTGACATTGGAATTGTTTCTTGTGAGAATTCCTGTCTTAAGGCCCTTTATTTTAATTATCTCAAGAAGTTTGTGAACTCCAGGCATTAAGGTTGCGACCTGAACTCCATTTTCTTCATGCTCACAAATGATTTGATTGCACTTTTTTATATAATTTTCATCTTCTTGAAGTGAAAGGTGTTCAAGTATTGGTACACCGGGTGGAAAGCCGAGATCTCTTCGCATTTTATCAAAGTCTAGTCTTGAGTCCACCAAGGTTCCGTCAAGATCAAAAACAATTGCCTGTAAGTATTTAATATTCATAACTTTTGTTTATATCATAATTCGCATAGAAGCGCCTAGTCAGGGCTTTTACAAACATTTTCATTGAATTATCAGATTTATTATATAAAGCTTATACAAAGTGTTCGTAGTTAGTGAAGCTTGGTGAGATTCCAGCACTGTCCCGCAACTGTAAAGTCAGATCCTGATTACGAAGTCATCACAAACACCGAGGAGAGTGACTTTTATGTTCAGCAACAAAAATTAGAAAGTTCCATACATTTTAGAAAACCCCGTAATCATACACACACACACACCATGAGAGAGGAGAGTTTCATGAAGAAAGAGCCTTTGTTGGAGGAGTCCAACGACCGTTTTGTTTTATTGCCTATTAAGTACGACGACATTTGGGAAATGTACAAAAAATCCATGGCGTCCTTTTGGACTGCTGAGGAAATCGATTTATACCAAGATTTAGAAGATTGGAAAAAATTAAATGAAGATGAAAAACACTTCATTAAACATGTACTAGCTTTCTTTAGTGCGAGTGATGGCATTGTAAACGAAAACCTTGCTCTTAGGTTTTACAATGACCTCCAAATTCCAGAAGCAAGATCGTTCTACGGTTTTCAAATCGCGATGGAAAATATTCATGCTGAGACATATGGCCTTTTAATTGACACCTATATTCAAGATAAAAAAGAGAAAGACTATCTTTTTAAGGCCATTGATAATGTTCCATGTATCGCTGAAAAAGCGGACTGGGCATTAAAGTGGATTGAAAGTGGTGATGACTTTGCTTTAAGACTACTGGCCTTCGCAGCTGTAGAGGGAATCTTCTTCTCCGGAAGTTTCTGCTCAATTTTTTGGCTTAAAAAACGTGGTCTAATGCCAGGGCTTACTTTCTCAAATGAACTGATTAGTCGTGATGAAGGTCTACATACAGACTTCGCATGTATACTTTATAAGTATATTCAAAATAAACCAGCAAAAGAGAAAGTTTACGAACTTATCACTGAGGCGGTGGCGTTGGAGCAGAAATTCATATCCGAGGCGCTCCCAGTATCCTTAATCGGGATAAATGCGGACTTGATGTGTCAATACATTGAGTTTGTAGCGGATCGACTGTTGCTAGAACTTGGTTATGATGCCCACTACAACGCCACCAATCCTTTTGATTGGATGGAACTTATTTCACTTCAGGGAAAGACGAACTTTTTTGAAAAACGCGTGAGTGAATATCAAAAAGCTGGCGTTATGAGTTCTTTGCAAGATAACAGTTTTGAATTTGACACTAACTTTGACTTCTAAGGAAAGAGGAAAACAATGTTTGTAACGACAAGATCAGGTAAAAAAGAAAGCGTTCAGTTTGATAAGATTACTCACCGTATCCAAAAGCTGACCTATGGACTTAACATTGCCCATGTAGATGCAGTTGAGGTTTCTAAAAGAACCATTCAAGGTATTTTTGACGGAATTTCAACTGTTGAGTTAGATAATCTCTCAGCAGAAGTTGCTGCTTATATGACTTCTATTCACCCAGATTACTCTAAGTTGGCAGCAAGAATCTCAATGAGTAATCTGCACAGAAACACTAAAGACTCCTTTTTGGAAACTATGGGGCTTCTATACAATCATGTAGATCCAAAAACAGGGGAGCAGACGGCCCTGATATCCGATAAACTTTTTGAAAATGCTCAGAACCATAAAGATAGAATAGAAACTGAGATCGCATATTCAAGAGATTTTGAGTATGACTACTTTGGTTTTAAAACTTTAGAGCGATCATATCTATTAAAGGTAAACGGAAAGATTGTTGAGAGACCTCAGCATATGCTTATGAGAGTTTCACTTGGCATTCACGAAGATGATATTGATGCCGCAATCGAAACTTATCATTTAATGAGCCAAAAGTGGTTTACCCACGCTTCGCCAACACTTTTTAACGCAGGAACTCTAAAGCCACAAATGTCTTCGTGTTTTCTTTTAACGATGAAAAACGATTCTATTGAAGGTATTTATGACACTCTTAAACAATGTGCCCTTATCAGTCAGTCGGCAGGTGGGATTGGGCTGAGTGCTCACAATATTCGTTCCAAGGGGACCTTTATTAAAGGAACCAATGGCGAGTCAAATGGTATCGTTCCTATGCTCAGAGTGTTTAACGACACTGCAAGATATGTTGATCAGGGTGGTGGAAAGAGAAAAGGTGCCTTTGCTATTTACCTTGAGCCTTGGCATGCCGATATTTTTGACTTTCTTGAGTTGAAGAAAAACCATGGGAAAGAAGAGCTTAGGGCGAGAGATCTATTATACGCACTTTGGGTTAATGATCTTTTTATGGAAAGGGTAGAGCAAGATGCAGAGTGGTCGCTTTTCTGTCCTCATGAAGCACCAAATCTTCATGAGTGCCATGGACAAGAATTTAGAGATCTTTACACCAAGTACGAGAGTGAAGGCAGAGCAAAGCAGAAGGTAAGTGCCAGAAAACTATGGTTCTCAATTCTTGAGTCGCAAGTGGAAACAGGCTCTCCGTTTATGCTTTATAAAGACGCAGCAAATGCAAAGTCAAATCAGAAGAACCTGGGTACTATTAAATCTAGTAACCTATGTACTGAAATCATTCAATACACTGATGAGAATGAAATCGCAGTATGTAACCTGGCCTCTATCTCTCTTGGCAAGTTTGTTACTGGAGAAGGTTATGACTTTGATAAGTTATATGAGATTACCAAAACAATCACAAAGAACCTGAATAAGATTATTGATTTAAATTACTATCCAGTTCCAGAGGCCAGATTCTCTAATCTAAAGAATAGGCCTATCGGGATCGGTGTTCAGGGATTGGCAGACACTTTTGCCAAGCTTAAAATTCCTTTTGATTCCGATCAGGCAAGAAGACTTAATAGAGATATCTTTGAAACAATCTACTTTGCGGCTTTGACTGCTTCCCACGAAGTTGCTGTGAAAGACGGTGCGTATGAAAGTTATGAAGGCTCCCCAATCTCAAAGGGTGAGTTCCAGTTTGACATGTGGGGCGTAAAGCCTGGTGAGCGATGGGACTGGGAAGGTCTTAGAAACAAGATTTTAAAAGATGGTGTAAGAAACTCTCTTTTAGTGGCACCAATGCCAACTGCCTCAACTTCACAGATTTTAGGAAATAATGAATGTATTGAGCCATTTACTTCCAATATCTATACAAGAAGAACTCTTTCTGGTGAATTCACAGTTGTAAATAAATTCCTAGTTAAAGACCTTATTAAACTTGATTTGTGGAATGAGACGATGAAGGATCAAATTATCCAACATAACGGTTCAATTCAGAACATTGACAAGATTCCATCGGACATTAAAGAGCTCTATAAGACAGCATGGGAGATTAAGCAAAAATCCATTATTGAAATGGCAGCTGACAGGGGAGCATTTGTCGACCAGTCCCAGTCTCTTAATATTCACATGACCGACGTTAATATGGGAAAACTTAACTCCATGCATTTCTACGCTTGGAAATTAGGTCTTAAAACTGGAATGTATTACCTGAGGACAAAAGCAGCCGCTGATGCGATCAAATTTACAATCCGTGAAAACTCAAACCAGGTAACTAAAGAAGAGATGACCGAACAAATGATTTGTTCCTTGGAAAACAAGGATGAATGTATTAGTTGCGGCAGTTAAGCAAATCGTAATAAGTTATTGGCAGGGACGTCTTAAAGGCGTCCCTTTTTTATTTTTTAACTGCCACAAGGTTCCCATTTGTTTCTAGTATGACAAACTTTATATCCTCCATCGATGCGTAACCTTGTTCCCTTGTGGCCGCCTCTACTTCATCCTTTGTAACGTGTGAACTTACTAACTTATCCATCAAGTAATTGCCATTTTCAAAAAGAATTATAGGGTTTGATTTAATTGTTTGGTTAAACTTTTTACTTCTACTTGCGAGCCCTGTAACTATGAACTGAAGTCCTATGAGCATGATAAAGGCCAGGAGGACATCTGCTACAGACACTTTCTTTTGGATTATTCCGCCAGCAAACGTGGAACCAAGTGCAATCGTTATCACAAAGTCAAAACTATTCATTTTGGTTAAGGTGCGTGGACCTGATATTCTTAAAAATAAAACTAGGCCTGCATAGCCAATGATGCTTATGATCACAATTCTTAACAGGCTCATCCAGTCACTAAAAAAAATACTCATATATATCCCATGTTAAACAGAAGTATGGCCTTAGGGCTTCAAACTATAGCTTTAATACTTTAACTTTAAACATGACTATTGTTAACCTGTGAGGCCTTACATGCTTAAGACATTAACTGTCATTTTAGTTTTTAGCTTTAATTGCTTCTCAAAAGAAATCTTGTTGAAGTATGCCTATGGAGACTCTTCTTCAGTAAGTGAAATAATTATATATAAGAATGGAGATATTCATTCTCTGGAGAGCAAGTGCTGTCCAAAGGTGAAGAACGAGGAAATTCTTAATTCCCTTACTTCTGAAGGACTTCGGGAGTTAAAAGAAAATATGCATCTGGCCCGTTTCGGTCCATTTCTCCACTCCAAGGTAAGTGAAAGGCACTCCAAGTATGGTCAAGTCTTAGGGTCATTGGACGGACAGGAAATAATTCTGAGTGAAAAACTGGAAGAAGAAAAGTGGCTAATGCAAAATGAGTCTCTTGCTTCAAAGGAAATTTTGAAGTTTCTCATGTCTTTAGATCCACATCATAAGTGGAAGAGCTCTAGTAAGGAATAATAGTGCCATCCCAGTTTAAAAAATCTCCATTATTATCGGGCTTTAACCCATCAATCACCCTTAAAATATGCTCTGCAGTTTGATTTGGTTCCCAAACTTTAAGATTAAAGTTTGAAAGATAAGGCCTAGATAGCTCTGTCGCCGTGGTCCCTGGATGTATTGCCACGGCCAGCGCATTCTTTTTACGATTTTTAAACTCGATGGCCATATTTTTTACCATCATGTTGAGTGAAGCTTTTGAAGAGCGGTAGGCATACCAACCACCCGTTGAGTTGTCGGAGATGCTGCCAACCTTTGCTGATAAAAATACAAATGTGCTTAAAGACTCCCGAGGCATTAATTTAAGTAGATGCTTTACTGCCAAAGGAGCTGTGAAAGTGTTTACTTGGAATGCTTTTACAAGGCCTGAAAGTGCAATGTCTTCTATCTTTTTTTCTGGTGAGAGCTCGTTGTCATGAAGAATGCCATATGTTGAAATTACTAAATCCAAATGCCCAAAATTACTTTTAATTGTGTTTGAAAGGGAGCTCCAAGACTCTTCACTCAAAGGATCGTGTGGGTAGAGTACAAACTTTTCTCTTTCCTTAGGTGAGACGTATTCAATCTTCCTCTTAGTAATGATGATTTCTGTGTTCGGATTTCGTTTTTTGATTACTCTTGCCAGTGCCATTCCAATATCACCACCACCAAGGACCAAACATGTTTTTACTTCAGAAAGTCTAAAACTTTTCATGAAACCACCATTGATAAGTAACACTTTATATTATCTAATTAAACCATGTTTAGTACAATTCAGTTAATACTTGTATTGGCCTTGTTCGGCTTCTCAACTAAAGCTCAGGTTGATATCACCTTGGCGTCTCTTTATTCAGATAAACGTGTCTATCGCGGGGCGTTGGTTTGGGATGAGGCGATATTTGGAGTGGCACCAAACTTTGTCTTTTTTAAAAAGATAAACCTTGGAAGGGGAGGACTAAGTTACTTTGTTAGTCCTAGTGAAGGTATTACCTATAGGATAGGTTATAATTATTTTGATGATAACCGCCCAGGCGGGCCCTTTGTTCAACTTGGCGAGTCTGAGGAGGATTTCAAAAATCAACGGGCCCCAACAAGTGAGCTTTATTTTGAGTTAAACCTTCGTAAAGGACGTGGATTTAGTTCCAATATTCAACTTAGCAAAGACATTCTACGCCACTCAGGAGTCTACTTTTATTCTGATGCTTTGTTTGGTATTGCTCCTTTTGTGAGTGCTGGACTTGGAGCTGGGGTCGGTGATGTTCGAAATAATCAGTATGTCTATGGCCCAGAAGGTGAAGGAGGAGTTGGACATGTAGATGGTATCGTGTCTGCAATGCTTCCATTTTTACCTTTTAAAGGAAGACTTATTCTAAGTTACAGAAGAATTCAAATCTCGAAACAAGCAAACATTGATGCTGACTATGTTAGAGGAGAGGAAATTAATAGAACCTTTAGTGCTATTGCTTTGTGGAATCTTAATTAATGAGTGCTGCCCCACTGGGCAGCGTTTTCAAGCTTTTTCTTCGGTGCTGAAACAACCTTTTTATGACCTTCCTCGATCGGAAGGCCTAGAGATTTCCATGAATTCATGCCGCCTAAGATATTGTACACATTTTTATAACCTAATTTGGCAAAGATACTCGCCGCAATTGCCCCTCTATGTCCAACACTGCAAAGTGTTGCGATCCTTTTATTTGATGGCCTATGTTTAAGAAGGTATTCCTCTAGGTGACCAACAAAACAATGCTTAGATCCCTCTATATGAGCGCTTTCATACTCAGTGATTTCTCTAACATCAAAAATTTCAAAGTTGGATTTATTGTGAAACAACTCCTTAGGGCCTGCAACAGCAAAGCTTTCAAGCTCTAAACCTGCTTGTCTTAGAGCGGGAATACCATTTGCCAATGCAGCCTTAATTCTACCCACACCAATCCTGGAAAGCATCAGTCTTGCCAAGTTGAGATCCTCTAGTTTATCTAGTACAAGATAAACCTGCGTATCCTTTCTACAAAACCATCCGCCAAATACTTGTAGTCCATCAAGCCATATGTTGTAAGAGTTTGGGATGTGTCCGGAGGCAAAAGCTTCAGGAGCCCTTGTATCTATAATGATACCATTCTTAGATTGTTCTAAAAAATCTTTAGCTTTGAGAATTTTAATATTGGCCAGATTTTGGTCTATTCTCCAGCCCCCTTCGTAATTAATCTTCTCCATTAAACTAAAATATGGAGGTCTTGGTATACGTTCGCTTAATTTGTGCTCTACAAATTCAGACTCATCCATGGTGAATACAGGATTGTAAGACTTCTCAAAACCAATTGTGGATTGGTCGTAATTTGCAATGGAACCCCCACAAACCGAGCCCGAGCCATGGGCCGGAAATATAATCGCTTGGTCTCCAAGTGGAGCGATCTTAGTCCTAATGCTGTTGTATATGACCTTTGCATTAAGTGCCGTTTTATTAGGGTCAGGCAGGTCGGTTCGTCCGGTGTCGCCCACAAAGAGTGTATCACCTGTGAAAACCCCCCAACAGATGTCTTTATCTTCAAGGTAAACTCCATAACTTTGTCCCTCAGGTGTGTGTCCTGGTGTTGCCAGGCAAAGTAGTGTTATGTCTTCGATTTTAAAAAATTCGCCGTCCTCAAGTTGAATGTCGCAATGATTAAAAATAGGGTGTCTTCCCCCCACAACCTTTGCTCCAGTTTTTTCATGGAGTTCATTAGATCCAATGACAAAATCTTCTTGTCTGTGGGTTTCTATAACATATTTAATCTGAGCGTTATGTTCTATCGCTAATCTTAAATAATCGTCGATATCTCTTTTCGGATCAATAACTATTGCAACACCATTAGTTGCAATAAAATAGGATAAGTGTGCAAGTCCTGGAGTTTTAATCTTTTTGAAAAACATCTAAATCCTTTTGTTGTGCCAATTCTAAACCAAAACAAAATAATCAAACAAGGAAAGGTGGTTGACATTGGCCATGCACAAAAAATTAAATAATTTACAAATTTTTTACAAAACAAAGATGAACTCTCGGTAAAGTTATCTTTTAATTTTTAAATGCTCAATCTTTGGCCGCTTCATTATAGTATTGCGGGTCTTTTATTCAGTATTGTGGGGCTACTTACTATTGGTATAAAGCTCGTTAAATATGCTGATATCATGGCCGATCGATTCCGCCTGGGTGAAGCTCTTGTAGGAGGCCTGTTTTTAGGGGCAATTACTTCTCTCTCTGGTAGCATTGTTTCAGGACTTTCTGCCTACAATGGCTTCTACTCTCTAGCGATAAACAATTGTCTCGGAGGCATCGCGGCCCAAACAACCTTTCTTATAATTGCTGATATGAGTTATCGTAACGTGAACCTCGAGCATGCGGCAGCATCACTTCCAAATTTAGTATCTTGCAATCTACTTATCTCGCTGTTGTCGCTTTCATTTTTAGGTGCCGTCATTGAGATTCCACAGTGGTTATTTATTCATCCTGTAAGCGTTGTAATGCTTGCAATGTATTTGTATGGATTAAAATGGCTGCAAGAGACCTATAAAAATCCTCTTTGGATACCAAAAAAGACAAAAGAAACAAGAGTTGATGTGCCCAAGACTGACAATAAAGAATCTAGCTTTTGGCTTCTTGTTAAGTTTATTGGATCAGCTTTAATCGTTGCTGTCCTAGGTTATATAATTACAAGATCAGCTGAATCGTTAGTTAGCACTACTGGGCTTTCACAAAATATAATGGGAGGTTTCTTTACGGCCATCATAACTTCTCTGCCAGAGTTGGTCGTCTCCCTTTCTGCTGTAAGGCAAGGAGCTTTAACTATGGCCGTTGCAAATATTTTAGGAGGGAACACCTTTGATGTTTTAATGCTCGTACTCGCCGATGCCCTCTCCCTTGAAGGGACAATTTATTCTTACTATGGCAAGGAGGAGATCTTTTTAGGTAGTGTTATCCTTCTGATGACTTCAATTATAGCAATTGCGCTTGCTAGAAGGGAAAAACAAGGTCCTGGTGATATTGGATTTGAAGGTGTGTCTATCCTGGCAATTTATTTTATAAGCACTCTTATTTTAGTATTTAAACTCGTTTAATCTTTAGCTCTAAATTTTGCCTGTAGTTGGTTTCCTGAAGATACACTCTTTCCTTCAAGTTCTATGAATTTACAACCAACAGGAATGCCAAGAAAGTTAGTTTCTACCTTGCAAAAAGTTCTGGTGAGGTTTATTTTTTTATTTCCCTTTGATGGTCCCAGTTCAAGCACAGACTGAACTGAGCATCTTTCTTTCTCCTTTAGGGATGAAACTTTTAGGGATGAATCTGGGAGGTCGTGCCTTAATTCTTTTAAATCATTTAAAGCGACTTTAAAGGAGGTCTTTGTTTTTTCTTTGTCCCGAAATTCTACTCGCTTAGCAATACCATGCCTAATTAGTGGGTGAATATTTTTTGTATATTTACCATCTTCCATTAACCAGTAGAAATTGAGAAGAGAACCATCCTCATATGTCTCGAACTCACATCTTTTATTAAGCATTACTTCTATAATCATTACATTTTCTGGGTTGTGACTCTTCTCCATTATAAATAATTTTTCTCTTAGACTTGCAGTGCTTACTACTGAGATAAGACTAATTGATAAAAAAAACTTCATAGTTATTTAATATGCAAAAAGAGCGCCTGGGCCGTATAGGTGTTTTACGGCCTTAATATTGGGCAATAAGAGACAAAAGTAATTTAATCAAAATAGAAAAATTCATAAGGAGGGAATCTACATGAAAAGGACTATTTTTGCTCTTATGTCACTAATTCTTGTCTCGTGCGGTGAAAAAGATAGTGATGCTAACGTTACACCGTTAAATGAAAATCCAACAGAAAGAACTGAAACGGACAATGAAGGGGAAAATGAAGCACCTCGAGAAATCCAAGATGCTGAGGAAGTTGTTATCTCGTCTATATTGACTGAATTAAAGATGGGGCTTGAGTCCACTGATAGTCGTGTGGGTGAGGCCATGAATTTTGTAAATACAGAGGTTTGTGACTCACTTAAAGTTTATATGGAAAACTTTGGAAAAGGAGAATGCTTACATAGCTGTGAGGATGAGAAATTTATTCGAAATTGTTCCAACCAAAGCTACACAACTACATGCCAAGAAGAAACTTATAAGTTGAACTTTAGTGAACACGAAATGAGCTGGGATCTATCCACTATAAGTGATGAAGGTGATGGCATTTCAAACTATCAGGTTAAGGCATCTGGAGTTGTTTCTAGAGATAACGAAGGGGATATCCCATTTTCCTGCGATATGAAAATAAAAGGAAGAAGAGATCGAACCTTCTCACTTATTTCATGTGGGCAAAGCTTAGATATTGAATGCAATATTATGGGTAAAGACTATACCTGTAAGGAGCTTTTAAAGTTTGTCGAGCGCAAAAAAACGTGTGCTAAGAGTATGTGAGGTCACAATGAAACTTAAGTATATGGTACTTTTGATATGTGTTGTGAGTTGTGCTCTTCCAGAAAGAGAAGAAGATAGTCATTATGGTGATTATGGCTATTACCCAAATTATTATGAATACATGAAAGAGCGCAAAGCAAACAAAGAAAATAAATCTTACAAAGAAGACGATTGGCTATATGACTACTATGAATAAAGTGCTTTTAGTTATGGTGGGGGTTCTTAGTGTGGCATCCGTCCATTCAAAAGTCCCCCTTAATAAAGAATACTTAACGCCCGAAATAAAGAAACTCCTTGATCGTACTATGGGTTCTGATACATCCTTTAAATTAGGAAACTGGAATATTAATTATCCAAAGTCCTACATTACATTGCACGACCTCGAAATAAGTGCTCCAAAAGCCAAAGATTCAGCCACGGTTAATTCAATGGTAAAAGCATCTGTAGGAAAGGTGATTGCCGATTATCTTTATTTCGATCATGCAAAGGATAATGCCTATTACTCAATAAGAGTGGAGAAGGTTGGTGCAGTTATAGATACAACTTCAGATGAAGAGAGGACTAGGCCTGAAAAGAAAATTAAAGTTGATAAATTAAGGCCACCTATTGACAATATTTTAAAGGAGCTTTTTATAACAAAAGTTGAACTTTTGTTGCGTGATCTGAGACAAAAGAATGAGGTTGCGATTCCTCTTGTACTTAATGACATCTTAATTAAAAACCTTGAAGTACTTCCATCTGGAAGAAATGATCTGCGTTATGCTGATATATCTGCAACCGGTGAGATCTTTGATGGTGTAATTTCATTAAAGGGGAAAATGAATCCTTTCCACAATCCTAAGGTTTTAGATGTGGATCTCAAAATTGAAAATGTATCTATTGTTAAGCTTAATCCTTACTTGAAAAAGTTGGGGGGTGTAGACGCTACCAGTGGGAAAATAAGCGTTTATTTTGAATCTGCTGTTAAGGGGGAGATGGTCGAAGGATACATAAAATTTGTGACCAAAGACGCGGAAATGATTAAGGGGTGGCAGGAAGGTCAGGGCTTCTTCAAAAACCTTAAGGAAAATCTTTTGGATTTAGGGTTTAGGCTCTTCAATCGAAAAGACGACGATGATTTAGTCGCGGGAAAAATTCCTTTCTCAGGTAGAGTTGCACAAATTAAGTGGGATTATTGGGCATTGTTTGAAACACTTTTAAAGAGTGCATTAGTAGAGCCTCTTAGGGGTGATGTAGAAAAGAGTGTAGATTTAGAAACACTCTAAAAATATACTCGTAAAAAAAACAAAATAGGCAGTGTAAATAATTTCGATCACCTCCAAAGCGGCCTACGTATGTCTTGGAATCAATGAGGATGGTATTAAAGAGGTTCCTGGAATTTATTTCGGTGAGAATGAGTCTTCTACTTATTGGTGTCTGTTCTTGCAGATCTTCAAAGTAGAGGTGTAGAAGATATTTTAATCGCTTCTGTTGACGGACTAAAAGGTTTTCCTGATGCGATTAAAACCATATTTCCAAAGATTTTAAATTCAAGTTTGTATTGCTCACCAGATTTGAAACTCTCTTAAATACATTGGTTCAAAGCACCAAAAACTTATTTGCTCATTGAACTAGCGACAGATGAATAAGATATCTTCATACTTTTTTAAATTAATTTTTTCTGGATTCCTATCATACTCTGCTTGAAACTCTTGAACTAGACTTGGGTAATAGATTTTCCAAAATTCATAGCCATCATTTGCTAGTTCTGTATTAAAATCGTCTTGGGTGCTACTTGATAGTTGTCCTCTCTGCCTAATTTGGAGGTGGTTAACACAAAGATTTTGCTCCTGATCAAAACAATCAAAACCATACGAGTTACATGCTATATCGTTTTCAGCAAATACAGAAAAAGATCCTAGTAGTATCAATGTTGCAATTAACTTTTTCAAATTATTCTCACTCATACTTCAAATGTTTTTAATCTTTGAATGAATTGATTTTGCCAACTTTTATGATCAAATGAAGATTATTTGAAAAGTCGAGTAAGGTTTATATGTAAAAAGAATTGACGATTTCGTTAAGGTACTGAAATAATGTTTAGATTTTAAGGAGTTGAGGTTTCTCTCAATACACAAAATTCAGGACAGTCTTTAAAAATAAGAAGGAGGCCTATGAGGCCTCCCAGTAACAATCATTTATAAGGACTGGACTAACCTTGTTGTTGTTCTTGTCCCTGCTCTTGTTGTTCTTGTTGTTGCTCGTCAGGTATTTTTCCTTGCTCTTGTTGTTGCTCTTGAGGAACTTTTTCATCTGGGAATTTTTCATCACCTTTAGTTTCTTTGCCTTGCTCCTGCTGTTGCTCTTGTTGTTGCTCGTCAGGA
>PBFR01000030.1 GCA_002718735.1 Halobacteriovoraceae bacterium | reverse complement strand
TTATTCATATTTTTTATTCCAACTTAGTGTGAATGTCCGTACTCTGATGTGTCGGTTGAGTAAATGTCAGTGACCCTTAATAGTCCAACCCCACCAATAGCAATTTGATCTCCATCTCGAAGGGCGTTTACTGACACAGTAAATGTCTTGTTAGACTCTTTTTCAATTTTTACTTTTACCATTTTAAAATAACCATCACGGTATCTATAAATCCCTTTTTCCTCCAAAGACACTACCAATGCATCCTTGGGAATATTCAGTGGACTATAAGAAAACTTACCAAGCTTAACTCCAATTGTTTCCTTTGCTTCCTTGGACATTTTAAAACCTTTGCGTTCGTCTACTTCTTCAATTGCCTTGCCCTTTCCTATCGCCTTGCTACTACCATGGCCTTCATGATCATCGTGGCCGGCATGATCATCCCCCTTGTGTTCCCCATGTCCTTTGTGAGATTTTTCTTCATCCTCGTGAGCATTTCCTTTGTGGGATTTCTCTTCATCCTCGTGAGCATGTCCTTTGTGGGATTTGTCTTCATCCGCGTGAGCATGCCCTTTATGGGATTCCTCATGGTCTACGTGGGGATGTCCATTACCAAGGCCATAACAAATGTTTCCAAAAAACATCACAATTAAAACAATCTTAAACTTATTCATTAATAACCTCGAGTTCACTTAACTTTTCCTTACACGCCGAATTTTCCATCAAAGATTCAACCTCTAAGTCAGTTAATTCTAAACGTACGAGCTGAAGAATTTCTTGATAATATTTTGCCTCTTCCGCACAAAGAAAGAATCCACTCACCTCACAAGAGTTCAAAATATTTTTCCATGATTTTATATCTAGAATATATTTCGAACACAGATCATCAGAGAAGTAAGCAAAATACTTCCGATGAAAGTTTCTGGAAAAGCGATTATCGTTTTGCAGTCGATGAGCTAGATTCTTAACATTTGAGAAATACTTCTTTATCGCCTCCTGTTTAACTGCATCAAGCCCAGTGTTTGCCTCATTTTCAAGATAAATTCGATCCAACTCGAGCGAATCAAGTTTATCCAATTCTTTTTGATACTTACATCCACTAGCAAAAAGTATGATAAAAAATATAGTTAAGACTTTCATTGTTGAACCCCAGACAATAGATTTTCAAGTTTAGTCTCTTTCTTGTTGTAATCGCCATTAAAAATCATTCTTTTTAACCTCTCCATTGTGGTCACGACTTCGTAATTGTAGTTAACAAGGGATATTGATGCATCGAATTCGTTCTCAACACTTTTAAGCATCTCTAGAGGATCAATATCCATTCCCAATGCAAGATGACTTCTTAGAGTTTGATAATTTTCTCCTGCCAATCTTCTCCTAGTTGTCTGATTTTCAATATTTCCAATAAACGAATTGAAGTTATTAATCAGGTTATACAAGGACTTTTTTAACACCTCCTCAGTAGAGGATTTATTTATATCCAGGATGTGAGATTCGGAATTGCTGATTCTGATTGAGCTAGCGGCACCAAAGCCTAACCCATCTTGTACGGGTATATTATTAAACACACCCTGAGAATTGGAGGATGCTCCAAGAAATGAAAATGTAACTTCCTTACGAGTATAGGCCAATGCTTGTTTAAGGTATTTGTATTGGGCCAGTTCAGGAGCTGAATCCAAAGCTCTAAAAACAAAAGTATCAAATTTTAAAGGTTCAAGCTTACCTACCTTGGGAAAATTGATGTTTTCTAGAAGAAGTTCTTGTTCTTGATCAATACCCAATAAATAAGCAAGAGCCTTTTTTTCTTCAAACACAAGATTTTGAAGAACTCGGATATCTTCCTTCACCTCCAAGGATTTGATTTTCAAAAACCTGGTAGTTCTAGGCTCAACACTGCCAAATATCTGTCTTGTTTCAGCAATTCCGACCAGTTCCTCTATCTTCATCGATTGAGCTTTTAAAGTGTTTAAAAAGTCGATATCCCTCAAGGTGTTTATGTAAAGAAGTTTGGCGGTCATAACTTCATTGGCCCACAATGCACGATACTGCTCTTGATAGGCAAAATAAAACTCCTTAGACTGACCAACCTTAAACCAATTACCAGGTACAAGAAAAGGAGCTATATCTTGAACAATGTCCAATGCTCCCTTCCAGGAAAAGGGTGTTTTAAGGACATTCCAAAGGTTTAAACGAGGTAACAGATTCCTCTTATTAAAATTTATTGTTTCTTTTGCCTGATATACCCTCTGAGCATTTTTAAGTACTGTAAAGTTAGATTGCTTAACCTCTTCTGCCACCTGTTCCAAACTAATCGAGGTTTGTGCATTTAAATTCAGACTAAGCACCATTATGGAAAGTAATATTATTATTTTTTTCATACCTATCTCCTCAATTGAAATTTGAATTTCTGATTGCTTGTACTGGATTCAAAAACACCCTGAACCTTTTCTACACGACTAACAGACCCAGAGGTAACTTGAGCGGCTAAAGATCTGGAGTCTTTTAGTCTCGCCTCATCAGAACGAACGTCTAAAGTAGAGTCCGAAATGGACAGGTGAAAAGAGTTCTTACAAGACTCGGTGATAATATTTATCACCCCCTTATTCACATCCGGTCTATAACCTTCAACTACGCAGGTGACAGCACTGTTGGGAACTCTAGGGTTTTCAAGCTTAACGAAAAGATTAAGATTCAAGTTTTGTAATTCAAAATTGATCTCGTCCAATGTTCTAACCCTACTTGGAAAGGCAATAGGAATACTGCTCACAAACCGAGCGTTAATATCAAAGGAGATATTTTGAACATCTACTTCACCAAAAAAATCTCCTTCAATAGCCTGTATAAACCTTTTTCTTTTATTAAGATCCTCTTCCATCTTCTCTGCCCACATTTTCTGGTTTTCATTTTGGGCCTGATATTGTTCACGAGCTTGTATATCTGCCTGTTCTGCAAGACGGTCATCTCCCCCTTTACTACAACTCAGTAAAAGAACACACGGTAGAATAATAATTAGATTTTTCACAAAAACTCCTAGTTAAATAATTTTTCGATAAGTTTTTTTTTGCCAGTAATAATATAGATTTCCATTAGAGCATTTAAGATGTCGTTTTCAGTTTCAAACCTGGAGTCCATATAATCGACATATTGACGATGGGACTCTATGATCATTGGAATGCTTACAACACCTCTTCTGAAAAGCTGTTCTGCTTCATTATGAAATTTTGCTATTTTAGATAGTGAAGGCATTGCTTGGTAGGTCTTTAGTGATTGATGATAAACCTTTAACTGATTATTAAGCTTCCTCTTTAAGAGAGATATATTATTTTTCGCAGTTTTTTGTTGGGCCAACAAATTCTTGGAAGCCTGAAGCTTTCCTCCATAATTAGTATTCAAAAATGGAGCATTGAAAGTTATTCCAATCCCTGCACTTACAAACTCATCTGCACCTTTTGTCTCATAGCCAACAATTGGTCCGACCATTAGGTCCGGGTAGGCTAAGGATTTCTCTTGCTTTAGCAACTTTCTAGCGACTTCAACTTTATTCTCCTCAATGGCCGCCATACCTTGTTTTTCGCTAAGTTCTAAAACACCGATATTTGGATACTTTATCGGGGTGTAGTTAAACTTTAGCTTTTTACACTCCCCCATGAATGCAACTTCTCCAGCCAATACATCTTGCTCATTTTTAAAATCGTTCAGTCTGGCCGTATAATCATTTAATGCAAGCTTTAGAGTACTCAGTGAGACCTTTTCTTCGGGGTTCAGTCTTTTACGACTTCCAAGTTTTTTAATAAGGGATCGAAAGGTTTCAATAGCTTCCTGCATTGCTTTGACCAGGACTTCAAGCTGGGCACCTCGTTGGTATTTCAAGAGGTTTTCAAGCCCTTTCCGACTTCCGTACAAGTCATATTGGTTACTTTCCAACTTTGCCCGTGCCAAGGCCTGTTCCATTCTTGCACTTCTTTTCCCCCCCATTTCTATGACGTGAAGAAGCTTTAAATCATAATTGTTGGTATCAAGTCCAAAATCATCCCCTCTTGTGTACTCAAATTCTAAAGCAGGGTTTGGCCTCTGCTTGGCCTTATCCACAAAAGAGTTGGTTGCATCTTTTTGAAGCTTAACTTGGTCCAAAACAGGATTTGAAGAGAATAATTTCTTTTTATACTCGCGAATATCTTTATATACGCACGAATCTTCCGCATGAGCACCTAAGAGAGTTGCCCAGATTAAAATGACAAGTTTCATTTCTTACCTTTAAGTAAAATTTAAAATAAAAGTGAAAATTTAAGAATTAATGAAGCTTAAGAAATGGGAGGTCGGTTGACTTCTGAAAGTATATTTTTAGGTGGCTTAGAATTAAACAGAATAAAAGAATTATTCAGGGGTACGAACTTAATTTCTAACGAGCTCTTAACCTGGTCTAAAGTAACAAGGTGAGAGTGCCCATGATGACAATGACAGTCTCCATGGTTATGTTCTTCGTTACTTCCGTTCGTCTCACTTAGATCTTGAGAATGATCAATTTCTACTGACTGGCACTCTGCTATGGAGACAGCAAAACTCGTCTCATCTGTATGAGTGAAATCATTCACTATAAACATTAATAAAAACAAACAGATAAAACGCATACACCCATCATATATTAATGTTGGACTTTAAACAAACAATTTGAAAATAGTTCACAACACTTTTAAATGTAAGTCATATGTCAAAGAGGTTCAGAAGTCAAACAAGACTATGTCCTGATGTTTCTACTGACACTTTTGTCTAACTTAAACCACCCAACCTAAAACATTTTACATAAAGTACAGCCTGATCTAAATATTTTGGTGATATATGCTGCAATTTTCTGAATTAAGCTCAGTTTCGACAGTAGAATGCTTAAATTGGTAAGGGGCCAACACCTTTCGTATTTTATTCTTGGCCTTTATGTATTCTTTAAAGTTTTCCATATTTCTTAGAACCAAGTGTGTTGTAAAAACATGGTCCTCTCCATCAAGGGACCATATATGTAAATGGTGAACACTCTCGACGAAGTCCAAATTTAAAAGCTCCCTTTCAATGGACTCAGCAGACATATCATCAGGTACTCCCTGCAAAAATATGGCAAGGGTTTCCTTAAGTCTTTTTATCGCATTCCACAGAATGTACGCCGTGATAAAAAGAGCTAAGGCCGGATCGAGATAATGAATATCTTTAAATTTAAGAATGATCCCGACTATTAAAACTGCCGTCCACCCGAGGACATCTTCCAACAGATGCCAACTGACAACCCTCTCGTTTAGTGATTTTCCACTACTCACTTTCCAGGACGCATAACCATTAATCACAACTCCTACGATTGCAAATGCAATCATCCCCCCAGCGTCTGAGTGTTCTGGCCTAAGAATTCTTCCAACGGCTTCAGAAATAACGAATATTGACCCTGCTACTAGCACAAGACTGTTAATTAGAGCGCCTAATAATGAAAACCGAGTATACCCAAAAGAGAAGGTTTCATTGGCTCCTTGTTTTGATTTTTTTCCTAAGTACCAGGCAATTCCTAATGACAGGCTGTCCCCCAAGTCATGAAGGGCGTCGGAAATTATGGCGACACTATTAACAAAATATCCGCCGATAAATTCCAAAATGGTAAAGCCAACATTTAAAAAGAAAGCAAGCTTTAGATTCTTTTCTGTCATCTCTTGAGAGTGATTGTGTGCCAAAATAGCTCCTTGTTTCAAGAGTTTAGCAAGTGCTTCTCGGAGATGCCAAAGGCAAGGCCGCATTTTAGCTAGACTTAAATGTTGGACAAGATCATCCGTGGAAGCAATTAGGTTGCAAAGGTAAAGAGAGTCTTTACCCAAGGTCTTTAACCTCGTTCCCTGAGCCCTTTATTTATATTGTCTTCCACAACGGTCCGTAATTACAATTCGACAGTAAAGGGTAAAAAAGCAAACTTAATTGTTTAAGACAAGTCTTAGGCAACCTAGCCCACCCGACAAATAGGAAAGCTGCAATAGGCCAAACCAATTTACCGTTAATAGCTCATGACACCATTTTACGCTAACCACACTTAACACTATTTTTGACGCCCAATGCATCCCCAAGAAGTTGATTTTGTAGAAAATTTTTAATCGATCCTCCAAGACGGTAACTAAAAAATCACTTAAGAAATTAACAAACACGAAGCTCAAATTCCGATAATTCACATTACATCTTATTTAAGAATCTAAGGTAAAACCCTTACCATTTATCTTTTACACATTGACGCACTTAAAAATTATCATCCTGATAACTCTATTATTTAAAGAATAAAAATTTGCAAATTTATCCAAGATTTGGTTTACCGGTTTCAATGAATGAAAATGAAACATCTATTTTATTAGTCGAAGATGATCCGATAACTCTTCAGCTTCACAAGAGGCTGCTCTCTGCATATGGAAAGGTGTATAGTGCAAAATCTTTTGACGCAGGAAAAAAGCTTATGTCTGAAAAGGATTTTGACCTAGGTTTTTTTGATCTTAACTTAGATGGAGAGCTAAAGGGTATTGAACTACTGGCACTGGCTCAAAATCACAAAGTTTATCCAGTGGTTGTATCTGGGGAAAGCCAAGATGAAGTACTAGAGAAAGCATTTCTAGAAGGTGCAAAAGATTATCTCCTAAAGCCATTTAGTAAAGAAAAGTTAAATCACGTAATGGCGAGGTTTTTTAATAATAAAAGACATGTCGAGTTTGAAGGCCTGATAAACAACAGTTTTATTACAAAGTCCAAAGAACAGACCGATGAGATTTACAAGATCAAGAATCTTGCCATCTCGTCAAAGCCAATTTTCATAAACGGTGAAACGGGAACGGGAAAAAGAGTTGTCTCCCACCTAATTAAAGATATCTGCCAAGCAAGCCCTTTCATCGAGATTAATTGCTCCCAATACTCTGAGAATCTTTTAGCCAGTGAGCTTTTTGGCCACAAAAGAGGTTCCTTTACCGGTGCAAATAGTGAAAAGAAAGGTCTTCTGGAAATCGCTGATGGCGGGATTGTATTTTTGGATGAAATTCATGCCCTTTCACTGAACTCCCAAAAAACATTATTAAAGGCTTTGGAGGAAAAAGAGTTCTATCCTGTAGGCTCCAATAGGCCAGTAAAGTCGAACTTCAGAATTATCACCGCGACTTGTGAAGACATTCAAGAAATGATCAATAAAGGAGAATTCAGAGAAGACTTGTTTGGCAGAATCAGTACTTTCCAGATCAACCTTCTTCCTTTACGAGAAAGAAAAGAGGATATTTTATTGCTTCTTGAGTATTTCATCTCTAAGCACTTAGTCCAAATCCTCCTTACAAGCGAGGCTAAGAAAATTCTTAAGGAGTACTCCTGGCCTAGAAACACGAGAGAAATTCAAGACTTGGTAGAAAACTGGATTGTCGAGGGGCACAGACTAATCACGCCCGAAGTGATCCCCTCCCACATTAAAAATAATACCTCCCTAAAAAATAAAATGAATCTGGACGCCTATTTGGATATGGTAGAGGCCCACGGCCTAGGCGACGTTCTAGTCCACTTAAAAAAAGAACTCGTATTAGGAATGATAAAGCGAAACAAAACCATGAAAAAGGCTGCTGAAAAAATGGGCGTTTCGTACCCAAGCCTTAGTAAGTTTATGAAAAACAATCGAGATAACAGAATTTCAACTAAAGGACAGCGGTTATGAAATACGCATACCAGGCCCAACATGACCTTAAGAGCGATATTCACAATGTCCTAACTCTTCTGAAATTCATTCAAGAAGATGAGGAACTCCAAGACCCTACTCTCATGACCATGCTCGAAAAATGTCTTGAGAGAGAAGGCCGGATAAATCAAAACCTCGAAACACTGAAAGAAACAATAAAGGATAAAGAATGAAACACTACGAAGAAGTTATTAAAAAGCTTGATTTAGTTCCTCTTCCAGAGGAAGGAGGATTCTTTAGAGAAACTTATCGCTCTAACAGACTGGTCTCCAGTGAGGAGCTTGGCGAGAAATGTGAATCCACTGTCATATATTACTTGATAACAGACGATAGCTTTTCGGCTCTTCACTTGGTGGATATGGATGAGGTTTTCCACTTCTACGCCGGCTCTCCGGTAGAGATGTTTCAAATCAACGAAAAGGGAGAAGGCTCTAAAATTACCATTGGCAATGACATCTTTAACGATGAAATACCGCAGGTCATAGTTCCACATGGCGTTTGGCAAGGAACCAAACTCAAAGATCCTAAAGAAGGAGATTGGGCCTTATTAGGCTGCACCGTCGCCCCAGGCTTTGAAATTGAAAATTTTCACATCAAAAACAGAAAAGAGCTGTGTATAGAGTTTCCTCATTTAGCAGAAGATATCGCAAGGTATACTAATTAGAAAATGAGAAGTTATTTAAAGATCTACCTATTGTTCTTGATCCCCTCCTGCTTGGCCTTAAGCTTTGGCTTTTACTATAGCTACGAACAGGAAGTGGGAAAAACGGTAGGCAGCTTTAAGGAGAAGTACGATCGCCTCACCAAAGTATACGCAGATCAGATAATCGAGATCGAGAAATCCTACGAGCAGCTAATGCGAAACTCTCTTTTGGGAATCCAGCAAGAGATAAAATCTAAGGACATCTCAAAACAGGGACTACAGAGGGTTGCCAACAAATATAGGGTTTCCCACTTGTTTCTCATAAACAGTAAAGGCGACTTCATCAAATCCACCAATGAGGACCCGACGAAGATCCCAAACCTTTTCACGTTCTCCCAGGATTACAAGGAACTTAAGAGCGAAAAAGGTGCTTATCTTACCACGCCGATCATTATTCCCTTTCCAGAGAAGACACCACATAAGTTTCTAACCATATGGACAGGAAAGTTCTTCATTGAGGTTGGCGTTCAAATAAATGACATTGCACAAAATCTTTCAAGCATTCTTCAAAGAGACGAGAATATTTTAAGAGCGGACCTTCTGATTGGAAAAACGCCATTTTCGGTGAAGGTAAAGGATGAAAAAGCAAAAGACCCTTTAAGTTTCATAAAGAAAATCGAATTAAAGAACCCTTTATTTACCCAATCTCTGGGGGAAGCTTCTCATCGTCACTCTTTGCAATTTAAAGTCTCTAGAAGGGAATTAAATAAGGCCATTAGCGGTATTCAACACAGGTACATCACAAACTTCTTTCTCACACTGGGTTTAATTGTTCTGCTCCTGTATTTAGCCACGAGAATTCTTCGTCGAACTATCAAAAGAATCACTTCCAATATTTTTGAAATGGCTAACGAAGAGGATTACAACAACAACCTCCGGGCGTTAACAAAGAACCAGGACTTTGAAAAACTCATTCAGGCAATCAATAAACTTCTTAAAGGATATAGGCAGTCCTCGGAAGAAAGCATCAAATCAGAAAGGGATCAGGCATATCAAAGCATGGCCCGCCAGGTTGCCCACGATATAAGGTCCCCTCTACAGGCCCTAAAGTCTTCTAAAGAAGAACTATCTTCACTACACGAGCGAGACCGTTTGAGGCTAACAACAGCAATTAATCGCATTGAAGAAATTGCTTACAACCTCCTTCAATTCCGAGGAAAAAAGTCCCAGCCTGAATCAAAGGAGGCTGTAAACATATACACCACGGTCGAAAGCATTGTTATTGAAAAGAGAATGCAGTACCGAGAAAGTTTGGACCTTCATATCGAAAATATCATTGATCCAAGTCTCCTAGGTGCTTTTGTAAGTATTTCCCAAAGCACCTTTAAAAGAATTCTTTCTAATCTGATTACTAATAGTGCCGAAGCGCTTGAGTTCAAAGGAAGCGTTCAAATTTCCGCCAAGAGGGTCAATCAATCCATTGAAATTGAAATCGCCGACAACGGTCCAGGAATATCCGAAGTCATTATTGATGAGGTTACCAAAGAAGGGTTTACCACAAAGGTTGATGGCTGTGGACTTGGCCTGTTCCACGCGAAAAAAGAAGTAGAAAGCCTTGGTGGGAGATTAAAGTTAAAGTCCAACTCAAAAGGGACACACGTTAGTCTAATACTTCCCCTCTCTCAGACCCCATCGAACTTCTTAACCAGATTGGACTTGGGCAATGTTACGAAAGTTATCGTTTTAGATGATGACCACACTATTCATCTTATTTGGAAGGAACGCTTGACAAATTTCTCATTGAAACTAGAGCACTTCCACAGCACAAAGGATTTGTTGGCCTGTTATAATGAAGTACCTCGTGACGCATTACTTCTAAGTGACTTCGAACTTTTAGGTGAGGAGCTAAATGGTCTAGATTGTATCAGGTTCCTATCCTCTCCCTCACGCTCTATTCTTGTGACGGCAAGATCTGAGGAATCAGAAATAATTGTTTCAGCCAAGAAAGTTGGAGTTAAGATCCTTCCTAAAGTTTTAGCCAACGTCGTGCCAGTAGAGCAAGAGGCTCTACACAAAGAAATCGTTTTGATAGATGATGATGAACTAGTTCACTTGAATTGGAAACGGACTTTAGACAAAGAAGGGATAAAGGCCCATACTTATTTCTCTGTAGAGTCCTTTTTGCAAGAGTCTACGTTCTTTTCTTTCACAACTCCGATTTATATAGATTCAAATTTAAGTGAAGGACTAAGGGGCGAGGTATTAAGCCGGACAATTGCAGATGAGGGGTTTGTGAACCTGCACATGGCTACTGGCTACGACCCTACATCCATTGAAAAGCCCTCTTGGATAAAATCTATCCAGGGCAAGTCGCCCACGATTGCTAAAGTTGGTGGCCATGCTTAAGATAGTACAGCTTTAAATGAAGTATATTTACAATAATGATAAGATTTTCCAATAGAAGACGGAGGAAGAATGAGTACAGACGTAACAACATTGCCAGTTTTGAGAGATTATGATGTGCCACCTCTTGTATTGTTGGATGCAGAAGATTTGATCAGTAGACGGGGGAAAGCCGCCAAAATTTTTGGTAAGACCTCTCCTGAAACACCAATTGAACTCAAAAAGAAGGAAAATCAAACTTTAGAATTTAAAAGCCCCTTATACGTGAGCCAATTACACCTAATCACGACAAAAACAGGGAAGAGTTCAAAATTAAGGCTTTGCATAATATTGTGGGATGGAAGGGAAGTGGAAATAAATGATCCATCAAACGATCCAGAATCGGATATCACGATTTTTCACATAGATGACTATATGAAAGGTTTTAAACTGGAGAACCGAAACAAAGGCATAGGAGGCACTGAAGAATTAAAAGGGATAAAGGTATACGGACAAACAATTGAAAGCCTCAAAACAATCTCCACTATTTACACAGACTTCATGGAGGACTATGAGGACTTGAAAAAACGTGTTGAGGGTGAAGCTGTCCAAAACAATGAAGATTTTGAACGCCTAAAAAAAGAAAAAGAAGAGTTTGAAAATTATAAAGATTCACTGTCAGAGAGAATGAAAGAGCTTGAAGCAGAGGTCAACCAAAAAGATGATGAACTCAAGAGCGTTTCCACCCAACTTGAAGAAGAGGAAAAAAGCTTAGGACAGGTCAGAGCCGACCTTCAAGACACCAGGAACAAGGAAGCAACGGCAGAGAACAACCTTCAGGAGCTAAAACAAAAATCTACAAATCTTAACGGAAGTATTTCCAAGCTAAAAACAGAACTTCAGGAACTTCAGGAAAAGAAAGATCTCTACGCTGAAAATATGGAAAATTACATTGGTGAAAGTAAAAAGCAGGTTTGGTTTTACTACATTATGGCCCTGATTGCCGTCACAGGTATACTTTGCATTGCCGGATACTCGATTACAAACTTGGACGGTTTAATTGAAGAGCTGTTGGTTGCCAACAAGGCCAATGCAAACATCGGTGCTTGGGATTTCTTCATAATGAGATCACCATATGCTACTGTTTGTTTAACCATCATTGGCGCCTTGATAACCTTAACAGTAAAGCTCATTGATAAAGTTTTCGAGATTCAGCATCAAAGAAGGGAAATAATTTCCTTATCAGTTCTAGCAAGAGATATAAGTTCTTCCTCCGCATATAAACTTGACGGTCTTTCGGAAGGTGAAATTTACAAATTCAGAGAAGAGTCAAAATTTCGTTTACTGAGCGAGTCAATTGTCGGCAATCCTTTCAAAAATGCACTCTCAAAAAATCAAGAATTTAAATCGGGAGAAGAGGAAGAAGATGGTCAAGACGAAGATTAAAGAAATGGTTGGTAGTTAATAATTTCATTTTTGAGCTCCTTTTATATAAGTGATTTATTGTGAGACGTGACAGAAGTAACGAAGTCTTCCTGCAATCAAGGCAAAAATTGGGGGAACCTTTAGGGGTGCCGATTTTTCCCTTAATTGCAAAGAAAGCTGACCGGATGCTTTGGCTACACAATGAAAATCACAAGCTTCAAAAAAGAGCTGCTGGTAAAAATTGAGCCACCAGAGCTAAAAAACTTCCACTCCTAACCTATTTACTATAGGTGCTAAGCAGACTGAAAACAACATCAAGCTTAGCTTTATCAAGGGAATCTATTAGTTCTTTACAGCTCTCCCTTAACTCCATCTCAGGGTTATGTCCTTCTAAAAAATCATTCCAGTCACTCCAAGAATACTCCAAGGCAGATATAAACTTCTTGATGTACTCCCGCTTAATATAGGCCCTACCATTCTCGGTATGATTGATAGTTGTTGCTGGAACTCCTAAAAGCTCGGCCGCTTTTCGCTGGGAAAGCCTTCGCGTAATTCGCATACGCTTGAGAGCTTGGGACTCGTTAGATGTTTTCTTAAATCGACTACGTTTTGGCACTTTAAAACCTTCCTTTTTCATGTCACCCACGCAGAGTGGTCCAATTGAGTGGTCTTGGACCACGTTGCGTGTCCCGCTCTAGGAGCGGAGTTTGTTGTTAAAAATGGTAACGACTAAAAGAAGGTGTTTGGCCTGTGCTTAGCGAGATCTCGCGCCTTGCGGCACAAGCCCATCAAAAGCACAAAACAAGCCAACGGCGGTTTGCTTGGGACAGTTCCAGACAGTTTTAAGAAATTGAGGCTAGATAAGTTGTTGAAACCTTTTCCGAATGATTTCAATAGAATAAAAAAAAGGGCATTGATCGTTCAATCAATGCCCTATTTAACTGGAGGAGACAGCCGATCTCAATAGTTTCAATCAGTTACTGTAAAACTCAAGTACAAATAAGCCCAAATAATTTGTTGTTTTAGTGATCTTAGATTTGAAGCGGCAAAATTTCGGTTTTTCTGATCGTGCCGTGGGACCATTCACTGGATATCCACAGCACTTCTTTCTTCACGCTCCTCTTTATTTTTCTACAAGATGTGTCTGCCTTACAAACAAGAGCCAGGAACACGCTGACACGCAAAGACCTGATGAGTATGTGTTAAAGCCTGTGATGAATTTTTATCTTGGTCCTTCTCGCCCAAGAACAGGTGCTGACAAAACGCCTTTAAGCTTTGCTCATACGACATTCAACCAAACGGCAAGAAAACTCTGAACACGCCAAATCGGCGAGTAAGGCGATAAGTAATCCAAGCGTATGAAACTCTCATGAAAGTTCTTAAGGAGGTTTATTTAAAAAAAGCCGAAGGAAGAAACTTGCGGCGTCTTGAACCGGAACGTGCATTAAGTAAATGGTATATGACCTTACACCAAGCCAGTGCAAAAGCGAGGCAGAGAGAAAGGTCTCTAAGCAGAAAATTGCTATTTTTTGAGTTCAAAGATCATGCCCTTATATTTATTTAGAGACCTCTCCGGTTCAAAGGCAATTTTGCATGCTTTTTGTTCGTTGTCCCACTCGTCAAGAAGTTTATATCCAATTCCATTTAACCCCTCGACAAATTCTTTTCTTAACCGAACATAATAAGGGCAAAAAGAGGTGCCAATACTTTGTAAAGTGATAGTTTTATGTGTGGAATGCAATGGAAGCATATTTAAAATTAGAAATTTTGGTTTATTGGTAATTTGTTCGAGTTTTTCATGCAACTCCCACTCAAGGTATTGTAATGACCCATTGGCTAAAAAAAGATCAGCTCCTTCAATGTCGAAAAAATCATTTGAAAAGCTTAAAGAAGACCTTGGTTCAAACAATTTAAAAGACCTCGCTTCTTCAATTACTGATTTAACATCGCAAACTAGCCATTCAGTAATCCGAGAAAAATCTAAGTATTTGGCGTAGCTATAAAAATGGATACCAATATGTCCCCCAAAGTCAAAGACCGATGAAAACTTATCCTGAAGCCGCATCATCCAGTACAAAACAGGATAGTCAGTGCTGTATACTTGCTTCGTTCTTTCTTTGTACATTCCTGCCGAAGCTTTATTATTATACCCAATTGGCTTTGATTTCGGCGCATTTTCCGATGCCTGATTAAAGGTTTCGTAAACACCTCTGAAATAGTTTGCAACTTGATCATTTGCAAAAGATCTTTCGTAACGATAGCGTCTCAATTCCAATATCCCGGGTAGAACTTTTAATTTTTCAGTAAATAGCATGATTCCCCTCCAACTTTGAAGGAATTTACCGCCCCAGAAGGAATTCAACAACCAACCTAAGTTAGCTTTTAATAGTATTTAGGTTGAAATATTACTTAACATGAAAAACAGCCGCCATAGAACTTGGCGGCTATGAAACTCGGTTTAATCCAGTCCGTCAAAAGCCCCAAAAAGTTTCTTGTCGTCCTGTTTTATAAAAACGTCAATATTAAAGGGCACTCTTTTATTCTTAGGTCTTTGTCCTTCAAAGAATTTACCAGTTTTGTCCAATTTAAGGATAAATTCTTTTTTACCGCCTCTCTCAATTTGAACGGCCTTAACCTCGTTTTTAAACTTGGTCATATCAAGTGGCCTCATATTTTGGGAGTAAACATAGAGTTTGACATCCTGGCCTCTAGACTCGTGAACAAGCTCGCCCTTATAAACCATTTGAGCTTTTCTTCCTTTGTTCACATCTTTCTCTGCGATAATTGCGGTAACAGTTCCACCCTTTAGACTTTCGTCTTTTATGGCTGGCCCATGCCCTTCATCATGTGCAAAAAGGTTTGTTGATAAAAATAGCGATAGTAATAACATTAAACTTTTCATTTAATCCTCCATATGAAAGTCGACGATTCTGTCTTCTTTTCTTTGATAACGATTTAATCTGTTCGCTTCTCTCCGAGGAACAAATGCCTCGAGTCCATCATAAAAGTTCCTAAAGAGAAGACGGTCTTTTTGAGCTTCTAAATACTCCAGCTCCACACCATTAGAGATCTCTCTAATTCTGAAACCGAGATAGTTATCTATAGTTTCGATGTAATCATCAGCATCCATCTCACCAGTAAGGCGATAATCAGTAAGAATTTGTTGTTTGCGTCCTCCTGACAGATTGACAGCTTTACGCAATAATTTCTCTTGTTCAAGTCGTTTATTTAGCGTGGAATTAATGTTTAAAAAGTTAGCTTTAAACTTCAAAAGCATTCGATCTCTTTTTAGCTTGATCTGGTCCCTTTTAAACGTAGAAATTCTTTTTGTAGCAAAATAACCTAGTCCAAAACCATCAGAAGCAGGATCAAGCCAACTCCAAGTTCGGGAGCGAATAGACAACTCAGAGGCCTTAACCATAGTGTCTATAGACTTAATTTCTAATAGGTTATCTTTTAGCCACTGCCAATTCCATCTAGGATCTTCACCCATTGAATTTCTTGGTGCCAATTCTATGGAAGTAAGCTCAGAAAAAGAGTCGTCCGCAATTGCTTTGTTAAGTTCAATAAGAATAGATTGTATGAGCATCTCGTATTGAACTAAATCGCTCTGGAGGGTGTAAAGCTTGGACTTAACCCTAGCGTAAGATCCTTTTGGGAGCTCTCCTATTCTTTCGCGAAAGTTGATTGACTTTACCAGAGGCTCCAACTCTTCAATTAAGTTGTGAAAAACATTTGCTGTTAGATACTGTTTTTTCAAGGCAAGATACAACTCTTCAGACATCAAGGCATAGTCACCCTTTAGCACCATGTAAGATAACTTTTGAGAGTTGTAAAACATCTTTGATTCGTTCCATTGATACCATCTGGACGGCAACAAAAAGCCCACAAAATTAGACAGGCCACTGAGTAAACCAAGAGGACCACTTAGAGCGGTGTCTACAACGGTCCCAATATTTAAAGATGGCACTATTCTTCCGAGGGATATATTAATGTTTTCTCTGGACTGATATAGTTTGAGCAACTCCTCTTTGGACTCAAGGTTTCGCTCTCTAAATGCCTCAATCCATTCTCTGTGAGTATACTCCCTACTAAGCGCTGTCCAGGGAATGAAAAGCACAAGGGCTAACGCAATTTTATTTAAGGTCACAACTTTCATTATTGCCTCACTAGATCGAGTTTTCCGATATCGCCCTTTATGGAACTGTGTAGAGTTGCCCTTAAAACATTATGGTTGGCATAGCCCCTTATATTTAGAGCATCAGATATATCAAGAGCAATTTTACCGGGGCCAGAGTCATAAGAACCATTTGTGATCCCGTAGTTAGTCAAAAGCTCCACTACCCCAGAGTTCATTTCAAAAATCCTCAGAGATCCCACAATTTTTGGCTGCAACGGAAGTCCGGTTCCTGGGTCTACATCTTGAGAGACCCTCAAATCCATATAAACTTTATAAACGGTACCATCATCAAGAAGCTCTAAGCTGCCCGCAAAACTTCCTTCAACATCATTGTACTGGCTGCTTAATGCGCCTAAACGGCCTCTTCTTTTTGCCTCTTCCTTTTCTTGGTCGGTTGAGTGGGGTCTACCGCAAGAGATGACCAATAGGGAAAGTAAAATTAATAAACGACTAATCATAATTTAACTCCAAAAACTGCTCCGACCTTACTTCCTGACAATTCATCTTCCTGTCCTAGAGAGTTAAACTTAGAATACTTTACTCCCAGAAGATAATCACTGGACCAGGCCTGTGGATATGCGTCTTTTGAAGAGATTAGCCAGTCTATACCAACGCCATATTCGGCCTCGTTTCCGCTTCTTTCTGTGTTCGTTTCTTCAACATCACCTCTTTGGTAATAGTAAGCATGCCCTAGTCCTGCAAAGGTCCTTAACTTTAAGTTCTCCAGGGAGAAGAAGGCCCTTCCAATAGATGCTCCCACAAATAAGTCAACAATTGATAGGTCCGCGTGTCCCATTTCACCTAAGTCGTTATACTTTGTATAAAACCCCAAGTTTGAGTAGATAGCAGACTCTAGAGTGGCAGAAGAGCTTAATTGATACTCGTAATCCATTTGGGCACCAGAAATGCTTTGAGCTCCCAACGCAAACTCATTGGAGCCGCTATTGAGATTAAGGTCTGAGATATCTTTTGTGCCTATTCCCATTTTAATACTATGGTTGCTTTTTCCCTTAAAGGATTCTTCCAAGTTAAGGTACTCCTCTTTCAGTTCCCACTTTGTGTGAACAACCTCCGCACCAGTAGCTGCCAATGCAGTCAGAAAAATCAGAGCTCCCAAGAATACTTTAATCCAATGTGACACCTGCCACCTCCTCCAGTTCGAGTTTAGTAATTATAAAATCTTTTTTGCTTTTTAAGAGATCAATCTTGAATTCTAAAAACCGATCTCTTGCTCCTGCGAGGTCCACAGAGTTTTTAACACCACGTTTATACTCTTCGCTAACTTCATTGAAGTATTTCTCGCCACTTTTTACATTGGACTCCGCTAAGTCCACTCGTTCATGAATGCTTTCTAGTCTTCTAAGCTTTTGTGAAACTTCTATTCTAAGTGATTTTTTCATCGCCTTTAACTTTAAGCTTTCTTTAGCCAATTCCGCCTTTCGAGCTGCAATTTTGGCATTTTTAGCTCCGCCATCAAATAAAGGTATCTCCAAATAAATACCCGCAAGGCCTTCCATAGAATTGTCAGAATACTTTTCATCAATTCTCATCTGTCCGTAACGTGCCCTTAACTTTAAAGAAGGCAGTTTTAGAGTTTTTTCCGCCTCAACTTTATAGGCATTGGATCTAGTTCTTGCTTTGAGTGCTTTATATCCCCTGTTAAAAATCGCTGACGCTTTTAAAAGATCATCAAGTTTAACTTCGAAGTGTTCATGAGGAAGATTGCCCTTGAGCTCAAACTCAGCACTTTCTTCCAGGAAAGCACGTTGCCTTAGTTTGTTTTTATAGAAGGCCAACGCCTCTTTAACTTCGAGAAGTCTTGATTTAAGAGAGGCCCTTCTCATGTCCATTTCAAGAACATCGGCTTTCCCAACCAACCCTTGCTTTCGTCTAAACCTAACTTGCCTTCGCAAGGCCTTGTTTGAATTAAGCTCTTTCTCCAAGATTTTAAACACTTCTTGAAAGTACAGCGCTTGGAAGAAGTCTTTCTTCACATTCCGTGATACTTCAACCTTGGAGTGCTCAAAGAGGTCTATCTTATTTCTTCGCAATTCTCCTAATGCGCTTAACTTCTTTGACGTTCTTCCAAACTGAAAGATTTCATACTCCAATCTTGCTTCTGCTAAAAAGTTGGAGCCGCTTATAGCGTCATTTCCAGGAGCATCCGCGGTTTCCACACCAGTTACAGCCTTTAGTTCTGGAAAATAATGGGATTTCTCATAGTCAATCTCAGACTCCAATGCCAAAATATCAGTTTTAGCAAGCTCTGCTTTAATATTTCTTTCCTGGGTGATTGTTATAATCTTATTCAGGGTATAGCTCTTTCCAAAACAAGCACTGCAAATAAAAATGCCTAAAAAGAAGCTTCGCATTGTTCTTTCCTTTTTCTCAAATACTTTTTGACGCCTTTGCCGGCATAGTTATAAAACACCACAGGCGTAACAAAAATATCCAATAATGTTGAAGTTAAAAGCCCTCCAGTGATAACCACTGCCACGGGGTAGAGTATCTCTTTTCCGGCCTCTCCTTTTGAGAATAAAATTGGCATCAGGGCAAATACCGCGGTTAAGGCAGTCATTAGGACAGGAATAAGCCTTTCTTGAGAGCCTCTTATAATAGTTTCTTTATCAAACTTCCCCCCCTCAAATTCGATGAGGTGAAGATAATGTGAAATCATCATTACCCCGTTTCTAGAAGCGATCCCGCAAAGAGTGATAAAAGCAATTAATGTCGCCACAGAAAGTGTTTTTTCCGTAAAGTAGATCGAAGCGATGCTTCCTATTAAGGCTAGTGGAAGAGCTGTCAGAACTTGAGCACACATCATAAAACTTCCAAATCTCCAATAAAGAACGACAATCACCGCGATTAGAGAGAATGTGCCTAAAACAGCGATCATGCGACTAGCACTCTGCTCACTTTCAAATTGACCACCCATTTGTACAAAGTAGCCCTCAGGAAAATCAACTTCCTTCAGTCTCTCCTCTATTTGTGCGACCAGGCGATCAAGGGGCACACCCTCTGAGTTTGCCTGGACAACAATTCTTCGCTGTCCATCCTCTCGGTTGATTATGTTTGGCCCATCAGTCTCATAGACAGAAGCAACGTCCTCTAATTTAACGACTTTACCTGTTGGCATCACCTTTATTGGTAGATTTCTCATTCTGTCTAGATCTTCCCTAGTTGACTCTTTGAACCTCATAAAGATGTCAAAAATTCGCTGATCTTGAATTACGTTGCCAACAACCTCTCCGTTGAGAGCAATTTCTAACATCTCTACCAAGTCACTTGTGTTTATCCCAAAGTTGGCGGCATCCTCACGGTACACGTGTACTTTAATTTGCGGAACTAAAACTTGCTGTTCTGTTTGCAAATCAACTAATCCCTCAATGTCTTTTAGCTTTCTTTCAACCTCTTTCCCAAGTCTTCGCAATGCACCAAGATCCGACCCCACAATTTTTATTGCTATTTGAGCACGCACACCAGATAAAAGGTGATCAAGCCTGTGACCTATAGGCTGCCCAATGTTTACATAGGTGTTGGGGATGTTGCCAAGTGTTGCTCTAATGTCTTGCAGGACTTCTTCTTTAGGCCTTCCCCCCTCATGAAAGTCCACGTCAATTTCGCTCCAATGAACTCCCTCGGCGTGCTCATCCATTTCGGCCCTTCCGGTTCTCCTTATGGTGCTTTTGACCTCAGGCACTGCAAGCATTAGATCCTCTGCTTTTTTACCAACTTTGTTCGACTCCACTAAAGAGATGCCAGGCCCAGCCGCGAGTCCAATAGTGGCCGTCCCTTCATTAAATTCCGGTAAGAAATTGCGCCCCATTTTCGGCAGTAAGGATAATGATCCCGCCAACAAAATGAAACAAACAACTAAAATAGGAATTGGCCGATGAAGAATTTTTTCAAGAATTTTTCTATCAACCAGTTTAAGATTTCTTATAAGCTTGCCTTCGGACTTCTCCATGAACTTGGCACTTGGAAGAAAGTAGGAGCATAGAACAGGCGTAAGCGTTAGTGATACTAATAAACTCGCTAACAAGGAAACAATGTACGCCACTCCTAGCGGGGCGAAAAGACGCCCTTCAATTCCACTCAAATAAAACAATGGCACAAACACTAAAATAACAATGAAAGTAGATAACACGATAGAGTTTCGAATCTCGCTTGAGGCTAAATAAACGATCTTTAAAGGGTTTGAAGCCTCGCCTTTAAGCTTGGCTTGCTTTAGTCTTCTAAATACATTTTCCACATCAACAATAGCGTCATCTACCAATTCACCAATAGCAATGGCCAGGCCACCAAGTGTCATGGTGTTCACAGATAGGCCAAAAAATTTGAAGATAACCGCAGTTAGAACAAATGAGAGGGGTATTGCGGTGAGGGTGATAAACGTAGTTCTCAAATTCAAAAGAAATAGAAACAAAACAATAGCAACAATAATCGAGCCATCCATCAGTGCTTCTTTTACATTATTTATGGAGTTTTGAATAAAGTAACTCTGTTTAAACAAATCACCTTTCAACTCCACGCCTTTTGGCATCCTAGGCTTTAAGCGTTTTACTAGCTCATCTATCCGCGCAGTAACCTCTATCGTAGATGCATCGGGCTGCTTCTGAACAGTCATGATAACGGCCTTCTTTCCATTTATAGACCCATCACCTCTTTTGGGTTGGGCCCCAATTTCCACAGTGGCAATATCCTTAAGCATTACAGGCCTTCCCAAATGAAGTGCCACTACAGACTCTTCAAGATCCTCGACAGTAAAAGCCCTTCCCACAATTCGGATTAAGAACTCCTTTTCGTCCCTGTCAACAAATCCACCAGTGGTATTTTCACTAAGGTGTTTAAGGTTATCCAACAGTGAGTCCATGGAAAGACCCTTTAACCTTAACTTTTCAGGGTCAATTTTAATTTGGAATTGTTTTCTTCCACCACCAATTACAACAACATTACTTACACCAGCTATAGAGAGTAGCTGGGGTCGAATAACCCAATCCGCCAAAGTTCTCAGCTCCAACAGGTCGAATTCCTCAGTATTTGTTTGAAGTCCCAAGAATTGAATTTCTCCCATAATGGAGCTTATAGGTGCCAAAGTTGGAGTAATTTCTTCTGGCAAACGTTCAGAAACCATTTGTAACTTCTCAGTTACTAATTGCCGATTCCTAAATATGTCCGAGCCCCATTCGAATTCAACATGGATTATACTGATCCCCATACCGCTGGAAGAACGAACACGAGTCACACCAGTGGTCCCTATCATCGATTTTTCAATCGGAAGGGTTACCAAAGTTTCAACTTCTTCTGGAGCAAAGCCGTGACTCTCGGTAATTATTGTTACCTTTGGTTTATTTAGGTTTGGAAAAACATCAACAGGAAGGTCCCGGACCACAAAAAATCCATAGACCACTAAAAGAGCGGAAAGGCTTACAACTAATAGCCTATTCCTAAGTGCAAATTTTATAACATTATCTAGCATTAACTATCTCCCATATTAAGACTTCAGTAGGTCAAAATACGGGGTTTTAATTAAGCATTGGTAAGTTTCGAAACTTGTCAGGTGGTGGCCTAAATGCAAATTTTAAGTTTTTGAAGTTATTTGAGATTTTAGAGAAAGAAATTTCACCGGCTAATTGGTAGGCACTCAAAGGCACCCAAGACTGAGAGGTATCAATGCTTCTTTTTAAAGCCGTATATGCTTCGATATCAACAACTCTATGTTCATGATCTTTGTCTTCAAAAGTCTGGGTCTCATCTTCAACATGCACGTGTGCGTGATCATGGCCATGAGCAAAGTGATGCTCAGCTAAATGAGCACTGATTTCTGCATTAATGTTATAGGATAAAGCTAGCCATAAAATCGAAGAAAGCTTTAACAATCTTATAAATAACATAAAGTTCTTATAGGTCTTTCCAGATCAAAAAGTCAATCCCGTTATAAAAGTCTCATTGATCTGGGTGCAGGCAAGTCCTTTCCTCCACGATTAAATGCTGAATATCAAATTTGTCTAAAGATTTTCTGTCGATAGTATTGTGACCATGAGAGTGCGGGTTGTGTTAAGTGCAAACCTTTTAAAAGAATTTAATTAGATAATTGTGAATAAAATATCCAGCACCTAAAAGAAGAATTCCGGCGATATAGCAAGGCCAAAATCCTAGCTCCAATCTTTCCGCCAAAAGAAATGGTAAAAAGAAAAGAAGTGACACCGGAACTGCGGCAAAAACGCTCTTTGCATATTCGACGGATTGCTTAGCGTCACCCCATTCCACATGGGAAAAGGCCAGCGCGAGTAAGGTCGTAAGGGGCAAAGCGGTTAAGAAGCCAGCAAGGCCTGTTTTTTTACCCGATAGCCATGAAACAAAACTAATCAAAACGGCGGCGACAATCACCTTCACTACGCCAAGGAACATAAACACTCCAGATTCTTTAATCATAAATGAACTAAGGCCTTAAAGCCAAATCATCAAGGTGATAACTTGATTTTTTGAAGGATAAAATTTTGATAAGCACGGTATTTGCTTATTGAGTGAAAGACACAGAACCATATTAGACATAGAAAGTGCAAAAGTACCTTGGGAAGAAAAAACTTTCTCCACACTTCAAGAAACAATAAAAACAAGACGTTATAAACTTGAGGTCGCAAATTGCGACCTCAAATGACTTAGCTACTTGGTAAAGTTGCTGAGCAGACTGAAAACGATATCTAGTCTGCTCTTATCAAGGCAATCTATTAATCCTTTACAGCTCTCCCTCAATTCGATCTCGGGATTGTGTCCCTCCAAAAAATCATTCCAGTCGCTCCAAGAATACTCCAAGGCATCTATAAACTTTTTGACGTACTCCCGCCTAATATAGGCCCTACCATTCTCCGTGTGATTGATAGTTGTTGGCGGAACTCCTATAAGCTCAGCCGCTTTCCGTTGAGAAAGCTTTCGCGTAATTCGCATACGCTTGAGGGCCTGGGATTCGTTAGATGTTTTTTTAAATCGACTACGCTTTGGCATTTTAAAATCTTCCTTTCTCATTTCATCCACGCAGAGTGGTCCAATTGAGTGGTCCCGGACCACCCTGCGTGTCCCACTCTGGGAGCGGAGTTTGTTGTTAAAAATGGCGACGACTAAAAGAAGGTGCTTGGCCTGTGCTTAGCGAGATCTCGCGCCTTGCGGCACAAGCCCATCACAAGCACAAAACAAGCCAACGGCAGTTTGCTTTGGACAGTTCCAGACAGTTTTAAGAAATTGAAGCTAGATAAGTTGTTGAAACCTTTTCTGAATGATTTCAATAGAATAAAAAAAAGGGCATTGATCGTTCAATCAATGCCCTATTTTACTGGAGGAGACAGCCGGATTTGAACCGGCGGCTGTACGGTTTTGCAAACCGTTCCCTTGGACCACTCGGGCATGTCTCCATTTCTTAAATGTTTCAAGTATATTCAGCTATTTAATTGTAATTGTCAATTAATCAGTTACTTATACCCTAAGATCAAACTACTTTTTACTAATAAGTCTATCTACACTGAACGCTCCAGGTCCCGCTGTAAATAGCAGTACGCAACAAGATAAATAAAGAAGAGCTAGCTCTTTCTTGGCAAATGGATCAGCCCCATGAACTAAAAATGCGGCAACTACCATTGTCCCACCTAATGCCAATGCGGAAAATCTTGTGGCAAGTCCGATAGCAATAAGAAGTCCGCCTCCAAATTCAGCTATAGCGGCAAGCCATGCCATAAGCTCTGGAGCAGGAAGGCCTAAAGAGCCTACAAATCCCATAAATGCTGGCTTTGGTGGCATTTTTCCAAGTCCGTGGGCAAAGGCCATTGTAAAACCAACGTATAATCTAAATAACAACAACCCCAGGTTGTGCATGTTCGAGTAGCTCTCAGCACCCATCAAAAACTTTTTCATATATCCTCCAAGTTATTAATTTATTGTGCCAAGCTCAAACTAAAAAGGGAAGCCCCAAGGCCTCCCTCTCAATATAATAAAGATTTTTTTAAGACTATGTTGAGATCTAAGCTTCTCTGATTACATACTTTTCTTTGCCCGCATCCACCATTTCTTTAAGTTCTTTTCCAACTTTAAAGAATGGCACCTTTTTAGGATCTACCTTAACTACTTTACCAGTCTTTGGATTTCTTCCTTCATAGGCCTTATAGTTTCTGTTTGCAAAAGATCCAAAACCTCTAATTTCAATTCTTTCGTCGTCATAAAGAGCTTGAATCATAGTATCAAAAGCGATGTTAACAACTTTCTCTGCCTGCTTTGGGTTTAGGTTTGCCTGTTTTTCAATTACGGCAATCAAATCAGCTTTAGTCATAATCTCTCTCCTTGCTCGTGCAATATGTAATATTTGATACTTATATCGGTCACTAAACTGAAAAACATTAGTTTAGTAATCAATATTTGCTCAATTACTTGGCAACTTCCAAGACTCTGTAAATCAAAGTCTCTCCTAACCTACCGTTATTACGATTATACGGCCAAAAGGCAAATTTATTAAGCTAAAATATTAAATAACTGACGCTGGTAGTCGATAAGGTGTTAAGAATATTATGAAAAAACTTATCTATGCCCTATTTATCTGTCTTTTGGCCGCTTCCTGCTTGGAGGACGAGTCACTACAGCGTCCAACTCTGAACCCTTACCAGGATTTAATTACCGGTGGTGATGACGACACCATTGACGACAAGGTATTTGAGCTTCCCACGAGGCCCGATGGTGCAGTGTTTCTTCAGTCTGGCTTTTGTGGATGTAGAGCTGGCGAGGCCATTACACTCGGTGCAGATTGCACAAGCTTTTGCGAAGGTAAAAATCACGCCGAAGAATTCTTATATGTAGATGTAACCGTAAATGAAGAAATTGAGACCTCTTCTCTTGTAGATTTGGCTGGTTGGTGTTCAAAACCCCTCTCCTATATAAATCCTGAAACAGAAGAAGTTGAACAAATTCAGGAACAGGCAGCTTGCCAGGCCCAAGTAAAAGATGAAAATGGTGTCACCGGTGCTTTAACAATGGAGCAGCCAACTTCCGGCAACACTACTCTTAAGATAGATATTGCTTTACTAGACCCAGATAAGACCTACAGACTTAATATTGCCGAAGTTCAAAGCGGGGCCAGCTCAAACACTATTCAAATAAGAAAACTATCTGCTAGAATCACTGATCCAGTTGGTGGGCCTCTGGCCACAATGCCAGTCAATCAATACACATGCTTAAATAGAACAGTCTCAACTGAAGAAGGAACTGGACAGGCCTTTTTTGACTCAGCGGCCAGAAGTCACTATTACTTCACAAATGAAGACAGGCCAGATCCTCTCCCAGAGACCTATTCAAATATCTTTTGCCACGACTTTTTGATATATGGAACAACTCCTATTAATGATCCTCTTCTGGAGGAGACACCTGGACAGTTTACTGTTTGGAGCAAATGGGATCCTAGATTCTTTGACCTAGACGGCACAGAGAATGGTACAACAATAGAGATTCACAAAATCCTTCAACAGAAAATTGAAGATCAAGGGTATACAGTAGATACACCTCCAAGTGTCTTCTTCCCTCTTGAGTATTACAATGGGCCACCAATTACAAACTCTGACGGACAGACATCTGAACCTCAACAAAAACAACTTGGTTACTACATGCTTCCTTACGTGGACGACACCACATTCAAAGCATATTGCCCAACCGCCCTACACTACAACTCTGAAAACCCACTGTTCTCAGCAATGAAAGAAGTTGTAGGCCATGATACGGAAGGACTCTACATTGCAAAACAAGAAAACGAGTGTGACTACATTCTCATCACAGAAACGGTTCTAAAAAAGATTTGGTTCTATAAAGAAAATGGCACCCACTTCCAGCCTAACGACAACACAGTGGCCGGGAAGAAAGTTCAATTTTACTGGCCAGCAGATCCAGACTCTCCTTTTATAAAGAAGTCTCACCAAAGAACATATACAGTCAAAAGACCCGATGAGCTCTCTTGTGATGGTACAAATGTTCAAGATAATGCAAATGATGCCACCAACACATTCCCTCCTCATGATAAGAGGATTGGTTGTGTTCCAAAAATTTAAAACTTATAAATGATAATACTTTAAGATTATATCAAGGGTGGGTGTAACCTCATCCTTGAAGATCACATAGAATGAAATAATATTGGCAGCAAACGCAGCAATACCAATGGACATCTTCACCAAGATCCTTCTAAAGATATTTCCTTTGCTATTCATAAGATTCAGAAAGAAAACACTTACAATCACACAGATTAATACAATTCCGTATTTTTTAACCTTTTCAGGTTTGTTGATCATGCCGATAAGAGAAGGAAGAGCTTTTCTATCGCGCAGGATATCCACAAACATATCCAAAAACTTAGGTCTCTCCTTTAAAAAGTTTCCAAAAGGCTGTCCCTCAAGTCTTGCTAAAACAAGCGATCTCAGCTCGGACCTAGACATATTTGAAAACGGATTTTGACTAAGAAAGCGTCTAACATACTCCTTCGCTCCCTTATTCATGATTTTAGTTAAAAAAGAATCTTGGATTTTTACATTTGATGGTTCAGGCTCATTGAAATCTTCAGGACCTTCGGCGATGTCCTGCTCAATGACTTCGTCAATTTGTGTCTCTTCCACCGGAGCAGGTCTTTTTGAATATTCTTTGAGAACTCTTTCTTTATAGGCCTCATCACTCTCCTGTCCAAAAACAGGAGAGAAAACAACAAGGCCTAAAAATAGAATTAAAAAATTAAGCTGCATCACCCTTCTTTCCGGTGATTTTATCAAAGAAAAGAACTGTTGGTGCCGCAACAAAGATTGAAGAATAAGTACCAACAATTACACCGATACAGATTGCAAAGAAGAAATCTTGAATAATACCGCCGCCCATAAAGTACATTACACCCGCAACAATCAAGGTGGTGATTGATGTGAGAATCGTTCTAGTCAGAGTTTCGTTAAGAGCACCATTAATCTGCTCTTTAAGAGTTCTTGAGCTATACTTTTCTTCATGCTCACGTACACGGTCATAAACAACAACCGTATCGTTTACAGAGTAACCAATTACTGCAAGAAGGGCACCTACGATTTGAAGACTAAATTCCTTGCCAAGAAGTGAGAAGATACCAACGATGATGATAACGTCATGCAAGAGTGCCACAATCGCACCTGGAGAATATTTATAATCAAATCTAAGAGCGATATAAATCATGATCATCAACAACGCCCATGCCATAGCTTGAAAGCCTGAGATTCTTAACTGCTCACCGGCCTTAGGACCAACGATATCAGTCTTTAAAATTTCAGAGCCCTTATCACTGAAATCTTTCTGAAGCATTTTCGTGATTTGATCAGTTACTTGGTTAAGGTTGGCCTCGTTAGAAGCAACCTTTACTAGAAACTCATTTTGACTCTCTGAACCGATTCTTTGAACAGAAGATGAATCAAACTTATTGGCATCCAAAGAACTTCTCAACTCTTCCAGTTGAGTTTCTTTTTCAAATGCAACTTGAATCTCCGCCCCCCCTCTAAAATCTACACCATAGTTTAGACCCTTAGAGAAGAACAAGGAAAGTGAACCTATAACCAGCACTGCGGATAAAACCACAGAGACAGGAAATTTAGAAACAAAACTAATATTAAACTTGCTCATTTTTTAAATCCTTTTTAAATGCTTACTTTTTTGCCACCGTTTCTGGCCATATAGAACTCAAAGTACAACCTACTTACAAAGTAAGAAGTGTACACAGTACAAGCGATACCAATAAGAAGAGTTACCGCAAAGCCTCTAATAGGCCCTGTACCGAAGTTCAAAAGCATAAGCCCCGCAACAGCAGTAGTTAAGTTGGCATCAAGAATAGTCCAGAAAGCTCTAGAGAATCCAGTTGCAACCGCCTCTCTTGCAGGAGTTCCAATGGCCAACTCTTCTTTGATTCTCTCAAAGATAATGATATTGCCGTCAATCGCCATACCTACAGTCAATACGATCCCGGCAATACCAGGAAGAGTAAGTGTTGCTTCAAGTCCAACAAGACAAGCTAGAACAAAGATCACGTTAAGTGCTAAAGCTTTGATAGCAAGCACACCAGAAATCTTGTAGTAAATAATAATGAACAATAGAACAATGAATGCTCCAATAAGACCAGCTGTCTCAGCTTTTTCGATTGAGTCAGCACCTAGTGAAGGACCAACGATTCTTTGCTCTTGGAATTCCAACTCAACAGGTAAAGCACCCGCTCTTAAAACCAAAGACAAGTCTCTCGCCTCTTTTAAAAGATCGTTATAATTTCCTTGCCCTAAAGTAATTTGCGCGTTCCCGCCTCCAATTCTTGATTGGATAACTGGATCAGAGTAAACATTGTTATCAAGGATAATTGCCAATCTTTTTCCAATGTTGTCGCCAGTAACTTGCTCAAAAAGCTTTGCACCTTGACTCTTAAAAGTGATTCCAACATATGGTTGATTGTCTTGAGGGTCAATTCTTACAACAGCGTCTTGAATTTCTTCCCCAGTAACACTTGGAGTAGACTCAACAACGTAAGGAATTAACTGTTCAACCTCATTATTTCCAGGGTTTAGAATCTTCTTGAAAACAAGTTCAAAGCCATTTGGAATTTCGTCTTTAAACTTTTGATTCATCTGAAGTGCGTATTCAGAAAACCTCTGGCCTCTCTTGTAAACTAGGCCATCTTTTTCAGAAGTTTCCATCCATGTTTGAAGAGTTGCAGGGTTTACTTCTTCGTTAACAATTCTAAAAGAAAGTTTTGCAGTTTTTCCGATAAGGTCTTTTGCTCTTTCAATATCTTTTACACCTGGAAGCTGAACAACAATTCTGTCCTCTCCAAGAGAAACAATCTCAGGCTCGGTAACACCAAACTCGTCAATTCTGTTTCTAATAACCTCAATAGACTTTTTAACAGCGTTATCTTCAATATCTTCTTTAAACTCTCTTCCAAGAGCATAAGTAAGAGTTGTGCCTTCGCTACCCACAAGTCTTAGAGGAAATGAGTAAAATTCATCGATTTTATCTGTTGCCGCTTCAAGCTGACCTACATTGGAAAGTGTCAACGTATGCTTAGGATCCTCAGGATCAATAACACTTAACTCTCCGATTTGAGATCCAATCCCCTCATCGGCCAAAGTCTTTTCCACTTTCTTGATGTAGTTCTTAACTTCATCTCTATAGACTTTGTTAAAATCAATTCCCAAAACCATATAAAGACCACCTTGAAGGTCAAGGCCTAAATTGATTTTTGACTTAACTGGAAACTCTGACTTTTCAGGGTCGAAGCCAAAGAATGTCGGGATCACTGCCATTATCGCAACAATAGACAGGAACAGTAATAAACTAAAACGATACCACCAACTGCGATTCATTAAATTCACCTTTTATATTTAGTTAGTAATTGTTCTGAACACAATAAAAGTCCGCACTTTTAAAATAAAAGCGAGGACACTTGCCTAAACTTAAGCACTTATAAAATGTTAAACAATTTTAGTCATTTGAGCAAACAACTAAATGATAGAGCGAGTTTTATTTTTTCTCGCTCTGAACAGATTCTTTTGAGTTGGAGGCAGAGGATTCATCCTTCGCCTCCTTAACAGGATTTACCATATCAGTGATCTGGTCTTTGGTTTCATTAACAGGATTAGTTACATGTTCTTGAAGACCACGTGCAGCATTTTGAAATTCACGCATTCCCTTTCCTAGTCCTCTTGCCAGCTCAGGCAATTTCTTAGGGCCTATGAAGATTAATGCAATGAATAAAATTATGACGATTTCGCCAACACCAAGTCCAAACACGGTATTACCTCTTACTTTTTGGCCTCTGGAGATTCGTTAAGAATCTTTGTAGAGCCACCAATTTGGTTTCTTAAAAATTTAACTTTTTGACCACCCTCGATTTCAAGAGTTACAACCTTGTCTGTTAGTCCATAGATTGTTCCGATCATTCCAGACTTAGTGAAAACTTCCTCACCTTTTTGCATCTGGCCAATAAATCTCTGCTCTTCTTCCATCTTCTTCTTCTGAGGACGAATCATTAGGAAGTATAATACCAGAAATACCAAAATGATGGGTACAAAAGACATTATAGGGTTCTGTTGAGGCGCTCCAGCTTGTGCATGCGCGCTTGCAATAAATAGATCTAACATAGGATTTCCTTTTTATTTTCAGTTATTTCCAGCGTTCTGAAGTGTACTTTTTATAGAATTCTTTATAATAATCGTCAAATTTGTCTTCCAAGATTGCTGCTCTCGCCTCTTTTACCATCTTTAAATAAAAGTGAAGATTATGATAACTGATCATTTGCCCGCCAAGGTACTCGCCCACAGTAAACAAATGTCTCACATAAGATCTAGAGTAATTTGAACAGACTTTACAGTCACACTCTGGATCTGGTGGCAATTCATCAAATTGGAATTTTTGTTTTTTAATATTTACTGGCCCATGGCTTGTGAGAAACTGTCCATTTCTTGCGTTTCTTGTAGGTAGAACACAATCAAACATGTCTATTCCGGCCCTAATGCCATTTAGAATGTCCAAAGGCTTGCCCACACCCATTAAGTATCTTGGTTTGTGCTCAGGCATTTTTGGCGTAAAGCTATTTAGAAAGTCAACCATCTCCTCATTCTTCTCGCCCACACTTAATCCGCCAAGGGCCAACCCAGGCAAATCAAGCTCTTCAAGACGCTCCATGCACTCCTCTCTCAAGTCTTCATGAAGTCCACCTTGAACAATACCAAAAAGATTTTGATGATCTTGCAGTGGATAATCGGCACATCTTTTGGCCCATCTCAAAGTCAGCTCCATGCTCTCCCTAAGGCGATCTTTAGAAGCTGGAAGAGCTGGACATTCATCAAAGATCATAACAATGTCACTACCAAGGGCCTTTTGGATTTCCATAGACTTCTCGGGAGAAAGCATGTGATATGAGCCATCCAAGTGAGATTGAAATCGAACCCCTTCTTCAGTAACCTTATTGAGGTCTCCCAAAGAAAATACTTGGTATCCCCCAGAGTCGGTCAGGATAGGTCGATCCCAATTCATAAATTTATGTAACCCACCCATCTTTTCAATCAGCTCATGGCCTGGACGTAAAAACAAGTGATAGGTATTTCCAAGAATAATTTCAGCTCCCACTTCTTTTAGTTCGTGGTGCCAAATGGCCTTCACGGCCCCCCTTGTTCCAACGGGCATAAATATTGGAGTTTGAATTTCTCCATGCTCGGTTGTAACAACACCAGCTCTAGCATTGCCACTTTTTCCTTCTAATTTATAGATGCTCATTCATTCCTCATAATCATCATTGAGTCGCCGTAGGAGAAGAACCTATACTTCTTTTCCACCGCCTCTTTATATAAGGACAGAGTTTTCTCCCGTCCCACAATACTTGATACCAGCATTAAAAGAGTGGATTTTGGCAAGTGAAAGTTTGTGATCAGGCCTTGGATGGATTTAACCTCTTTGCCTGGGTATAAAAATATATCAGTGCTCTTCTCTTCAGGAAGAGCAAACTTCCCATCGCTGTAACAACTCTCCAATACTCTTAAGGTAGTCGTTCCAACTGCGAAAATGTTTTTTGCACTATTTAGCTTTTCAAGATCCTCATCCGAAATATCAAAGTGCTCTCGATGCATCTTGTGGTCGGTGATCTCATCAGCACTTACAGGCTTAAAAGTTCCAGCTCCCACGTGAAGTGTAACCTTGGCAATTTCAATTCCCTTCTCTTTAAGGGAGTCAAAAACCTTGTTGGTAAAATGGAGGCCAGCAGTCGGAGCCGCCACAGATCCGGCATGTTTGGCATAAACTGTTTGGTAGTCTTTTTTATCAGATTCATCCGCAACACCCTCTCTAATATAAGGAGGTATAGGAATGTGTGCCCTGCTTTCGAGATAATCTAGAAGATCTTCGCCCTCTAGGTTTGTTTGGACGTAAAAAGAGCCGTCTTCAAGAATTCTTTCAATCTTAAGTTTTAGTTCTCCAAAAAGAAAAACGTCGCCAAGCTTCTTTTTACCACTAGTTTTTAGCATCACAGGATAAAGCCCACCTTCATCCAACAATGACAAAAATAATACCTCGGCCTTGCCGCCAGTTGGCTTTTTTCCCATCAGTCTACAAGGAAATACCTTCGACTGATTCAAAACCAATAGTGTGCCCGCCGGTAAATAGTCGGCAATATTGTGAAACTTTGAATGATCAACAGTCTCACTTTTGTGTTTATAAACCATGAGCTTTGAGTGGTCGCGCTCCGGTGCCGGGCGCTGGGCAATCAACTCCTCAGGAAGTTCATAGTCGTAACTTTCAGTTAAAAGGTCCTCTCTTTTCATATGCCAAGACTTATCATAGAATTAACGCCATGAGAATTTTAATGACGACACTTTTATGCACCTTTGGAGTTTTTGCCTCAATCGATTACTCTCGTTTTGATCAAGAAATGGAGTTTTTAAGAAATAATGCATTTAAAGGCAAACAAGAGCTTGCTAAAGAAGAATTTGGACAGGAAGGGCCAGATTTAAAGAGCTCGCTGGAAGAAGATGTAGTTGATTTGGATCAATTATATTTTTCGGACTCGATCTCCACCAAGTCCGCATCCCCAGAAAAGAAGCCTAAGCAAAAGAGAAGTTTTTAAATAACTTTACCCTAGCGACAACCATATCCATAAAGTCCATTACGGCCTTGAGTTTTGGATAAGAATCAACCATTGATAGCAATAAGTTGAAAAGGTATTCAAAGAACTCCAGGGCCGGCTGAAGATTGAGCTTTTTCACAATCAGATCAACAATTCCAGTTGCCGGCTCAACATCTTTGCCTTTCACTACATATAAAGGGTTTTTGTTTTTCATTTTTATCTCGCTATAGTTGTTCTTCTATTTCGGTCGCCATCTTTAAAAATTGAGTCTGCAATTCTTTATAATCTTTGGCCTGGAAGTCAAATACCGACTTTCCACAAGACATAGACTTGGCGAAATTGGCCTTATTGGCAAATGGTTCAAACACATGTGCATTTGGAAAAGTGCTCTGAATATTTTCAAAGTCCTCATTCGCCTGTTTTCTGCGGGTTTCAAATAGGTTTGGTATATAGCCTAGGTTCTTTGGCGTTTGAACGATACCCATATCTTCAATGTCCAAAAGCACTTCTTGAATGTTTTTAAGTCCCTGCTCGCTAAAAGAATCTGGTATGAATGGAAACAATACCCCATCAACAGCACATAGAATGTTTACAACAAGAAGTCCCAATGTAGGTGGCCCATCGATAACGATATAGTCGTAGTACTCTCTAAGCCTGTTCTTCTCTATAAATTTTTTCAATACAAGTTGTCTTGGAGAATTAATGCCGGCCACCGTAAGCTCAAAACCTGAAAGTTCTTGGCCTGAAGGAATAAGATCCACACCTGTATCTGTTTTGATGATTGCCTCTGAAAGAAGGGCACCAGAGTGGAGACTCTTCAGTTCTCGCACACTATTTATCATTAAATGGAATATATTTTGGTTATGAACACTTGGATCATACCCAAAGAGAGAACTAAAATTAAATTGCGGATCCATATCCAAACAAAGAACCTTATGCCCCTTCTCTCTTAAAGCTCGAGCTGTATTGTAGGCCATAGTGGTTTTGCCAACCCCGCCCTTTTGATTCATGAAAGCGATTACTCTGCCTTGACCTTCTTCAGAAGTGGAATTCTTTTCGTTTTTTCGAAAATTGAACATGGAAATCCTCCGTATAATTCAAAGTAGATAAATGATTGAAAAGCGTCAATTTTTTTGGGCAAAAAGACTATTTAAAACAAGTGAAACCAAGGCTAACTCATTGAAATTAATAGTTACCTAACTTTCATAAATAAACCCATGGGATCATACTAATAAGTTCAACTAAATAACCGAAAAGATTACAGAACCAAAGGAATCTTTTTGAACAAAGCATTTTTGGTATGGACATTCATCCTTTTGCTTACGGCCTGCAATGTGGCCGAACAGACTCCTTTGCCCGAAAAGGAGACCCAAGAGGCCAACTCAACTCCCAGTTTGGGAGAGAACAAAGCGTACTTCTCTTTTGACAGGCCATTGTATTATGCTGGCCATTTTTGGAGTGAAAGCTCTTCATCAAATGCTTTAAGAATTACCAGAACTGGTGACGATTTAAGTGAAAAGACTGTAAAGGTTCAACTGACTCAAAACAGCAATCAGGCAACAATAACAGATATCACCACAGTATCAGTTAACGGAGATACTCTAACTCTATACTCAGGCTTGCCGGTTGATTCTCACTATTATGTTTATGTTCCCTTTCCAATAAACGAAAGAACTGTTGATTTAGATATTGGAATGAATAACGACGCTGACTATGAGTTGGATGAAGTTTTAACCTTTAGACTTCTATTAAATGAAGGCAGCGAATATTCAATTGGAAGCTATCAAAGTGCAACCAGAACAATTGTTGACGATGAAAGCTCTCCAGATGTTTATCTTCAAACAACAGGCAGCACCGGTGCCAGTGCCACTGTTCTAGAGGGAGCAACGGCCAGCATTGATCTCGTTCTCACTGCACCGGCACTATTTCCAGTTAAAGTGTTTTTGGAGCTATCAGGAACTAGTGAGTCTGTAGACCACAATTTCTATACTCAAAGCATAACCATACCTGCAGGTCAAACCACTCATCAAGTCGACATTGTGACAAATAGCGACTCCTACAGCGAGCCGACAGAGAGAGCGACTATTACAATTGTATCCAGCGACGGTGCAAATCTAAATGCTGGAAGGGATTTAGTTTATGACCTAGATATTACAGACACAAGTTCAGGTAGCAATGAAGTTTCAATCTCAGGCCCTCTCATAGTTGATGAAGCTGGCCCTACAAAATACATAGATCTAAGCGTCACCCTTAATGGAGTTGTTGATCAAAACATAAATGTTCCTCTCACGTTAGGAGGCTCTGCCATAGAGGGCATCGACTACACGATCACAACAAAGCAGGTATTCTTTCCAAAAGATGGAAGCTCCCCCGCTGTGGCAACTGTCAGAGTTTCGGCAATTGATGACAACGTTTTTGAAGGTGCGGAGACAATTGATGTAACAGTGGGATCAACCTTGGAAACAATCCCAGGTGCGCCAAACACCATTAGCATAAGCCTAACCGACGATGAGCTCTCCCCTGTCGCCCAATTTGAAGGCACAAGTTATATTACCCAGGAGAATGAGACTTTTTATCTGCCGCTATCTTTAAATAACGCCATTTTGGAACCAATCACCCTGGATTTTAATGTGGATGTAGGGGTAACAAACCCAGCAACACCAGGAAGCGATTCTCAACTTCCAGCAAGTGGCACTTTCACAATACCAGCTGGCCAAACTAGAATACTTGTTCCAATTTTAATTCATCAAGACGCAGTTTTTGACAATAATGAAACCCTAAGAGTTGTCTTGTCCAATCCAACTTGTCCAACCCTGGCCGCGTGTGCGGCCACAGGACTTGGTGCAAACGACACAATAGACATTCTAATCAAAGAAGAAGGCGAACAGCTTCCAAAGCTCTCCTTCACCAGCACTGGACAAACAGGTAACGAAGGCACCACTTTAACCATCACTGCAGAAGTTGATAAAATTAGCCAATTAGATCAGCCTTTTACAGTGGCGGTATACCACGCAAGCGCCAACGCTTCAGACTACTCAGGCCTTGTCACAACTCAACAAATAAATGCTGGAGACACTTCAACATCATTTACAGTAGATTTAACTGACGACACACTTGATGAATACACAGAGCAGTTTGAAATCAAACTTCTTCAACCAAATGCAATGATCTTAGGTGACATTTCAAAGCATACTGTCACCATTATTGATCAGGATGCTGCTCCAATTATAGACGTGGCAGCATTGGTAGATCCTGTCTTAGAGGGATTTTCAGGTACGGTTCAATTTTCTTTGGCCTCAGGCAGCTCTCCCGTCAAGAACCTAAATATTGCCTACACGATTACTGGGACTTCTTCATCTGGCCTAGACCACAACTTAAGCTCAGGAACAGTAACCCTTCCTCTTGGTCAAACAACGGTAAATGTTCCATTTGATGTTTTTGACGACTCTCTACATGAGGGAGCTGTAAGTGAAACAATCATTGTTACGACAACAAGCTCAAATGACTTTGCAATTGGAACTCCAAGTGCATCAATTGACATTACCGATGCTCAGGCAGCGGCAACTGCAGCCTTCACCTCTAATGATGTTGCCTTCACTGCAGATGAAGACGACTATATTGACGTGAATGAAAATGATTTAGTCTCTATCTCATTTGCTCTGTCTCACGCTCTCACTTCAGATATCGATTTAACTTTCACAGTCGATGACACATATGACTCAGGAAATTGTGACACTCTAAATTTAGGAAACATTTCCTGTGCTCAAGTTGTGGATTATGGTTCAGTTCCAAGCGTAAACTATTCAAGTTGCTCGTTTACAACTGGAGGCAGCTCTTCTGTGACATGCCAAGCTCCGATGGGTGAGTCATACACGAGAATTACATTCTCAGATGTACCAGACTCAGGCTCGCTAGATTTGGTTTTAGCAGGGGGAACTTACTCCATAAGCGATACGGATATCACGGGTGCCACCGCCGAAGATGTGGCACAAAATCTTGCAGACCATATCAATGATGAATCAAATATTGAGCCTTCACAAGAGCATTACGCCCACCACCCTCCAGGCACAGCTTATGTGGATATTTACTCGTATGATCTCAACTATGATACCGACCTCACAAGTATTTTAACTGGCACTTCCCCTTCCCGTGAATTGGTGGTTACTATCCCTGCAGGAAAGACTTCTGGAAAAATTGAATTTAAGGCCTTAAAAGACGACTTTTACGAGACCACTGAATACGAAGCTTTCAGTGTAACTTTAACTTCCTCAAGCGATCCCACTTTGGTGAGCATTGATCCAAACAAAGACTCTGTGGAAGTAAGGATAAGAGACCTTGATACTGGGCCTTAGAGGTTAAAAGCGACTTAATATTTTTAAAGTTCTGAGTAGTTTTATCCGATAAAGAATTATGAAAAATAAACTCCTGAATTCATTCGCCTTTGGACTTATATTCTTTTTGGGCATCGCATGTGGCGCTTCTGGGAAAAACTCACAAAAGAGCATTACTTCCGTAGTGGTTCCAAATGAATTTGTATCCACATGGCGAGTTGGTGACGCATCTTTTGGCGATGGAGACCTAACTGTTACCCTCCCCTTAAGAAGTGGCTTTAATTATAACTTCACAGTTGATTGGGGTGACGGCACCACAGCAGAAGTAACTGCCCATGACGACGTTGACATTGATCATGCTTATGGCTCTGCAGGAGATTACACAATAAAGATTACTGGCACAGTGGAAGCTTGGTACTTCAACAACACTGGTGACAAGGACAAGATAATTTCCGTACAGGAATTAGGCTCTGTTGGATGGAAAAATTTCGACAATGCCTTCTCAGGGTGTTCAAATCTAACAACCTTCTCCGGCGGTGACACTTCCAATGTTACAGACATGGGCGGCATGTTTGCTTTTGCAGCATCTGCACAACCAAACACCAGTGGCTGGAATACATCTAATGTTACTGATATGGGCGGCATGTTTATTTTTGCAGCATCAGCTCAACCAGACACCAGTGGTTGGGACACTTCAAATGTGACAACCATGCTTTCTATGTTTAACGGAGCTACTGCCGCCAATCCAAACACCAGTGGTTGGAACACTTCAAACGTTACATCAATGCAGGCAATGTTTTCAAATGCAAGTTCCGCTATTCCAGACACCAGTAAATGGGACACCTCTTCAGTGACAAGTATGGCAAAAATGTTCTTCTTTGCCAGCTCTGCAAATCCAGACACATCAAAATGGAACATAACAAATGTAACAGATATGAGTGATATGTTTAATGGAGCAGGCCAAGCTGTGCCTGATACGAGTAATTGGAACACTTCAAATGTTACCGACATGAATAGAATGTTCCGGGGTGCTGTAAGTGCTGCCCCTGATGTTTCCGGCTGGAACACATCCAATGTCACCGACATGAACTATATGTTTTCAAACATGGGAAATATCTCTATAGACTTTTCAGGTTGGGACTTCTCAAGTGCGGTAAATGACTTTACACACTTTCTTATAAATTCGTCTTTGCTTACGCAAGACTATGACACTTTATTAATTAGATTAGACACTACAGCAACCCTTGCTCAGGATCTTACAGCGGGTAGCACCACATACACCAATGGTGGAGCTGGAGCCACAGCTAGGTCAAGCCTAACTGGCAAGGGGTGGAACATTAGTGATTTTGGACCGATATGATGAAAGTTTTTAAACGAAGCCCATTCAAGGTAACCCTCACTATTTGTTTTTCAATAGTGCTTTCAGGCTGTGGTGCCGGAAAGGGAACAAATTCCTCAAGAGGTGGACTAACTGAAAGTGGAACCGACATTGGAAACTCTTCATTTTCTATTATTCAAAGCTACGAAGAAACTCTAACTCTTCCCTATTCAGGGACCTTTACTGCTGACTCTTGTGAGATTAGCTCTAATTCAGGAGTTAATATTACTACTCAATGCTCGTGCAGCTCAGGAGTATGTACAGTTGGAGTTACCGCCTCGTCCACAGGGGCAGCGAGTTTTAATTATTCATTAAGCGATGGAACTGAAACAGAAAACGGTCAGACAGTCATCACCGTTTCAGCAGTGGTACCATTTACATCAACTTGGCGTGTGGGTGATGGCTCCTATGGCGATGGAGACCTAACGGTTACCCTTCCCTTAAGAAGCGGTTTTAATTATAACTTCACAGTTGATTGGGGGGACACAAATACCTCAGTTGTCACATCACATGATGATCCAGATATCAGCCACACATATGCATCCACGGGAACCTACACGGTCACGATCACAGGACTAGTCGAGGCCTGGTATTTTAATGGCTCAGGGGATAGAAATAAGCTCTTAACAGTTCCTGAGCTTGGAAATGTTGGATGGAAGTCTTTAAAGAGTGCCTTTAATGGTTGCGAGAATCTTACAACTTTAGCAGGTGGAAACACCTCCAGTGTCACGAATATGAACATTATGTTTATGAATGCAACAAATGCAGTTCCAGACACATCGGGTTGGAACACTTCCAATGTAACACGCATGGGCGGAATGTTTGCATACACAAATGCGGCCAACCCGGACACCTCAAATTGGGACACCTCAAAAGTTACTGACCTTTATGGGATCTTTCAATCAGCTATCAGTGCCAATCCAGACACAACGAATTGGGATATCTCAAATGTAACTGATTTATCCTACGCATTTAGAGACACTCAAAGTGCCAACCCAAACGTGGGCAACTGGGATACCAGTGCCGTAAAGTACCTGGTTGGAGTTTTCCAAGGGGCAGATGTCGCAAATCCAAATGTTTCGACATGGGACACTTCCAATGTTGTTAGAATGAACCACCTATTTGCCGACGCACCTCTCGCTGATCCGGATGTTAGCAACTGGGACACATCCAATGTGGTAGATATGTCATACATGTTTGCCAGTGCGACAAGTGCTGATCCAGACACTACAAACTGGAATACACCCAAAGTAAACAACATGTCTAACATGTTTAACGGTGCATCTTTGGCAAATCCAGTGATGTCCAACTGGGACTTTTCCAACATGACTAGCATGGGGTTAGGGTTCTTTGCTACTGGTACTTCGTTGTCCACCACGAACTATGATAATATGCTAATACAGCTAGATGCGACAAGAGGACCTTCACCAGTAGCTCTTCATGTGGGAACGACAAAATATACTTCGGGTAGTGCCGCCGAAACAGCACGTAATAATTTGACCACCGCAAGTTGGATGATTAGTGATGGTGGATCAATATAATAATTTGCCTTGGAAATAAAAATGAATAACACTAAAACTCAGACATCTCTTAAAATAAAAATTCTTTTTGCGTCTGTCTTCCTTTCACTTATGAGTTGTGGTGGATCAAAAAGTTCAGTTTCCAACTCGATAGGAGACAATCGTGTCGGAACAGATATTGGAAGCTCCTCATTTTCTGTTATTCAAAATTATGAAGAGATAATAACACTTCCTTACTCAGAAACATTTACTGCAGATTCATGTGAAATTAGCTCGCCTTCTGGAATCAATGTAACTACACCATGCTCATGTTCTTCAGGCACATGCACGGTTGGTGTCACAGCGTCCTCTACAGGCAGTGCGGGCTTTAATTACACAATTACTGATGGAACTGAAATCGAAAGTGGACAATCCAACTTAACAGTTTCGGCAGTAGTTCCATTCACCTCAACATGGGTTGTTGGAAATGGCTCATATGGTGACGGAGACAATACAGTCACACTTCCTCTAAGAAGTGGCTTTAATTATAACTTCACTGTTGATTGGGGAGATTTGAGTTCATCGGAAGTTACTTCCTTCGATGATCCTGATATTAACCACACCTACTCTTCCGCTGGCACCTATACTATTACCATTACCGGACTTGTAGAGGCATGGTACTTTAACAACTCAGGAGATAAAAATAAAATAACAACCGTTACAGAGTTAGGAACAGTCGGTTGGAAAAGTTTTCAAGCAGCCTTTCGAAACTGCGACAATCTCACAACTGTTGCCGGAGGAGATACTTCGAGTGTCACCGACATGGGATCTATGTTTGAAGATGCGGCAAACGCAGACCCCGATACTAGCGGGTGGGATACCTCCAAGGTGACTAAAATGGATTACATGTTTGGTTACACAGACCTTGCAGATCCCGACACCTCCAGTTGGGATACCTCAAAAGTTACTGACATGTTCGGGATGTTTGATTGGGCGAACAGTGCAACACCAAATACAACGAATTGGGATACTTCGAGCGTTACGGATATGAGTTATATGTTTAGACAGGCCACTAACGCCAATCCCGATGTGAGTGGTTGGGATACATCAAGCGTTACGACCATGTATTTCATGTTTTCAAATGCGGACTCGGCAATTCCAGATACTTCGAGCTGGGACACTGCTAGCGTAACCAATATGGCCTATATGTTCGAGCGTGCCGATCTGGCCAATCCTGTGACAACTAATTGGGACACTTCTAATGTTACTGATATGAGTGCAATGTTTTGGAGTGCACCTTCAGCAAATCCCGATGTTAGCGGCTGGGACACGTCAAAGGTTTCATCTATGCAAAACATGTTTTTGTCGGCTTCTGCAGCAAATCCGAATATGTCTAGTTGGGACTTTACTAGCGTTGCAAATATGACCGATTTTGCAAGTTTCTCAGGACTTTCTACTGCTAATTATGACAACCTTCTTGTCCAGCTAGATGCCACAGCTGTAAATACCATCACTCTGGATGTAGGAAGCACAAACTACACCTCTGCAGGAGCTGGAGGCACTGCTAGGGGTAACTTAGTGGGTAAAGGTTGGACAATAAATGATGGTGGTGGGATTTAGGGTTGAAACTTAAATATAGATGAAGACTTCGAATTCGATAAAAAAATATAATTGATGACCGATTTATACTAGGAACGATTCTGAGCAAGACTGTACCATAATGGAGGGCGATCATGAAACACCACATAACTTACCTCTTCCTATTCTTTCTATTGGGATGTGGTAGCTCTAAAAATGAAAACACTTTCCAAAAGAAAGAACAAAGTCTCGTCAAGACAAGTGTGTCGATCATTGAGAATCATGAGCAGTTCATAGAGCTTCCTTATTCAGAATCATATTCTGCAAATTCATGCGAGATTTCAAATATAGCAGGAGTAAACGTTACAACAAGTTGCTCCTGCTCCTCCGGTGTTTGCACTGTTGGCATAACACCAATTGGTACCGGTCTCGCTGACTTTGAGTACTCAGTAACTGATGGCACCAATACCGAAACAAGATCAATAGACATTACTGTGAAGGCCATAGTTCCCTTTGTCTCGACTTGGTGGCTGCCAGGAGGTTTCGGTGCAGATGAAACAGTAACGCTCCCTCTTAGAAGTGGATTTAATTATGACTTCACAGTTGATTGGGGTGATGGAACTACTACTGAAGTTACTTCTTGGGATGATGTGGATAAAACACACACATACGCCTCGACCGGCACTTATACTATTACCATTACAGGTCTTCTAGAGACACTATACTTTAACAACACAAGCAGTGATAAGGATGACATAATTTCAATTTCAGAACTTGGAACAGTTGGATGGAAAAGCTTTGAAAATGCTTTTTATGGTTGTACCAACCTGGGCTCTGTTGCAGGTGGAGACACTTCCGAGGTCACTGATATGAAGTGGATGTTCTATGCGGCCAGCAACGTCTCACCAGACACAAGTGGTTGGGACACATCCCATGTGAAGGATATGTCCAATATGTTCAACAACGCCTCAGTGGCCACTCCAGATACTACAAACTGGAATACCTCACAAGTTACACTTATGGAAGGCATGTTTAGGGGTGCGAATACTGCAGACCCAGTTACAACAAATTGGGATACCTCACAAGTTACAAGTATGAGAAACATGTTTTGGGACGCGAGTACTGCAAACCCAGTTACAACAAATTGGGATACCTCCCAAGTTACAGATATGAGTAATATGTTTAGAAATGCTACTAATGCAAATCCAGATACAGAAAATTGGGATACATCGAACGTAACAGATATGAGGGTTATGTTCTACGACGCAGATAGTGCCAATCCAAACACAGAGAATTGGGACACTTCAAAAGTTACAAGCATGAGAAATATGTTTGCAGAAACTTCATTAGCAGATCCAGACATGTCGGGATGGGATTTTTCAAGCCTCACCGATATCGAGTTAATCTTTTCAAACGCTTCACTTTCAACATCAAATTATGACAGCATGCTTATCCAATTGGACGCGACAGCACCTGCTGGTCTTATCCTCGATGTGGGGACAACTAAGTTCACCTCCTCTAGCTTAGCCGAAGCCGCACGTAACAACCTTACTGTAAGTGGGTGGACCATCAATGATGGTGGTGGGATCTGATTTTTGAGCACATTAATCTAGCAAAGAGCGAAATAAACCATATTTGGCACTAAAGGGTGCCTTTTTATATGGGCATCTCCAAGTCTCGTCCAATTCAGGGGCCATGCAAAAAAAGCTTTAAGTAGCTAAAAACACTTAGCTCTTTTTAAAATTTAGTAATTCCAAACCAAAATACCGGCAAAATTGTAAATAGATTCGATCTAGCTTTAAAGATCGATTCTAAAGTACCGAAAAGTATATAGAAGTACTTAATAGTTGGGATGAAAATGAAAAAAGTCTTGAACACATTTAAAACTGAATTGTCTCTAATCTTCTTTTTAGGGCTTTTTAGCGCGTGTTTGCCAATGGAGAAGAAGACTCAATGTGGCGACAACGAAGCATTTAACGCCACCCAAAGAAAATGTGTCCCAGTTGTGGGTGCAGCTTCTGGCAATACTGTTTTCATTAACGGCAAGTCTCCAACTAGCTCATACACCACAAGTCTAGGACAAGCTCCTATTACCCACACTATTTCTGTGAGTGATGTATATGGCTACGGATACTCGGTTGTCTGGAAAGAAGACTTTGTATCAACAGTGGACAGCTCACAAAACTATAACAATCACACTGTATCGACCAATAACTTAACTTATGTATTCAATCCTCCAAGCACTCTTAGACCTGACCTTCAAGGAAGCTACTTAATAGAGGCACAAATCTTTGATAGCGACGGGGTAACAATGCTTGATTCGGTCAACTGGACAGTTACCGTTGCAGACCAAACTGTGCCTCAAATAACAAACTTAAATCCAAACACCAATGTGCTTACATACGCATCCAGTCTCACTACGGCAACTGTAAGTGCAGACATTACAAATGGCGATGCAAGATCTGTACGCTACACTTGGTACATGAACTCCTCTATTCAGAGCGGTCCATTTACTTCAACTTCAACTACAATTTCAACTTCCTTGCCTTTTAATCCAAGCATAGACTTGGGCACCGGCATTCATACAATTGAACTTCTAGTGGAAGACTCTGTTAGTGGTTCACAGTTTGACAGCCACTCTTACATGATAAATGTGGTTGATCCGGACAGGCCAGTTATTGCCAGTGGTGATCCAGCTTTTACAGAAACAATCATTGCAATTGATGGTGAAAGTTATGCAACTGGCGGCTATTTCTATTCAAGTGATTACCTTGCCTTAAATGCGACAGGGGCCGGCAACGCTGATCCAGGACTTTGTATTACAGTGGATAATTGGGACAAAGACGGTGATGGAAATCCTGACTTGGATGTAAAGTTTGATATTAATGGCCAAATACAAGGGGCCGTTGCAAACATCTCATCAAACACCTACTGTCTGACAACGATAAATGCAATTAACCTTGCCTCCCCACAAATTGGAGTTAGCAAAACAATAACTGCTTCTACCTATTTAAGTGGTACCTCAACACTAATAGAACAAAAGCAGTGGGCATTAAATATAGTGCCTAGAAACCAAGCACCAACGATTGCAATTAACACTACAGCTTACGCAAATATGAGCGACTGCTCTGCAAACACGCTAGCGGCCACTGGCTGTACGGCAACACAAAGTATAGATGACGATGGCGATGGCCTATATGATGGAAGCAATGACTCTGCAGTGGCTGGGTATACAATTTCAGACACAGACAATGTAGTGCAAGTTGCTTTAAATGTAAGAGATGTGGAATCATTTCTTGCAGGGGTACCCGCAGCATACAACGAAGATCAGATCGAAGTATTTTATCAAATAAAGAAATCTACTGACACCAGCTATCAAGACTTGGACTCAACAGCAAGTTACAGTAAGTCAGATTGTACAATTGCGGCCGGAGTGCCAAAAACAGATATCGGTCCAACAGCAGGTTGGGATTCCTCATACGCATGCCTTCTTCGTTTTGACGGTTATGACTCATCAGGTTTGCCTATAGCTGAGGGAGTTTACAATGTTAAGGCCTTCATAAGGGATCCCGGCAGTCAGTGGGCCACTATGAGTCCTCAAGAGTCAAATCATATTGAATGGACTATTACGGTTGGAGAAACAAACTCTCAACCAATAATTGAAGCTCAAGACCCCACAGACTATACAATTCCTGGCAACTTGGTTGGAGGAACATACAGGTCATGGGTTGAGATTGCAGACTCCTCTTGTGTGGGCCAAGGGACCTTGAAGGCCGGAGATATTTCTAGCCCAAGCACTGCTCCACCCGCACTAAATCGGGCCGATGAGAATGACTTTATTATAATTCATACGCTAGTTAAAGATGTTGAAAGAGACTCTTTAAACGCTGAAGTAAAACTAAAAACTGGGCCAAGCACTGGATACATTCTAAGTCCCACTTCAACTGTGACTAACACTTACAATTCAGAGGGCTATGTAGATGTCCAAAGATGTGTTCAAATTCCTGAATTTGCAGTTTCAACTGGCGCTTCAACAGTCGACTTTGAGATTACTATTACAGAAAGTACCGATAGCAATGGTTCTAATTCTACAACAAATAACTTTGGAGTTTATGTTAACAACCAAAACCCAGAGCCCTACTTTGCAGATTACTCAGATGAAGATCTTCTAGATCGCGACAATGTTACGGCCGGAGACCAAAAGACATATGCCTATGCAGGTTACCCTTTCACAATTACACCTCCAGCACATTTTGATGACAGTGTGTACGATGGCAAGAACGTTGAATGGCAATGGCAGGTCTGCGTGGGCCTTGCAACAGACGGTCAAAACGCAGCGACAGAAAACTGTGACACGACAGCAACAGGCGGCGGATGGGCAGATATTCCAAATGCTGATCACCTAAATATGGCAAGCACTGAGCTAGAATGGACTCCAAGCCTTGACTTAGTTGGCAACAGAGTTGCTCTAAGACTCTGCCTAGGCGACGATGGTGTCGGTAACCCTGCAGACTGTACGAACACAGCTGTCTCTAGAAAGAGTTATACTAACATCACAGTTATTAACCCTAAGTTCAATATGGCGCAGACTGCAACAGACTCTTCATCGGGAACAGAGCTTGCCGTCTGGCATGATGACACAAACGAGCGTCTCTACACTGCTTATGCCAGTGGAACAAAGATCGTGGTTGAAAAGCAAGTCAAAGAAACAGACACGACAAGCTCAAACTATGGAAGTTGGGTAAGCGACTACGCGATAAGTTTTGAAACTGAAGATACAAATATTGGAAAAACTCCGGTAACTGTAACTGATCTTTCAATGGAAGGATTGCTGGCACCAGGAAACCAGGACTCCCTTTATATCGCCTATAGAGTGGTTGAGTCTTCAAGCTCAATTCCTCAAATAAGAGTCAGAAGAATAGACATTACAGATGGAAGATTTTCATTCTGGCATGGCGGACTTTTCGTGGACAATACAGACTCTGACGACATGGTTTTAACAGATGAAGCCGATTTAAACGCAACCTACTCTTCTCAAAATCAGAACTCCACAATTACTATAACATTCACCGGAGCCACTAACACTGCAAGTGATACATTTTCAATTAGAACTGCAACAGATCCAACAAACGCTGCTGCAACCATTGACTTAGTAGACTTTTGCACTACCTCGCCAAACTGTGCGGATGAAAATACTTCTGCTTCAGCATTCTATGCCACTGCTGTTGCAGACGCTGCATTTACAAAAGAATTTACCATTCAAGCTCCAAGTACTAACGGACTGACAAACAACCAGGTTAGAATTATTGGACCACCAGCTCTTGACTATGAAGACTACTCTTCTGTTGTAGGCTCCGTGGGCAATATCTCAATCGACAGAGATCCTTCCACATACAAGTGGTATGTGCCATACACCAATGCATCCAACAGCAACACGCTTTCCCTCCTAGTGGGTGACAATGCTGAGTTAAATATGAGCTTCTCCGCTCCTCTATTTTACAACTTGAGCTCTTCAAGCAGCAATAACACAATGGTGGCAAGTGCAGTGAACTCTAATGGCGACATTATCATTGGCGCAAGAAACTCAAGTGGAAACCTTGATCTTTACTCTGTGGCGTCAAACCTTACCGCAGGTGCAAACATCACTAATATCTTTGATATGACTGGCTTTCTACAGGTTGAAGACTTCAACTTATCCATTGGAATGAATGATCATATATTCATTGGAGCGAAGTCCAAGGCCTTCAGAGACAGTGTAAATAAATACTATCCGAGTGCTGCAGTGATCAGAAGTGATCTTTCTGAGACAAGCTCAACCATGCAGTTTTTGACAACTACAAACTATCTAATGCAACCTGGTACAGACCAAGTTAAAGTTATCGCCCACCCAAGCGAAGACGGCGCAGCTTTCTTGGCCATCACAACAAATAGCAATCACTATGAAGATGACGCAAATGGCACTGCTGCGGGCTCAGGTATTCCAAACCAGGCCCATCTGGCAAAAATTTACCAAAACACCTCCAATTTTAGTCAACAAATAAGCTTCTATGATTATCAACTGGATATCGCGAGCTCTAACCTGGCCTCTCCGGCACTAAATAGTTCTGCCAATACATTAAATGGCGGAGCAATTGCTGTGAGTCCGGTCTTTACAGGAGTTACCAGAGGGCACGCTGACACAAGCACCAATATTGCGGAGGATAACTCCAAAGACGCTCTATTCTTTGTATGGCACGATGGTTCCGGAACAAATGAGATTGAGGGTGGAATGTTTAATGTTGAGCTTGAGCAAATGGATACTAATTCCACCAGCGTAAGCGGAGCTTTCCCGGCCATTTTGTCCAACTAATTGCTGATTTTAAAATTCAGGTTAAAATAAGAGCATGCGTGTATGCTTTTATCTTTTAATCTGTTTTTGCTCCCTTGCCCACTCCTATGAGCTGGTAATAATCAACGGAGTCTCTACAACTGGACAAACCTTTGTTACTCGCAATGGTAAGAAAGATGGTATTCATTCTGGTAAAAAAGCAACTTTTACATCCAACAACATTAGCCTCATCGCCAAGGCAATTTCAGTTACTAGAAACTTTACTCAATGGGAAGTTCAAAACGACGACACTTCTGTGCCATTTAGAAAAGGTGAAGTGGTGACGATGTATGACGCCACCGAACATTTATGGGCACTCACCCCTGAGACAATTAAAAGACAGTACATTCGAAGCGAGGTCTTTAGGCCAAGAGTTTCCATAGGAGGACACTTCTCCTTCTTTAGAGGTATAAGTGCAAGTGTCTCCGAGGCCGCAGACACTCCTGATCAACGAGGTGGCTTTATTTTCGAAGGCATGGTTGAAAAGGAGCTTAACTACAATTTCTCGATGGCCGGAGGCTTTAGATATTCAAGAGAGACAATTAATGTCGCTCAGGCCTCACTTACTTCGACTCAGGCCCTGGCAATAGCTGAACTTCGTTACTACTTTGATAAAATGCCTACTTTTTACGACGCTCGATTTGGGCTAGGCCTTGGAATGGGCTATGGCCAATCTCAAACTACCACTGATGGCCAAGCAAGCTCTGGAACGGCCATGATCTTACCAATCACCAAAGCAAGTTTAAACTTCCCCACCAGCGACAAAGGTGTATTCGTTCTCGAGGCCTCATTTGAAAGTAATAGAACTGAGGAAGAATTTGAAGATGGCCGGGATCAATCTAGCAACGTTGATAACTTTAGATATGGTGTTGGAATTAAAAGGTATTTTGAATAGCGCCGAAGTGACTCTCCGGCGCATGAGAAAATTATTTTAAAACAGTTCCTGAAACAATAAATCTTGAACGGCTGCTTACGCATCTTCTAAGATCGCTCATCTCTTCAAATGTGAAAGAGTCCATCACATTTGTAAAAATAGAATCATAAAGGTGACAAGAGTTGAAAGATCTAATCTTAAAGTCTTGGAAAGATCCTTGCTCTTCAGAAGTCTGAACAGTGTAAGTTGTCTTTACGTATGCCTCTCTAGCATAGTTTCCAAAACGATCAATTCCACCTGTACATCTTACTTCAATATCAGTTGCGCCCAACTCTTCAAGAATGTCATAAGTTCTATCTTCAACAGAGTCGCAATTATAGAAAACTCTCGCACCGAAATCTGTTCTAGAATTAATTCTAAACTTCTTTTCGATTGTCTTCTCGGTAACAGCAAAAACGCTTGTTAAGCTCAATAGGGCCGCTAGCATAAGTTTCATAAAAACCTCCTTAATATGAATAGGTGCTTTTATCAAACCAACTTGCACTGACTCAGTCAAGTAGACATGCGTTGCAAAAAAAAAGGCCTTCCGATTAGAAGGCCGTATTTAAGTTTTACTTTAGTCCAATCTCTACAAGACGCTTCATAAGTGCGTCATGAGCACTAATTGGCTCATACTTTGCTCCATCCCCTATACAAGACTGTATACACTCAAGCATCGCCTCAGGGTGTGGGTGAACAAAGAACGGCATTGAGTATCTTTCAGACCCGCTATCATCAGGATTTATTACGCGGTGAATCGTTGCAGGTATAACATCATTAGTGATTCTTGAAAGCATATCACCCGAATCTACAACTAGTTGCCCCTCTTTCGTGTTAACATCCAGCCATTGTCCATCTCTATCTAGTAATTGAAGTCCACTAGCAGTGGCCCCCATAAGAATTGTGATTAGGCTAATGTCCCCGTGAGCAGCAGCTCTGATTGAACCAGCTGGAGGCGCATCACCTACCGGTGGATAATGGATTGCTCTCAATACAGAGTTTCCTTCGTGAATCATGTTTGAAAAGTAGTCTTTTGGCACATCCAATGCTCGCCCCAGTGCTTCCAACAAAACATGCGAAGTTTTATCCAATGCATTGTATAGGTTTAAAAGGTGTTCTTTAAATTCAGGAACTTCATTTTCTGGCCATACATTTTCTGGATAATATTCATGGAATTTGTGACCTGAAGGAACTTCTCTTCCAACATGCCAAAATTCTTTTAAATCTTTATGAGGATTGTCCTTTGCGTGCTCAGTTCCAAAAGGAGTGTAACCTCTTTGACCACCACCCTTTTCACAGATGTATTCTCTTTTGGTTTCTTCTTTTAGTTCAAAAAACTTTTTAACAGCAGCGTAACCTTCTTGACGGGTAACTTCTTGGATTGGGTGGTCTTTTAAAATTATAAAGCCGTAATCCTTAAGTCCAGAATACAACTGATCAACAAACTTTTGTTGGTCTGCCTGGCCACCTTCCACGTAGCTCATTAAGCTTAACTCTGGAACCTGTCTTTTTGTTTCACTCATCACACACTCCTAATTAATTGGATATATTCTAACAAATTTTTAACTTTAAGATTAATAATTCTTTCCGGCATCAATCTCTTTTTCCAAATATCGCCGAGCCCACTCTCACCCAACTACTACCCTCTTCCAAGGCGATTTCAAAGTCTTGACTCATTCCCATGGACAACTCCAAGGAGTCCTGCCCAAGCTTTATAGACAGTTCTCTAAGTTGTGAAAAGCACTCTTTTGCACTTTTTTCAAAGTCTGAGCTTCTAATTGAGCCCATAGTCATAAGACCTTGCAGGTAAAAGCTCTCAGAACTCTCAAGAAGGCCCTTGGCCTCAAGCAACTCCTCAAGGCTTTCAAAACCACCCTTTTCCTTCTCGCCGGAAGTATTGTACTGTAAAAACAACCCAATCTTTTTATCAACATTTTTGCTCAAAAGCTTATTCAATAATTTGATGCTATCTATGGAATGAATAGATACCAAGTTTGGCACCCTTAGGAGCTGGTTTATTTTATTGGATTGAAGTTTTCCAATAAAGTGCCAATGGATTTTTGGACAGGAGCTCTGTAGATCAAGAGATTTATCTAGAAGATCCTGAACCTTGTTTTCACCAAAGTCTCTTTGACCTTGCAAATAAGCTAGTTCCACATCCTTTGCCGGATAGGTTTTGCTTACGGCGACAAGCCCCGCTCGACCATCAAGCCGAGCAAGGATATCTTCTAAGTTTTTATTGATTTGTAACTGACGGGAGTCCATCATTTAATTTTCGTCTTCAGTCTCGAGCTTGGTGCTTTTATTGCCCTCGTCTTTTTTCTTAAACTTAATATTGGCCTTAATCTCGAGATCGTAATCTTCAAGGACTCGGTCAATCTCTTTTGTAAGGTCAACTTTATCCAAGTAGGTTTTAAGCTCTTTTTTTACCGAAAGAATAAACTCGGCTTTTGTGGCCTTCGCATTTGCTAAAAGGCCCTGAATAACATCTTTAGGAAGAGGAAGATCTTGAACAAGGCCACGAATACTCTCTTCGGTCATGAATGCCGCGGAGATCCCCGTTGAAAAGATTTTTTTGACCACGTCCCCTATTTTCTTTTCTTCTTTCTCTTCCATATCAATTACGCCTTTTTAGCCTTTTTTTGTACGGCCTTCATCATTGATGGCAAATTGCTTGAAACCAGCTTTTTGCTAATCATTCCTGGAACTTTGACTTTAAATTCTACATTGATGCTGTAGGTCACTTCAGTCTTGCCGTTTCCAGCATCTTTTAGTTCCCAAGAGCCATCGCTTTTACTCAACAAATCTCCTGAATCAAGTGTCCATGAGATTCTGTCTGGCCCTTCAAGTTTATGATCTAAAGTGTAGGAGAACTTCTTGATCATATTCAGGTCATATCTTGCCTTAACATTGTCCCCGCTTCTTTCAACAACCTCTACATTTTCAACACCTGTCATAAATTCAGGATATGATTCAAGATCGCTTAAAACCTTAAAAACCTTTTCTTTGTCCACATCAAAAACTTCAGTTCTACTTGCTTCGGCCATTTAAAATTCCTTTTTTAAAATGATCTAATATCTTGGTTTCTTATCAAAGTGATGTTCAGCGGTAATATGTCTAATCGTTCCTGATTCGCTTCTCATTACCAGTGAGTGGGTGGTCGCGCCCCATGGCTTAAAATTAACACCCTTCAAAAGACTCCCTGTCGTAACACCAGTTGCCACGAACATTACATTGCCTTTTGCCAAGTCATTCATATGAAATACTTTGTTAATATCATCTATCCCCATAGACTTTGCGCGCTCAATTTCTTTTTGGTCGCGAGGTTGAAACACACCTTGGAAATCTCCACCCAAGCACCTCAGTGCAGCAGCAGAAATAACTCCTTCTGGAGCCGCTCCAATACCTAGAAGTATATCAATGCCAGAGTCAGGCAGGGCACATGCGATTGCCGCAGACACATCACCATCTCCGATAAGGTTAATTCTGCATCCAGTCTCTCTAATTTCAGCAATTAGGTCCTTATGCCTTGGTCTATCTAAAACTACCGCCGTAAGATCCTGCGGTCTGCACTTTTTAATATCTGCAAGTCTTCTAATATTCTCAGTAGCACTTTGAGTTATATCGATGCATCCCTTGGCCTCTGGCCCAACAGCAATTTTATTCATGTAACTATCTGGAGCGTGTAGAAGTCCGCCTTTTTCACCAATGGCCATTACTGAAATTGAGTTTGGGCCACCTGTTGCACAAATAGTAGTTCCCTCTAATGGATCAACAGCGATTTCAAGCTCTGGACAGTTACCTGAACCGCCACCCACTTTCTCACCAATATAAAGCATAGGTGCTTCGTCTCTCTCGCCCTCGCCGATCACGATGGTAGCTTTACAGTCCACACTGTCAAGCATGCTTCTCATGGCGTCTACGGCCGCCTGATCAGAGGCCTTCTCATCGCCCTTTCCCATCCATCTGGCAGAGGCAATGGCCGCCATTTCAGTAACTCTTACAAATTCCAAAGCTAAATTTCTGTTCACTATATTTCCTTTTAAGTTTTAAATCTCTGTTTGAGACTAGCTAAGTTTCATTAACATGAAATCTAACGCGTCTTGGGACAGTTTATCAACATCAACATTAGTTAAAAGCTTCTTGGCCATTCCAATTTTGTCATCATCTATCCCATCATCAAGTTTAAAAACGAACTCATCTTCACTTATAAGCGGTGTATCAATATCTCTTTTGGATATAACTCTTCCAGTTTGAAGCCCTTTAGTGTCTTTCCACTCAATGAAGTTTTCCATGATTAGAACTTGAAATTTGGACAGCTCGCCGTCATTGTGTCTCCAAATAAAGACTTCCACAGGCCCATCAGATCTTAACCAATACTTTAGCTTAGGAGGAAGCTCAAGTCCCAATTCCTCTTTATGAAGTGGCTTTAGGGAATTTGCAAAGTTCTCGATTTTTAGGAATCCGTCCACGGCCTCTCTTTGGGTTGCCTGTCCGCTAAACTCAACTCCAAGTCTATTCTCCTTGGCCCACTTAACGCTGCCCTGGACTTTTAATGATTTTCCCAACCAATGAATTTCTCCCTTTAAACTGCCGCCTTCCCTTTCTCCTGAATTTCCAGACTTCAAAGCAAGCTGCATTCCACTATGAGAGATATCTTTAACCTCAAATACTCTATTGCTTGAGTTTTCACTTTTAAATATTAGGTAACAGAAAGGGAATCTTGGCAAAACCCTCTTTTCCAACTTTTCAAAGTCACTCTGTACCAAATTCAGATGCCTGGCCATCTTCTCTCCTTATTAAATTTAAATGCTTATTATAGTTTATCACAAAGAAAAACATGAGTAGGAAAAATCTAATGACACATTCTGACAAGTTTTAAGACTTAAAATACACTTGAGTTTCTGATACCCTAGTTACAACCTTCCACCTTTCTGGAAGTATCAGATTAGAGGAATCCATGTCCGAACACAGCTCAGACTTAGAAATCGACAACCTCCCCAATAGACTTACTATATTAAGACTTGCCATGGTGCCTGTGGTTTTAGCATGTCTTTACGGCGCCGCACTAAATATCGTTCCTTCTTGGAATTCAACTCTAGGATGGACTGCCGCCTGGATCTTTGCCGCTGCCTCTGTAACAGATTTTTTTGACGGATACATCGCTAGAAAACGAGGCATCGTTACTGTATTTGGCTCATTTATTGATCCAATCGCCGACAAGTTTTTAACAGTTTCTTCTTTAATCATGCTACAGGCCTTAGACAGAGTACCTGCCTTTATTGTGATCATTTTGGTTTTAAGAGAGATGTACATGACAAGTTTAAGACTTTTGGCAACAAATGAAGGTATAAGTGTTCCGGTCAGTAATCTTGGCAAATGGAAAACGGCCATACAAATGATTGGCATCCCAATGCTTATGGCCAATGAAGCATGGTGGATATTTCCTTTCCCAATCTTGGGCACCATCCTAATATATGCCGCTTCAATTCTTTCCCTCTGGTCTGCAATCTCATATTCAATTAATATGATTGCCAAGCTTAAACAGTCCAGAGCTGTCAAGAAAAGCAACCTAAAGGAAGCAAATGAATAAAGAACTCGTACTTGTAACAATTAGCGGGCCAGATCACCCAGGGATCACAGCTGCGCTCATGAATTGTATTTGCAAGTCCAAGGCTAAAATTGAGGACATGGGACAATCCATAACCCACGGCCTTCTTTCTTTGAGTATTCTTTTAAATATGTCCAATGCCGAAGGAGAGCAAGATAACTCCCCCCTTATAAAGGACCTTCTTTTTACTGCAAAAAAAATGGGCGTTGAGCTTGATTTTGAGATTATTGAGGACAAAGAGCGAATAAGTGCTCCAGGGGACAAGTATATATTAAGTTGTGTTTCTTTGGGAGGAATCACCCCTGACTTTTTACATGATATCTCAAGCACCCTCGCCGAGAGCAACATCAATATTCAAAGAATTGAAAATGTGACCGAAAATCAGTTCAAATCTCTTGAGATCGGAACTAGAGCTGAGTCTAAGGATGTGAATTGGGATCAAGTAAAAGAGAAATTGATCAACCTAAGCAACAAGCATGAGACAGATCTTGCTCTTTTAAAAGACGACGTTTGGAGAAGAAACAAAAGACTTATTGTTTTTGATATGGACTCCACTCTTATTCAATCCGAGGTTATTGTAGAGATGGCCAAGGCCCATGGTGTGGGTGACAAGGTCCATGAGATTACAGAAAGAGCAATGGAGGGACACCTAAACTTTGACGAGTCTCTTGTTGAAAGAGTTAGATTGTTGAAGGGTTTAAGAGAAGATCTTCTTCAGGAGATTATTGAGGAAATAAAACTCACTGAGGGAGTTGAAGAGTTTGTAAAAACTGTAAAGTCTCTTGGTTATAAAATCGCCATCATATCAGGTGGATTCACCTACTTTGCAAATTACTTTAAAGAAAAGCTTGGCATTGATTACGCCTTTGCCAATGACCTTCATATTGAAAATGGAGTGCTCACCGGTGATATTAAAGGTTCGATTGTAAATGCTGAGAAAAAGGCAATGCTCGTTGATCTTCTTGCCCAGCAAGAAGGAATTAGACTTGAGCAAGTTGTGGCAATTGGAGATGGAGCAAATGATCTTCACATGCTTGCCAAGGCCGGCCTTGGTATCGCATTTCATGCCAAGGAAATTGTAAAACAAAGCGCCAAACAACATATGAGTCACGGGCCTATGACTTCTATATTATACTTTTTAGGAATCCCTGGCGCACAGGACTAAGTATGGCAATTTTTAAGTCTTTGAAGAAGGCGCTGGAAGCACCTCAAGAAGCTACAGTTTTAAAGATTAAAACCAAAGGAGCAACTCTTCCTAATGAGTTGTTTACGCTTACAAATCTCACCCAGCTCTACATTCAGTCTAGTGAGCTCAAAACTGTTCAAGAAGATATTGCCGCTCTTTCAAAGCTTGAAACTGTAAATATCCAATCAAAGGAATTAAAAGAGGTTCCAAAGGAGTTGTTACTCCTTCCAAAGCTTAAAAGCTTAAATCTATCTGCTTGTTCGATAAGCTCACTCCCACCGATTGTTGGGGCGAACTCCCCTGTTCAGATATTGAACCTATCATCAAACAAGCTAAAGTCGCTCCCACTAAATATGGAATCACTTTCAAAACTAAAAGAGCTGAATCTCTCTAATAATGATATCGAGAGCTTTACGGATTCTATTTACTTTCTTGAAGAAATTGTGAGACTGAATCTTAACAGCAATAAGCTTAAGAGCCTCAATTTAAAAACTGACAAGCTACCGAACTTAAAATTTTTATCAATAGATCACAACCCCTTTCCAGAAGAGGAAAAGCAAAGGATTCAAAAAGAGCTTGGACTTTGGTTTGAGCAGTTCACATAAAAAAAGGCCCTAGGAAAGGGCCTTACTATTTTAATACCTACTCAATATCGCATGATAGGTCGTCAATGGTTTTTACATATCCTTCCCCTATTTGAAATTCAAAATTGCCTTCTTCAATCCAATTGACCTTATAGAACTCACCTTCTATATAATCGGATATAGCTAGAAAGTTCCAATTTGCGCTACCGTGGCCTAAGAATTGACAAAGGCTACCTTTATAAGTAGAGGATATACGATACGCAATTTCATCACTACTTAAAAATCTCACATTTTTGTAGGCCACCGTGTTTAGACTAGGATAAATCTTTTTAACGTCGGCCATAAAGGTGAAAGTAACCTCTTCAGTAGGAATCTCACCTATTCCAACTTTACCCACAGAGATTGAAGAGCTGAAGTGTGTGTCAGAAAATGCTGAAGCTGATGCCAAAATAAGACCGAGTGCTAATGTTTTAAACATGGGTATCTCCTTTAAACTAATTGATGTTTTGAAGCTGTCTCAAAATACCGCACCGCAGCACTGCATTCAATCAACTGTGAATTCTTTATAGAATGGTGAGAGTCCCTTAATGTTTTCAATTACTTAAATGGCATCAAGCTTAATCCACTTGTATGACTCTATTAAATCTTATATGATTTTAGAACATGATCAGGTGGTGGGATGCGCTAACACCCCACCTAAATCATCGTTTGATTAAATCTAGAATTGAATTCGCGATATCCAAAACTAGTTTAATCAAAGTCAAAACCCTGATTGTGTCTTCCATAACAAACACCTTTGGTTAAAAGGCTCCCCTTCATTGGGGAGTTACGGAAGCTGCATGCTATCTACAGCAGTGCAGATCACGAGTCATTTTCAAGTGCGGTGTCTTTGTAAATTTTTTTATTTTTGAAATGAAAGAAAAGAAAGCACTCTACTCTGCCGTGCCTTGGTGGATTTGATACCCACTATTCATCGGTGCCATAAGTAATGTGCACCTATACATTCACTTCTTACGAAAACATAATGCAATTCCTACAAACACCTTAAATCACGACGCATATAAGAAATACTAAATATATCAGGGAATAAAACCGAACATATTATATGGAGATAAAAAGCAAGGAGAGGGATTGAGTGCAAATTAGAGTCATAATATTAGCTTTTACAATTTTGACTATTTCTTGCGGAAAAAATAGTGCTGACGTGACTCAAAACACAAAAACACCTTCAGCTCCTTCAAAGCCCACCTTTGTTTTAGACTCAAAATTCTTGAAGCCACTGGGCTTCCCCACTCCATATAGCAGTGTTGGTAATTTAGCGACTCCTGTCCTAGAAGTTGAGGTTCCCGAGACATTGGGCGTATTACAACTCTTTTCAGATAGTTCATGTTCAAATGCCAATATTGTTGGCCAGAAATACGTAGATGGAAGCGTAAGCTCCACAAGGGTTCGCCTTGGAAACCTTTTTGATGGGGTCACAAATATTTATGCCAAATTTACAGATAAAAATGGAGATGAAATAGCCTGTAAAGAAATGGATCAATACGACCTTTCAAATAAAAACTATGATATTCAAACTATAGTCTCAAATAACAATGCTTTTGCAGCGATCAGATCTGATGGATCTGTTATTACTTGGGGCGTCCCTTCATATGGTGGAAACAGCAGCAGTGTAAGTGAACAGCTCGATGGTAGCATTGCAGTAACTAGCATTGCAGCTACTGAACGAGCATTCGCTGCAGTCAGATCTGACGGGTCTGTCATAACGTGGGGAGACTCCACATATGGTGGAGACAGCAGTGGTGTAAGTCCCGACCTCAATGGCAATATAAGCGTGACTAATATTATAGCGAGCGAGAGAGCATTTGCTGCATTAAGAGTAGATGGTTCTGTAATAACATGGGGAGACAACTCATACGGTGGAGATAGCAGCGATGTAAGCACCGAGCTTAATGGAACCACAGCCGTAACGAGCATTACATCCTCATTCCGCTCCTTTGCAGCAATAAGGTCAGATGGATCCGTTGTCTCATGGGGTAGCACTAATAATGGTGGCGACAGCAGCAGTGTGAGCTCTGAGCTCAATGGAAGCATAGCTGTTACGAGCATAGCCTCTACGTACGCGGCCTTCGCTGCTTTGAGAACAGATGGATCTGTCGTGACATGGGGAAACAACGTATTCGGTGGAGATAGTGACAGTGTAAGTTCTGATATAAATGGAACTATTAGTGTGGTTAGTATTACTGCCACAGAGAAGGCCTTTGCAGCACTTAGATCTGATGGCTCAGTAATTACCTGGGGGAACTCCTCTAACGGTGGTGATAGTAGTGGTGTAAGTACTGAACTCGATGGAAGCACCCCCGTTACGAGTATTTATTCGACGGAATCAGCCTTCGCTGCAGTTAGGTCGGATGGATCCGTCATTGCTTGGGGTCATGGTGGATATGGTGGAAGCACCAGCGGTGTCAGCTCCGATCTTAATGGAACCATCAATGTTACAAGTATTGAAGCTTCAAGAGGTGCCTTTGCAGCAATTAGATCAAATGGTTCTGTCATAACTTGGGGATATGGTTCACATGGAGCAAATAGCAGTAGCGTGAGCTCTGACATCGATGGAAGTGTGGAAGTAATTAGTATTGCATCAACAAAACAGGCATTTGCCGCACTCAGAAGTGACGGTTCAGTTATAACTTGGGGCAGCAGTAATTACGGTGGAGACAGTAGCGATGTAAGTGCTGATCTTGATGGAACAGTCAGCGTAACAAGCATTGTGGCAACAGACCAAGCATTTGCGGCAACAAGAGCCGACGGGTCCATTGTCACGTGGGGTCACTCTTCATACGGAGGAGATAGCTCGAATAAGAGCTCTGGTTCTAAAAACCTAATTGATATAGCTAGCATCCATTCAGCAATCTCTTACTCATACTCTTCCTTTGCCGCTCTAAAGACTGATGGCTCTGTTATTGCATGGGGAGACGCCTATTCAGGAGGAGATACTAGCAGCGTAAGCACTGACATCGACGGAAGCATTAATGTTACTAGCATCATCCCAAATAATTATTCATTTGCCGCATTAAGATCTGATGGCTCTGTTATAGCCTGGGGTAGTAGTAGTTTGGGTGGAGACACTAGCAGTGTTAGCACTGAACTTGATGGGAGCACACCTGTTACAAATGTAGTAGCATCAGAGGGCGCTTTTGCTGCATTAAGATCAGACGGGTCAGTCATAACTTGGGGAAGTGCCACCTACGGCGGAGATAGCACCGGTGTTGCTGCAGATATAAATGGAACCGTTAACGTAGTCAGCATCTCAGCCACTGATGGTGCCTTTGCTGCGATTAGATCAGACGGATCCGTAATCACTTGGGGAGATCCATTGCAAGGTGGCAATAGCAGCACAGTTAGCTCCTCAATTAACGGAACGATTAACGTAACGAGCATAGTTGCAACTGCCGAAGCTTTTGCCGCAATCAGAAGTGATGGCTCTGTAGTTACCTGGGGAGACTCTGGACATGGTGGTGACAGCGCCAGTGTAAGCACAGCTATTAATGGCACCACACCTGTAATAAGTATAACTGCATCTAGTGGCAACACTGGTTCTGCATTTGCAGCACTTAGAGATGACGGCTCAGTCATTGCATGGGGATACTCCAGCGCCGGCGGAAATACAAGCAGTGTTAGCTCTCAAATAGACGGAACCATAGATGTAATAAGCATTGTTCCTAACGGAAAGGCATTCGCTGCGATCAGATCAGATGGATCAGTGATTACTTGGGGCAGCTCCAATGGAGGTGGCGACAGTAGCAGTGTGAGTTCGGAACTTGATGGCAGCATTGATGTAGTTAGTATTGCCGGCACAGCGGGAATTAGTAATTTTGCAGCCTTCGCAGCGATCAGATCAGATGGATCTGTGATTACATGGGGAAAGCCTGATTATGGTGGAGACAGCAGTAGTGTGAGCGCCGAGCTTGATGGAACCATCGATGTAGTAAGCATCGCTGGGACAGATAGAGCGTTTGCGGCTATTAGATCCGACGGCTCTATTGTAACATGGGGAGAAAGTGATAATGGTGGGGCCATAAGTGAAGAATATAACGGTTTTTCAGATGGCTCCTTTTTATTTGCTTCAGAAGAAAATTTCTGCTCTAAAGACTTAGTTGGAAATATCTTCTGCTGGGGCAATCCTAATTATTCGTTTGATCCTCAATTAACTGGCAGGCAGTTCTGAAAGCTATTTAATGAAAAAGAGGCCAAAAACTGGCCTCAACTTATTAAACTTGAATTAGGTTGATTTGATCATCTTTGACCGTAACACTTACTGCTCCAGTCCCCTCTTCACCTTTTAATATAAATTTGGAAAGAGGTCTTATCACAAGTCTATTGAATACAGATTGAAGTGGCCTTGCTCCAAACTTTTCATCATACCCAAGCTCGGCAAGTTTACTTTTAGCATCCTCGCTGAACTCAATCTCCATCTTCTTGGATTTGAGTCTGCTTTGAAGAAGCTTAATTTGTTTCTCAACAAGATTTGCCATAACGTTTTTACCAAGGGGTTTATACTCTAGTCTAGCATCAAGTCTACCTAGAACTTCTGGTTTAAAGTCTCTTTCAGGATCCTTTGAGTTGGTTGTAAGAATAATAATAGTGTTTTTAAAGTTAATTGTTCTTCCCTTATTATCTGTAAGCCTTCCATCATCAAGGATTTGCAGAAGAATATCCGAGAAGTCAGGGTGTGCCTTCTCTATCTCATCGAAGAGGACAACTGAGTATGGGTGGCGTCTTACTGCCTCAGTAAGCACGCCTCCCTCGTCATAGCCAACATACCCAGCAGGGGCTCCAATAAGCTTGGCCACACTGTGCTTTTCGCTGAACTCACTCATATCCAGACGAATCATATTTTTTTCATCGTCGAATAGATACGACGCCAAACTCTTGGCCGTCTCGGTTTTACCAACACCTGTAGGGCCCATTAGCAGGAACGACCCCATTGGGCGAGTCTCATCGGTCAGGCCTGCGTAACTCGATAGAAGGGTCTCGCTTATTTCTGTTAACGCCTCCTCTTGACCAAAGACTCTTTGGTTGAGAATGTCTTCAAGCTTTAAAAGCTCTTCCTGTTTAGATTTCAAAATCTTCTCAACAGGAATCCCAGTGTGGCGAGCAATTATATTGGCTATGTTTTCTTCTCTCAGAATCCAATCATGACTCATACTTTGAAGCTCTTTCTCGGCCTCAGGTAATAAGTGATACTTGATCTTTGAAGCTTCTTCATAGTTGGACTCTCTTTCTGCAACCTCAAGATCGAACTTGAGTTTTTCAACTCTGTTTCTAATCTCACTAACCTTTTTCAGGGATCCAACTTGGGCCTCCCACTTAACATAACCTTCATCGAACTTCTTTTGAAGTTTATCTATCTCCTGATGAATTTCTTTATTGTCTTTATCAACCTGAGCAAGAATCTTTTTATTTCTAATTTCAGACTTTAAAAGTTCAAGCTCAGTAGGCATAGCCTCTGCAGATAGCTTAAGGGCCGAAGCCGACTCATCAATCAAGTCAATTGCTTTATCTGGCAAGTTCTTGTCCGTAATGTACTGATCAGAAAGCATGACTGAGCTATAAATAGCTTCGTCTGAAATCTTGATACCATGATGCCCCTCAAATTTTTCTTTAAGCCCCATAAGTATTTCAATAGAGTCCTCTCTAGAAGGCTCGTGAACAGGGACCTGTCTAAACCTTCTCTCAAGTGCTGGATCTTTTAGAATATGCTTTTGAAACTCATCCTCTGTGGTGGCCCCAATACAGTGAAGATCTCCTCTTGCAAGAGCTGGTTTTAATAGGTTTGCCGCATCCATTGCTCCCTCAGTTTTTCCAGCTCCAATTAGTTGGTGAATTTCATCAATGAAAATGATGTATTCACCAGCACCTTCCTTCGCAAATTTTAAAAGATTTTGAACCCTCTCCTCAAACTCGCCTCTAAACTTTGTTCCAGCGAGAAGAGAACCAAGCTCCATGCTATAAACGGTCTTGCCTTTTAATACATCAGGAACCTGCTCTTTTACGATTGCGTCTGCAAGACCCTCAACGATGGCAGTCTTACCAACCCCCGCAGGCCCAACAAGAACAGGATTGTTTTTTCCTCGCCTGCCAAGAATTTCCATAACAGCTCTAATCTCTTTGGTTCTTCCAATTACAGGATCTAGCTTACCTTCCTTTGCAAGATCATTGAGGTTCACCAAAAACGAAGGTACTTCAGTCTCTTCCTGCTCACTTCCTTTTAACTTGGAATAATCAAGATCAAGAGTCGGAAATGTTTGTGGAAGAAACTTCAAAAGGTCTCTCTCCCCCATCTCTTGTCTTCCCGATTTTGCAGCATTTGCACTTGCCTGGGTAAGCCATCCCGAAAGAGCTCCAGAAGGTCGGATATTTTCAGGGTTTAAATCACTCGTAGTTGTAGGGATATGACCTAACAAAGCCTCAACTTTTGAAAGGTCGTCTTTATATGTCTTGGCACTGAAACTTGATGGGTTTGAAATCAACCCATACAAAAGATGGGCCGGCGCCAATTCAGTGTTTTTATTTTCGATGGCCTTGGATTGCGCGATGTCCAAAGCACCCGCAACAATTTGGTCAAATTTATTCATATGCCTGCTCCTTGTTTGTCACTACTTAAAATGGGTGCAAATTAGCGACCGTCAAGGTTTGAGACTCTAAATTTAAAGTATTTTAGAAATTTTAAGATCACTTCTCGACAAAAATTTCCAGTACTTATACACTTTTGATTTAGTATAACCACCGAGGAAACTATGAAGACTTTATTATGTTTTTTACTGGCCAGCTTGATGGCCAATGCAAATGTTGAACTTGATTCTCCAAGAGCGACCTTTAAAACTTTTTTGAAGGCAATGGTTGACGTTAAGAACAATCAAAATGTGTCTCAATCTTATGCTCGTGCAAAAGAGGCCCTTGATTTATCAGGTATAGATCCGGCCGCCCAAAAAGAAGCCGCTATTAAAATTAGTGAATCTTTAATTTATATTTTCGATCGCATGGAACGTATCAATTATGAAAAGATTCCCCTAGAGCCCAAAGCCGAAGTATGGGTTTATGATAAAAAGCAATTGCAAGATAATAGCATTGAAATTAGTTTAGCTAAAATTGATTCTAAATGGTTATTCTCTAAAGACACAATCGAATCTATTCCAGCTTACAAAGAACTGTTAAAAGATAAGTCTATTGTCGAAGGCGTAGTTAAATTAAAAACCTGGAGAGAAACTTTAAGAAAAGCTCTTCCGGCCTGGAGTCAAAAGGAGTTCTTATTTATAGAGGCATGGCAATGGATAGGTCTACTATTCTTAGTTATTGTTGCTTATCTAATCGAGAAGGTAATTTCATTCATTGGAAGGCAGATCATTAATAAAAATGTTCACGCCTTCAAAGAGAATCAAACCCAAGTCATAAAGAAGGCCATGATTCCTTTTGGGAAGATAATTCTCTTATACTTGGTCTTTATTAATCTCTCTTGGCTTGATTTTGAACCAACACAGCTTGCATTCATCAAAAGAACAATTTATGTGTTAAGCGCCCTGGCCGCTGTGTGGCTTGGCCATAGAGTGGTTGAGCTTCTCTCATATTATTTTAACGAAAAGGCCTCCCTAACTGAGAGCAAGTTTGATGACATCATCATACCACTTGCAACTAAAACAAGTTTCGTCTTCGTTTATATTTTGGGGATTTTGCTAATTGCTGCCTCTCTGACAATTGATGTTACAGGCATTCTTGCAGGTCTAGGTATTGGGGGTCTTGCTTTTGCCTTTGCTGCAAAAGACACACTGGCAAACTTTTTTGGATCAATTATGCTAGTTCTTGATCGTCCTTTTGATATTGGAGACGTTATCACCACAGGCGACATAGAAGGAACAGTCGTTGAAGTCGGGTTTAGATCCACAAGAATTAGAACGTTTTACGACTCTATAATTACTGTCTCTAATGGCGAACTTATGAATAGAGCGATAGATAATAAAGGAAAAAGGCGCTACAGAAGACTAAACACCACTCTAGGAGTTGAGTACGATACTCCACCTGAGAAGGTTGAAGCCTTTTGTGAGGGTATCAGACAGTTAATTCTCTCCAACAAGTGGACTAGAAAAGATAACTTCAATGTTTACTTCACAAATTTTGGAGCAAGCTCCCTTGATATACAACTAATGGTATTTTGGGAAACCTCAGAATATGCAAGAGAGCAGGCCGAAAAACACAGACTCATGATTGACGTGCTTAGGCTCGCAAAAGAACTTGAAGTGAACTTTGCCTTCCCAACTCAAACTGTTCACCTGTTCAATGAAACATCTAAGCCTGAGCATAAAGTTCCAGAGAAATACCTAGATGAAGGAATAGGTAGAGCAAAGGGGCTTCTTGGAAAACCACTTTCTCTTAAAAACCCAAGGAGCAATGCCAATGATGAAGAACAGTTTGGTAAAAACGATATCGGAAACTAAAGTACACTTTCATTAGTTCCAACTCCCAGCTATAGAAGACAGGATCAATCAATATATCTATTTTTTGATCCTGATTTCTTACGACAGTTTCCTCTCTCCCAATCTAAATAAAGAATCCTTAGTGGAGGAAAGATCAAATTGTTTAACCAGCTAATCACCTAAAATAATTACGTTTAATAAGAATATATAAATATTTATGTCGGTTTAGCCGAAAAATACGTCATGATTTTTACGCCAAGATTGCTATATTTAGAGTGTTCCTCTTTACCCTCTTTACAGTCCTATTAGGCTCTTTTGGTAAATCAGGCGGAAACCTCAACCTAAACAACTCAGGCTCCTCAGGCTCTAGCGATAAGCTCTTAAAATCTTTGGGTTTTGTAGCTCCCTACACTAGTGTTGGAAACGCGGCCACACCAGTCCTTAAAGTTGAAGTCCCAAACAAACTAGGAATTTTACAGCTATTCTCCGACAGCTCATGTTCAAACTCAAATGTTGTTGGGTATAAATATGTAGATGGAACCAAGGACTCTATACGTGTCCGTCTTGGAAATCTTCCGGAAGGTAGTATATCTATATATGCCAAGTTTACAGACAAGAATTTGAATGAGAGCTCTTGTAAAAAAGTTCAGGAATATGACCTTTCAAATAAGAGCTAACAAATTCAAGATGTTGTTGCAACAACTGGTGCTTTTGCGGCAATCAGAACAGATGGATCAGTAATAACATGGGGAGATTTGGCCTTCGGTGGAGACAGCAGCAGCGTGAGTTCAGAACTTAATGGCACCACTGCGGTAACCAGGATTTATGCAAACAATAGCGCATTTGCGGCAATTAGAACCGATGGTTCGATAGTGACCTGGGGAAGTTCAACCTACTGTGGTGACAGTAGCAGTGTAAGCTCAGATCTCAATGGAACTATTGATGTAGTAAATATTGTTTCAACAGAACGCGCATTTGCAGCAATCAGATCAGATGGGTCCGTAATTACATGGGGAAATTCATCTTACGGTGGAGATAGCAGCACTGTAAGTTCAGATCTTACCGGAACTACTGGTGTGGTAGACATCGCTACAACACGTCGAGCCTTTGCTGTAATTAGATAAGATGGGTCTGTAATTACATGGGGACATTCGTCCTATGGAGGAGATAGCAGCAGTATGAGTGCTTCTCTTGATGGAACTATTGATGTGAGCAGCATAGCTTCAACAGATGCAGCGTTTGCAGCGATCAGGGTCGATGGCTCGGTGGTTACTTGGGGGTTCGCAACATATGGCGGGGATAGCAGTAGTGTTAGCTCTGACCTTAATGGAAGTATTAATGTAACAAGCATTGCAACTACAAGTAGGGCCTTTGCTGCACTCAGAACAAATGGATCAGTCGTCATTTGGGGAGACTCTACAATGGGTGGAGATAGCAGTGGGGTTAGTTCCCAACTTGATGGGAGCATTAATGTAACAAGTGTCGCTGCGACGGAGCAAGCCTTTGCGGCAATAAGATCCGATGGATCAATAATAACGTGGGGAGAAGCTTTATATGGTGGCGACGTGGGAAGCTTTAAAAAATTCTCAAATGGCTCTTTCTTATATTCAGGAACATCAAACTTCTGTTCTAAAGATTTTACTGGAAGAGTTTTTTGTTGGGGATCCCCTGGTCCACTCCTTGATCCGCAAAATGTTGGAAGACAGTTTTAGAAACGGCGAGGCAAGCTCGCCTTCCATACTTAAACTTAACCGTTCGACTGACTTTGAATTTTCAGAAATTATTAAACAATTTTTTTACAGTATTATCCAAAGGCTTGAGTGCCAAATGAGGAAGCTCTCAGGGTATCGATTTTTGTTTCCATCAGCCGACTCTCTATCTCGTCACTCAAGATAACGCGAAAAAGTGGTAGACGCTCAAATGGTGATGGAGAGAAACAAACTCTAAGTAGAGTTAATATTGATCTCATTTGTAATAAAAGTGCCCCTACCTTGATCTGTACCCCAAAAATGGTACCGATTATTAAAGAGGCCCTACTTTTAAATGCCTTCGAAATTCACTCGGAGGC
>PBFR01000029.1 GCA_002718735.1 Halobacteriovoraceae bacterium | reverse complement strand
TTTTTCTTAGCTACTTTCTTTTTAGCAACCTTTTTCTTAGTTGCTTTCTTTTTAGTGGCTTTTTTCTTAGTTGCTTTTTTCTTAGCTACTTTTTTCTTTGTAGCTTTTTTTGCAACTTTTTTCTTTGTTGCTTTTTTAGCTACTTTTTTCTTTGTTGCTTTTTTTGCAGCCATAAATTTCCTCCCAGAAATAAATTTAATCCCCAAAAATAATATTGTATCTAATTTCAAGGATAAACAGTTTTTTTATTTAACGCAAATAAAAAATATAAAATTTGTTTTTCCATCGGAAGATTCAAAAAAAGACTTAAGTTTTTTAAAATATGTTTTTTAGAGGCAGGCCTTATAGGTATTTTAGGATAATCATTGCAGCAAAGGCTGTTGAACGTTTTCAGCCGTTTTTTTAAGAGGGAATTTTTTTTAAAAAAAGTACAAATTCCCTCTTAAAAACTAGGTATCTTAAGGTGAAATTTCTTCCACTTTCTTAGTCTCAAACTCAAAGTTTACCTTGTCGTTCTTAAGTTTTGCGACTACTTTTCCACCTTTTTCAAGCTTTCCAAACAAGACTTCATTGGCCAAAGACTTTCTAAGTTCTTCGTTAACCATTCTGCCAATTGGCCTTGCTCCCATCTTAGGGTCATAGCCGGTAAGTGCGATCCAGTCGATAACTTCGTCACTAACTTCGAGCTCAACCTTCTTCTCCAACAACTGATTTTCGAGCTCCATAATGAACTTTTCGACTATCGATTTAATGTTTACGTTTGAAAGATGATTAAAGTAAATCACTGCATCCAACCTATTTCTAAACTCGGGGGTGAAGTACTTTTTAATGGCCTGATCTCTTTTGGCAATATTGAATTTAGCCCCGCCTTTAGATAGCCCAATACTTCCAGACTCCATTTCCTGAGCACCGGCATTACTGGTCATTATCAGAATAACATTCCTAAAATCAAAGGTTTTGCCATTAGAGTCCGTAAGTTTCCCATGATCCATAACTTGAAGAAGGATGTTAAATACGTCAGGGTGAGCTTTCTCTATCTCATCAAGTAACAGGACTGAGTATGGGTTTTTATTAACTTTTTCAGTTAAAATCCCTCCTTGATCAAACCCCACATAACCTGGAGGAGCTCCAATCAACTTAGAAACGGAGTGCTTTTCCATGTACTCCGACATATCTATTCTTTCAAAGTTTATCCCCATGGTCATGGCAAGTTGCTTAGCAAGCTCTGTTTTACCTACCCCCGTCGGGCCCGCAAAAAGAAAGTTTGCTATTGGCTTTTGCTGATCACCAAGTCCCGATCGGGAAAGGATGATTGCGTTGCTAACTTTTTCAATGGCGTTGTCTTGCCCAAAAATCAATAACTTGAGATCTCTCTCTAGATGTTTTAATTTGTCCTTCTCGTTAGAAGTGATGTTTTTCTCTGGGATTCGAGCAATTTTAGCTACAACCTTCTCTATATCCTGAATCCTCACATCTTTTTGAACTTCGCCCTCTTTGGCGTCTTTGTTACGTATCCTTAAAAATGCTCCAACTTCATCGATTACATCAATTGCTTTATCAGGAAGTTTTCTATCATTTATGTGTTTATTACTTAAATTTACTGCAGACTCAAGTACCTCGTTAGAATAAGCAACACCGTGGTGGTCTTCGAACCTAGAACGTAGCCCTTTCAAAATATTAATAGTATCCCCTACAGATGGCTCCAAAATGTCAATTTTCTGGAAACGTCTTGTAAGGGCCTGGTCTTTTTCAAAAAACTTTCTAAATTCGTCATAGGTAGTGCTTCCCATACAGCGAATAGTTCCCCTGCTCAAAGCAGGTTTTAGTAAGTTTGAGGCATCCATACTCCCAGCATTAGTACTACCAGCTCCAATGATATTGTGAATTTCATCGATATAAAGAATACAGCCGTGCTCTTTATTCTTTTCTTCTATAGCTGCAATTACTGCCTTTAATCTTTCCTCAAAATCACCACGGAATTTTGTCCCGGCGAGAAGTCCGGCCATGTCGAGACTGTAAATTTCCATATCCGCAATAATGGATGGAACCTGCCCATCTTCAATTAGTATGGCCAGTCCTTCGGCCACGGCAGTCTTTCCTACCCCAGCGTCGCCAACTAGAACAGGGTTGTTCTTTCTTCTTCTACAAAGAATTTGAATAACTCTTTGGAGCTCATCCTTTCTGCCTACAACAGGGTCTATCTTTCCTTCTCTAGCAAGTTTGTTTAGATTTACCGTATATTCTTCAAGAACTTTTGAACATTTCTCTTCCTCACCCTCTAGCGGATCTGATTCTATTGAACTATCCCCTGTTGATGGACTGTCTGAACCATGTGCAATCTTCTCCACAATATTGATTCTTTCAACACCGTGTTTTTTAAGTAGGTAGACCCCGTAGGCCTCTTTTGCACTAAACATTGCCACAAGTAGATTTACTGGAAGAATGGCTTTTTTACCTGAGCTTTGAACGTGAAGTGCGGCTCGTTGGATGATTCTTTGCAAAGAAAGTGAGATCTCTGGTTGATAGAAAATGCCATTTTGGTTGGCAATTCTTCTCATCTCCTCGTTAGTGAACTGCTCTTTTCCTAGTTCATCAATTTCTTCTTGGTTTAGTAGAGAAAAGTTAGAATCTTCATCGATAAATGTTTCCAAATCTTTCTTCAAAAGATTGATATCAACTCCGCACTCTCCTAAAACCTTATTAACAGTCTTATCTTCAACTATTGCTAAAAGTACGTTTTCCAGAGTTAAAAACTCGTGTTTTCGTTCATTGGCCTTTTTAATGGCCTTATTTAAATACATTTCCAGTTGGGAACTAATCATATAATCACCTCTCTATAACTCAATATGGGAACGATTTTAGGAGTCGCAAGGTTCAATTGAGCTTTTTAATGGATGCCCTTTTCCCCGAGAATAACGGTTCACTTTGTGTGATTTTGATTCCGCCACTTCATGAGTAAAAATGCCACAGATACCAATACCATCATTGTGAACTTGCAACATGATAGCGTGTGCCTCCTCATAGGTTTTGTTAAAAAACTTCATTAGCACATGAATGACAAACTCCATGGTCGTATAGTCATCATTATGCATTAATACCTTGTACATAGGGGGCTTTTTAAGCTTTGTCTTCTCAGCGATAGCAACTCCAGGATCACCTGATTTTTCATCGCCATTTCCCATTATTATTTCAATTTTAGAAGCTTCATTAAACATAATTAAAATCCATTTTGAGCAATACAGTTCTTTTGCATTTCCACATTGCATTTTATAATACGTGTTATGGAAGATAAAACAACTATTCAAAACCGCCTTAGGAAAAACCATAAAAAGCTCAAAAAGTTTTTATCCCAAAACAATATTGAGGCATACCGTCTCTATGACAAAGACATCCCTCAATATCCTTTTATTATTGATATATACAAGGATAGTGCCATTGTATGGGAAAAGGGGAAAAAGCTTGAACCGACAGAAGAAAATCAAAGGAAAGTCAAACAGCATCGCTCGGATATAATCGAGGCGATTACGGCCACACTTAATATTAATGAATCAAAGATCTTTCTAAAGGTGCGTGAAATTAAAAAGGGTAAAAGCCAATACGAAACCTTCACAGCAGAGGGTGAGACAATGGTAATTACCGAAAATGGGTGCAAATATAAAGTTAACCTTAGCGATTATCTAGACTCGGGCCTTTTCCTAGACCATCGTCCTCTTAGAAAAGAAATTCGATCAATTTCAAAGAATAAGCGCTTTTTAAACCTTTTCTGTTACACAGGATCATTTAGTGTGGCAGCTGCAATGGGTAAAGGTTTCACCACATCAGTGGACATGTCAAAGACCTACTTAAATTGGGCCAAAGACAACTTTAGGCTAAACAACTTAACTATAAATGATCACAACTTCATCCATAGCGATACATTTGAGTTTTTGAAATCAGAAGAGTCCAAATATGACCTTATTTTCTGTGATCCTCCAAGCTTTTCCAATTCTAAAAGAATGGAGGGCTCCTTTGATGTGCAGAGAGATCATTTGGGCCTGATCAGACTATGCATGAATAGGTTAAATAAAGGTGGCGACCTATATTTTTCCAATAATTTTAGAAAGTTCAAGCTTGATCCTATTTTGAGTGAAGACTTTGATATAAAAGACGTTAGTTTAAAATCAATCCCTCAAGACTTCTCAGATCTCAAAATTCATCACTGTTTTTTGATAAAACATAGAGATTAACAATGAAATAAATAAGCTTCTCCCTCTTTTACCGAGATAGCTCAATAAAGTAGCATTATAGAAAGGAATAAAATGCTACTCATCCTTATCATATCGTTAACCTATTCAGTTCTAGGTCATTCACTCGACAAAAATACAGATGAGCAATTAATAGCCCAAAAGACCATTTTTGTTTCTGAAAAGTCCAAAAAACCAAAATGGCTTTTAGGACTTGGGCTTGGATCACCCATTCAGATTGAACAGACTGATGATATGGACTCCGACGGCCTAAATCATAATGAGCTCGGACTGGGAATATGGATCAAAGGCTTTCTAACGGAGAGATTCTCCTGGGATGCAGGGGCAACAAGGCTTACAAAAGAGTACTCCGTTAGAAAGGAAGACAACATTCTTTTAGAGGAAGTTCAGAAGTTTCAGACCCACTTTCTTGGAAGATATGATCTGCAGTCTAACATCTCTTTTGGACTCGGTGGATTCTATGACTTTAAAGCATCTGATGTGAATATAGGTGAAAGCAAAATAACTAGCTCTGAGCTAGATACAAGTGCTTCTAAGAGTACTTACGGCCCAATGGTTTCCTTGGCCTACGATAAAAGCTTAACCTCTGATTACGGCCTATTTGCAAGCTTCAACTACCAAGAACCTTTGAATGTTGAGGACGGGGAAGAGCTGACTAAGTATTATTTCATGTTTGGATTTTTAATCCGGCCGCAATAAAAAAGGGGGATCAGAAGATCCCCCTATATTTCTAAAACTATGTTTTAAAAATTAATCTACAGAAAAGCCTTTCAGTTTCTCTGCTAGAGCACTTGTTCCACCTTGCTCATCTTGGTATTTCGAAAGATCAGCGCCATTCTCAGCGTTTTTCTTCGAAAGAGCAATTTTCTTGTCGTCCTTGTCAATAGACATGATCAAGGCCTTAACTTTGTCACCAACTTTGATAACATCGCTTGGCTTCTCAACTCTCTCTTCTGACAGTTCAGAAATGTGGATCAGACCTTCAATTCCTGTCTCTAGCTCTACGAAAGCACCAAAGTCAGTAACTCTTACAACTTCGCCTTCAACAACAGAGCCAACTGGCATTCTTTCTTCGATTCTCTTCCAAGGATCTTCTTCAAGTTGCTTGATCCCTAGGCAGAATTTAGAATTGTCTTTATCAACAGTTAGAACAACAGCTTTTACCTTGTCGCCTACTTTGAACTCTTCACTTGGGTTAATATTTTTCTTAGTCCAAGAGATGTCGCTTACGTGAATAAGAGCGTCAACTGGAGCTCCGTCAAGATCAACGAAAACACCAAAATCAACAACTGCTTTTACAACACCTTCAACTTCTTTCCCAACAGGGTATTGAACTTCAAGTTCGTCCCATGGGTTTGCAAGAAGCTGCTTAAGACCAAGAGAGATTCTCTTATTCTCAACGTCTACTTCTAGAACCTGAGCTTCAATTGTATCACCTACGTTGTGACCTTTGATAGGTCCCTTAGGATTAGTCCAAGAAACTTCAGATACGTGAACAAGTCCTTCAATTCCATCGTCTAGCTCAACAAAGATTCCGTAATCTTTAATTGAAACGATTTCACCTTTAACCTTAGTACCAGTTTGGTATTTTTCCTGAGCTGATTCCCAAGGGTTTGGTTGTACTTGCTTAAGTCCTAGAGAAACTCTTTCTTTAGAAGCGTCATACTTCAAGATCTTAACATCAATTTCATCGCCAACTGCCAATAGGTTAGAAGGGTGCTTAACTCTTCCCCAAGACATATCAGTAATGTGAAGTAGGCCATCAACACCACCAAGGTCGATAAACGCACCGTAGTCAGTGATATTTTTAACGATACCCTTAACAACCATACCTTCAGAGATTTGCTCAAGAGTCTCGTCTCTCAACTTGCCTCTTTCCTCTTGAAGGATAGCTCTTCTAGAAAGAACGATGTTCCCTCTTTTCTTGTTAAATTTAATAACCTTGAATTCCATTGTCTTACCAATGAACTTATCAAGATTCTTAGTAGGTCTGATGTCAATTTGAGATCCTGGAAGGAACGCTTTAACACCGATGTCAACTGATAGACCGCCTTTAACTTTAGCGATAACAGTACCCTTAACAGGTTGACCTTTCTCACAAGCTTCGGAGATTTTGTCCCAAGCTTTAAGGATTTCGGCTTTGTCTTTAGAAAGAACAAGGTTTCCTAGGTGAGACTCAAGTCTCTCCAAGTAAACTTCGATTTCATCGCCTTCAGAAACTTTCAACGTACCGTCGTAATTTCTAAATTCTTTGGCAAAAACAAGACCTTCTTGCTTATAACCGATATCAACTGTAACTAGGTCATCAGTGATAGCGATTACTTTACCTTTGTAAACTTCACCTTCTTGGAAGCTTTTAGAGCTGGTTTCATTGAGAAGTTTCTCAAATTCTTCGCTCCCTCTTTGCGCTGCTTCTTCTTCGGAAGTAACGACTTCAAATTCTTTTGCCCACGCGGGGATTTGTGTAGTTGTCATAAGACACCTCTTAAAAACTGGCATTAATTCTACTACTGTAGAGGGTTTAGATTTATATGATGACATGGGAGAGAAGTCAACAACTTAAGCTATTTAAATCCCGTTGGAATCAAGCTCTTGGTGAGCATTTAAGAGCATTAAAAAATCTTTAAGTAGTCACTTTTTTTTAAGTTATTTTAGTGGCTTAGATACCCCATTAATGGCCAACTAGCATGAACATTTCCCTCTCTGGATTACTCCTGATGCTAGGGAGTCCCAGGAGGTTTAACACACAAACAAGTCAACAAATTCAAAAGCTTACAATTTGATAGATTATTTTAATTCAGGTTGGCCTTGTGACGTAAATACCTAAGACGCTTTGCGTATAGTCTTTCATAAAATCCTGAGACTCTTTGAGCGTATGCCTCAATCCCATGAAGGTCTTTAATCTGCTCATGACTCTCTTGGAGTTCATTTAAATATACTTGCTCATTTATTAGAAGCTTAAGAAGTTTTGACTTCAGCTCTCTTGCATCTTCAAAGTAATATGACTCTCCGACCCACTTGTACTTTAAAAGAATTGATTGCCGTGAGGCCGTTCTTGGAAAAATCACGGGAACATGAGAAAGCAGTGCCATAATCTCATAATCGTTAAATGGCTCCTCAAAGGATGTGCTCACAAAAACATCTACCTCTTTAAAAGGACTATACTCGCTTAGAAGAGGTTTAAAACTAACGACTTCATTCATTTCCAGAGTCACTATTAGCTCTTCTAAGGCCTTTTTAATTTCCTCTTGTTCATCCTCCATGAATAAAGAAAATTCAACCCTAATTCCCAAATCAACAGTTGATGGAATTAGTGCGTGAAGAGCATAGATAACAACTTTTACTCTCTCGTAATCCTCTGCCCCACAAACAATTGTTCCAAGTCTTTTAACAAGCTTTTCCACTCTCTCAGGTCTAGGGAGAATGTCTATTCCTCCTCCAGCGATCTTCACCTTTCGCAAACTTACTGGAAGAGTCTCTTGTGCTATCTCTTTTGTTGTCTGGGAGAAAGTTATTATCAAATCCACTCTTCTAAATAGCCACCTTTGCCAAAGGGATTTTTGGGTGTAGTTCAAAAAGTGATTAAATGTTAACAGAAGGGGCACTTTCGGATTGGACAATAATACAAAACATAGCCCCCAAATAAAGTCCAAGTTATAGCAATGAACAATGTCAAATCGGTTCTCTTTAAGAATTTTGCTCATGTCTCTGATATAGCGAAGGTCAAAAAGCCTATCAAGCTTTTGGCCAGTGTAGTAAATTCTGGGCAGATCTTTTTTGTCTGCCTCCCTGTCCACATAGGATCCTTTCACACAAAAAAGAATGGGATTCCCACCACTATCGCGTAGATATAAACAATCAGCAATTGCCTTTCTTTCAAGAGTTCTCCACTCCGTACTTGGACAGATAAAAAGTGTGGTTAAATCATTTACATGAACTCTTTCTTTCATAGCTTGTATTTTTTTATCTCACCACTGATTGAGCCAATTTTTATTTTTGCATTAAACTTTAAAAAGACTCGTTTCTCATCGGCGGAAAACCAGAATGTCATTTTTCCACTTTTAAGAGTCTCGCCGGTATAGCTTGTAAAGGCAGACATTTTATACGCCTTCTTTTTACCAAGCTCAGTATCTATTGTTTCCATACCTTCATTCTTTGCCTCTAAGATAATAATCTTGCCTCTATTGATAATTGGAACTTTAAAGCTTTTTCCTTTATCCATTGGAAGGCCTCTTAAAAACCATATTACTGATAGAGGATCCGAAAATCTTTTTGGTACAAAACCTTCATGTTTTTTCTTTTTAGTTCGCTCGCCACTTACCCTTTTATAAAAGGAATAGGTGGTAAGTTTTTCCAAATCAAAAAGTTGAAGGTCATCCACATCTTGGCCAGATTCTCTTTGAATTAGACTAAACTTTACAGGGGTTTTGGTACTCTTGGATATGTATGAATCGATATTGTCGTCTAACTCGTACAAGTATCTATAGTAATCGGCAGTTTTAACTCTTGCGTGTATGTGATAAACCGGTGTTTCTCCAATTACAGTTTCTTTTTCAGTGCTTAAAACGATTTTTCCAGTGGATATCCCCATGTAATTGATATCCATAAATATTTTCTCTCCTGTAAAAAATTTTGGATCAAACTCTCTCCAAAGTATTTCACTGGACTTGGACATCACTTTCAGCTCTTTTGGATAGTCTAAAGGGTAGTTGGCCGCAGGAGCCTGCTTTTCAGTCTTAGTGGCCACTCGCTTCTTGGGAGCTTGCTCCTTCTTTGGCCTTTGAGTTTTTTTCTTTTTATATACAGGTGCTTTCTTTTCTTTTTTTTCGACTACTGGGGCGGGCTCAGGACTAGGGCCTGCGTCTTTAGACTCCGTGAACTTTTCAAGAACCTCTTCTTCGGTTCCGAAAGATTCCATTAGCTCTTTATTTCTCTCTTCAGGGTTATCTCCGCCAAAGAGTTCGCTCCAACTTTGAGTAGAACATGAAGATAAAATAAGAGAGAAAATGGCTAAAAATAGAAAGTTCACAGTTGATCCTTGGTTATCTTTCTATTTTAATCCCATTCTATTGATAATCAAGGTTGATAACTTTCTTTATACCCGACAAAAGCTCTTCCTCTCCGGAGATGAAGTCTACAGAAATGCTTAGGAATAAGATCCTGTCGTCCTGAGAGACTCTTCTAATTTTAACCATGTCTTTCTCACTAGTTAAAACCAATGCATTATGCTTAGTTGCCCTCAAAAGGATGTCATTGATTTCTTCATCGCTAAAAAAGTGATGATCGGGGTAATCAATCTTCTCTACAATTTCAGCTCCCGCATTCTCCAGCATTTTATAAAAGGCCTCAGGCGAAGCAATTGCGCTTAAAGCAAGAACCTTTTTACCCTTAAGCTCGCTCGTTTCCATCTGCTTTTTATAGTAACAGTCATAGAGACCGGCCGGTATATATTTAAACTTACCTATAATTGTATCTTCTCGATGGTAGGGTCTTAGAAGTTTAAAAAGGGACTCCAATTGCTCCTCGCTTGCTTGATCGGAGCGACTAACGAGTATTGCATCAGCATGTCTAAGTGAGGTTAGTCCCTCTCGTAGGTAGCCTAATGGAGCTGTCTTATATCTATCGATAGGTAGAAGAGCGTCAAACAGTACGATATTAAAAGATCTATAGAGTTGAATGTGCTGGAACCCATCATCTAGTAAAACCACATCCGGCCTTACCTCGTGAAAGTATTTTTTTAGGTTTTGTGCCCTTCTTTTTCCAACAATCACTGCTCCCTTTTTAAGTCTCTGAGAAATAAGCATTGGCTCATCGCCAAAGACCTGGGGGTTGGACCTAAATCTTTGTCCACCTTTAATTATCCCAGATTTATTCTCCATATCTCCCTTATAACCGCGGGTTAAAACTGCTGGAATTTGATTATAATCTTCAAGCTTGGAAACCAACCAAATAATCATTGGAGTTTTTCCAGTTCCGCCAAAGGTCACGTTTCCAACAGAGATGATTGGGACTTTAAAATACTCTTTTTTAATTAATCCATACTCATAGAATGATCGCCGAACTCTATAAACAAAATCCCATAATTTTGAGACGGGTAGCAAAAAGACATTTGAGACAAGCTTAAGATTCATAGCTGGATTGTATCACTTCTGCCATGTATTGAGGAACCGAAAAATCCTCTCCACTCAACATCTGTTTTGTTTGATAAAGTTCTTCTGAAATAGAATCGTATTCTTTAGGATCTTTAATCCACCTTTTGAGATGCTTAACAATATTGTACCTATCTGCGTGATGCTGAATGAGCTCGGGAAAAAGATATTTTTGATGCGTTATGTTTGTTAGAGAAACAGGCCCATCATACTTCACCAAAAGACTAAAAATAAACTCAGTCACTAGACTTAGTTTATAGCAAACAACAGTTGGCACACCATACAGACCACAGGAGAGAGTCACTGTTCCTGAAGCGGCCACACACATATCTGCCCACTCAAAAGCACTTGGTAGCTCTTCAGAGTCGTAAACTTTATTGAAACTAAGACCGCTTTCATAGCATTCACTTGGGACACTCTCCACATTTACAATTCCAAGCTCAAATTCTTCGTTCTCACCAAGAAGCATCATCGCCTTCTCGTAAACCGGCAATAAGGCCTGAACTTCACTTCTTCTACTTCCAGGCAACAAAAGAATGCGTGGATTACGATCCTTAAAGCGAGAATGTTTTTTAACCGTTAATTCTTTGAGTCTTTGTCCATGCTCTATCATCAGAGGATGAATTACCGAGCGAGTTTTAGAGACACCTCTGTCTGAGAACCACTTTTTCTCGAAAGGCAGAATTGTGAACAAAGTATGAACACACTCTTGCAAGGCCTTTGCTCTATATGCTTTCCATGCCCATGCTTGGGGAGCAACGTAGTAAAGAACCTTAACTCCCCTTTTCTTGAGTTTCTTTGCAAGTTTCAGATTAAAGCCTTGAAAGTCGATTAGTATAGCTGTTTTGGTTTGGCGCTTGTCCACTTCCTCAATGATTCGATCGAGTGCTTTAAAATAAAACGGAATCTTGGACAGGATCTCTGAAATTCCAATACCAGAGAAGTCTTTAACGTCATAAAGAGTTTCCACTCCCCTAGAGCGAAGCCTCTCCCCTCCGACACCAAAAAATTCACAATTGGGCACCATATCCTTGAGTTCATCAAAGAAGGTAAGTGCATGATCTTCACCAGATCTTTCACCGGCCAATATTAAGCAACTTTGTTTAGACTTCAACCTCTTTACCTAATTCCAAACTGGTTAAAACGGCCTCGACTAACTCAATGGCCTTGAGTCCATCTTCGTAGCCAACCATTGGAGCCTCTTTATTTAAAATTGAATTATAAAAGTTCTCTTGCTCAATAAGAAGATGATCTCTTTTTTCATAAGGAAACTCTTGAACGTATTCGCCATCATCGAACTGAGTGTCTGTTGCTTTAGAAATCTGGTTTGTGAAAAGATCCACAAACAAACATCCACTGTCGTGGGTAATCTCCAAGCTTCTAACTTCTCTCACGTGATTTCTTCCACTTGTTACCATGGCAACCGAACCATCTTCAAAATTCAATACAGCATTTACCTGGTCCCACTTGCCAGTCCTGATTTTATGTCCATACGCCCTAACGTTTTTGACCTTTCTTTGCATTAGAAAACGGGTTAGGTCCAAATCATGAATCATTAAGTCTTGCACAACATCTACATCAGTTGCCCTACCCTTAAAAGCTGCAACCCTTTCAATCTTTAGAGTGGCAGCGCCTTTAATGGATTTAACATCTTCACTTAATAGCTCCCATGCTTGATGACATCTTTCACTGTGTCCAACCTGAAGAACCAAACCTTCTTTAAGATTTTCCTTAAGAGATTTAGCCTCCTCAACAGTGGAGCAAAGAGGTTTTTCACAAAAAACATGTTTTTCGTTTTCAAGAAGCAGCTTTACCAACTCATAGTGAGTTGAAGTTGGGGTGACGATTACTGCAGCTTCTATTTCTCCCATAACTTCATTGATATCATTTACAATTTTTGTATCAGGATGGGCCTGCTTGGCCTTTTCCTGGTTTGCAGGAAAAGATTCAACAATTGCCACGAGTTCACAAGTGTCCAATTGGGCAGCCTTTTGCGAGTGCCACCTGCCTAAATGCCCGTAGCCTATCACGGCCACTTTTACCTTATTAGTCATATTAGTTCCTTTTAAGACATGAACGGTGGAAGTCCGATTTCACTTTTTGAAATAAACTCAACCAACTCTTGAATTACAGGGTTGTTTTTATAATCTTCGATATTTTCTGGATGCTCCACGAATGCCTTTGGAGAAAAGGCACTGGCCTCCATTATTCTATAAAATTCTACAACCTCTGAAATATGATCTTTGCTGTAACCTCTTCTTTTCATACCAATGATGTTAACACCCTTAAGTCTAATCCTATTACCTAAGGCAGCACAAAAATGTGGAATATCTCTATCGATCGCACTGGCAGCGCCGATGAAGGCTCCTCTTCCAATATTAACAAATGGTGTAATACCGCAAGCTCCGCCCATTTGAACAAAGTCTCCAATATGCACATGGCCTGCCAATAAAGTATTGTTTGCCATCGTTACATTGTCTCCAACCACACAATCATGAGCAATATGGACTCCGGCCATGAAGTAGCCATTACTTCCAACTACAGTCTTATGGTTTTGCTTTGTCGTTGCTCTGTGAATAGTAACATTCTCTCTGAACAAGTTATTATCGCCAATAATTGTTTCAGTCGGCTCGCCTTTGTAGCCTTTATCCTGAGGGGGCACCCCTATCGAGCAAAATTGGTGAATATCATTGTTTTTACCAATAATGGTGTGACCTTCAAGCACAACATGTGACTTAAGCTTAGTTCCGTCTCCAATGGAAACATTAGACCCAATTATACAATAAGGACCAATCTTTACATTGTCTCCAAACTTAGCACCTTCTTCCACTATTGCGGTTGGGTGAATTTCTACACTCATTGAGTTCCTTTTAGTTTCTTTTCGTAATATTTACAGATGCCATAATCACGGCTTCGGCGATTTTATTTCCATCGCAAGTTATTAGGCCTTCATAACTTGCCATTCTAGCTCTAACTTTTGTTAAGTGAGCTTGTATTTCAAGCTTCATCCCTGGAACCAAAGGCTTTCTAAATTTGGCCTTGTCCACAGCAAGCAAAAGAGTTTCAACGTCGTAATTTGCCATATCAGTTCCAACCAAAGGCACCGAAAGAAAAGCACTTGCCTGTGCCATCATTTCAACTTGTACAACTCCTGGTAAAATAGGATTGCCTGGAAAGTGACCTTTAAGTATTTCAAGCTCGTCTTTGATCTCAAATTGAGCGGTAACCTTGGCGCCAACCAGGTCCTTTGCCTCTTTAAATTCTGTTTGACTCTCACATCCAGAAGTATCAACCTCTGAAACACTATCAATAAATAGAAAAGGATCTCGATGCGGTAAAAATTCTACGACCTGTTTTTTGTCCATTAGCATAATCAACCTCCTTTTTCTTTGTCAGAATATTAATTTTGGCCTGAGTTCTTAGCCATTCTTTTAAAGGTCTAGCGGGATGACCGCCCAAAGTCGCTTTAGGGCCCCAAACCGCATTCTCACTAACAATCCCCATGGCCGCAACCTGAGTTCCGGTCTTCAAGTGAGCTCCCGGTGCACAACCGGCCCCAGCTCCCAAAACAACATAATCTTCAAGTGTCACACTTCCTGCTACACCTGCACGTCCACAGATGATGACGTCTTTTCCAATTCTTGAGTTGTGGGCCACTTGGCAGAAGTTATCAATTTTGGTTCCATTATCTATAAATGTTGGAGAAAAAGCTCCGGCATCAACCGCAGAATTTGATCCAATTTCCACATTGTCTCTTATTTCAACTCCACCAAAGTGCCAAACCTTCTTGTGCTCACCACCCAAGAAATTATATCCAAACCCATCTGCACCAATTGTGGTGTTGGAATGAATTCGACACCCCTGCCCCACTTTAGAGAAGGGGTATATGCTCACATTTGGAAACAAGATAGTTCCTTCACCAATTTCGCAATTAGGCATGATCACGCATCCGGGCATTATCGTAACATTTGATCCAATAACGACACCCTCGCCGATGAAAACATTCTGGGCAATTTCTGCAGAAGGATGAACATCTGCAGTGCCCATCTGTCTGCCGTCGACATGCAGATTCAAACTTCCAAACTTCTGATCATAAAAAGGTTTTGAAAAGGCACACATTGCTTCTTCGACATTTTCAACTGTCGCAAGCCATTGAAGACTCTTCTTTAAGTCCGACAGTTGTTCTCCCTCTAAGGATTCATATAGTTTTTTAGTTAATACAGCGCCTAGCGCTCTACATCCCTCACCCTCCAAGAATCGATTTAAAAACTTTTGGTTTTTTATAAATACAAAGGTATTTTCTTTTGGTCTAACCGGTGTGGAGATTGATTGGATATCAATATCGGTCTCCTCTCCGAATTCTAAATTCAAAGAGGGACCAACACTTTTTAATTCGTTGAATTTCATAAATTACTTGTGTTTTTTGTCGTAGGCCTTAATCACGTCTTCAGTGATATCAACTTGCTTTTGAGCGTATACAACAGGAGAGGAAGAAGCTTCAAAAGTCAGAGCAACCTCTTTCTTCTTACTTACACTGTCAATAACAGGTTTAAGCTTTTCCAAGATAGGCTTCTTAAGCTCTTTTTCTTGGTTTTGAATATTCTTCTGATACTCCATAGTTTTTCTTTGAAGACTTGCAATCTTTTTTCTAATTTCATCTTCTTTTGTGGCCTTGGCCTTGTCGCTCAATAGAGAGCTTTGTTTTTGATAGTCTTGTTGCAACTTCTTAATTGCATCCTCTTCGGCCTTGATCTCTTTTTGCTTTGATTTGAATGATTTCTCCAAAGTCTGCATTACACTTTTGCCTTCACCAATAGATGTAATTACTTTCTGAATATTCACAATAGCTATTTTTACTTCCGCCATGGCAGAAAAAGAAAATGCCAACGCCATTACCAAAATTATTTTTTTCATTTCTTCCTCCTTAGACCCTCGCACCAACTGCAGAGCTATGTACTTTAAAACAACTGTCCAATATCAAAATGGAATTGTTGACCGTCTTGTCCCTCTTCAGGATCAATTGGGTATCCAAATTCAAATCTTAACACACCTATTGGAGAGAACCATCTAAATCCGAACCCGTAGTCCTGTCTCAGAGTAAAATCATCTCCCAATGAAGTTTCGAAAACGTTACCGGCATCATAGAAAACCACCCACTTAAGCCCTGCTTCCTTGATTAGTGGATGCTCTAGCTCAAGTGTTGTTAGTAACGAAAATTGTCCACCAATATTAAACAACCTCTCCTCTCCGGAAATTTCATCTTCCAACAACTCTTTTGGACCAACGTCTTCAAAGTCGTAACCACGCATGTTCCTTGCACCACCTAATTGAAATTTCTCCGTTCTTGGCAATGCCCTGTCTGAGGTTTTCATTAGTTGCTCAGCTCTTACTCTTGATCTAAACACCAATTCCTCATAAATAGGCTCGTAGTAACGTCCCTCTAAAGAGGCCTTTAACCACTTTTGGTCACCGTAAAACCCTGCATATTCCAAAGTTGCAGATCCAAAGTGACCATCACTAGGCTCAAAAATATTGTTTCTTTTATCCAATCTTAAGGACATTTGAACAGTTGCCGCCGTCCCGTTTTCAATATCTTCATCAACAGTTGGGTTTCTAACATTCTGAATATTTGTAACCTCATGTCTTAGTGTCATGAAAAGTCTTGTATATTCAAATATTGGATATCCAACTCTTACATCCCCACCGTATTTTTCTGAACTAAACGAGCTAATAAGCCCACTTTGTGTACGGTAGATATCACCACCTGCAGTCCACTTGGTATCCAGAAAGTATGGTTCAGTGAAACCTAAGTTATAAGTTTTTTGGTTTTCGGCCAACGAAACGTTAAGGTTTAAATTCTGTCCGAGACCTCTAAAGTTATTTTGAGAAACAGAAGCTTGGAAGAAGCCCTTAGTGGCCGTAGAGTAACCGGCCCCTACAGAGATCTGACCAGTTTGTCTCTCCTTTACCGATATTTCAACGTTAAGAACGTTATTGCTTCCCTTTGGAGACACTGTATTAAAGACAACACTTGCAGGTTCAAAAAATCCAAGTCGAACAACATTCTCTTTTGATTTTCTCAATAAAGACCCAGAGTACATCATTCCCTCATAGATCTTTAACTCTCTTCTAACGACTTTATCACGCGTTTTAGTGTTACCTTTGATGATGATTTTTCCAAAGTAAGCAATTTCGCCTTTCTCGAAAGAGTAGTTGATATCTACCTTGTTCTCACCAGGCACCATCTGCAAGGTTCTTAAAACGTTTGCAAATGCATACCCTTTGTCTTGATACATCTCAGTTAAGGCCTGAATGTCTTGGCGAAGTGTTTCTTCCGAGTAGATGTCACCCGACTTGAGTTGAGTCTTTTCTCTCATCTCATTTTCAGTGAACAACAACTCTCCATTATAAAAAATATTATTGATAGAGAACTTTGGACCTTCGTTTACTTTAATTGTGATAAAGATCCACTTCTTGTCTTCTGAAACAGTAATAGATGGGTTACCGATGTTTACCTGAAGGTAACCACGCGTTTTATAAAGGTACTTAAGTCTTTCAACATCGTTTTTAAAGTTAAACTCTTTAAAGTTCCCAGAGCCACTTAAAGGAGAGAACAAAGACTCTTCCCTTGTTTGCATGAAGGATTTTAGCTCATCATCCTTTATCTCATTGTTGCCCAAGAACATGATTCGTTTAACTCTAACCTTATCAAATTCTCGAATCATGAACTTTAAATCAACTCCGCCCAAAGAGTTGTCAACAAGCTCATAACCTACGTTTGCAAGAAAGAATCCCTTTTCTTCGTAGAAGTCCTGAACCTTTGAAACATCCGCCTTCACTGTGTTCACATCTAGAATGTTGAACTCTCTTGTCTTTATTTGTTCTTTTAGATCTTCAGAAGAAACTTCGTCATTTCCCTCAAAAATAATTTTACTTACAATTGGCTTTTCTTTGACTTTGAATTGAAGAACGTTTTTGCCATCCTTTTTAATGTGATGGGCCTCAACCACTTCAAAGTATTTTAAATCATAGATTGATTTAATTGCCTCTCTGATTGAGTAATTAGTGGCCATACTTCCCTCTTTAAGGGAAACCTTCTCGGTCACAGCCTCCGGCTCAACTTTTTTAACGCCGACAACTTGAATTTCATCAACTTTAAAAAAGTCTTCGACCTTACCAAGGCTTTCTTGCGCAAAAGAAGAAATACACAATAGATGAATAGATAAAAGAATATACTTTAACATGAACGTTTCGAACCTTTTAGCAAGCTATGGAAATCACTAATTGACAGTGATATTAGCTAATTATCCGACCATCTTCAATGACTATTTTACGAGGAAAATGCGATGCAACATTATTGTCATGAGTCACCACTATCATGGCACTGTTATAATCCTTGGCCAGTTCTGAAAGTGTGCTTGAGACAAGTTCAGAGTTTTTACTATCCAAGTTTCCAGTTGGTTCATCGCAAAGCAACAAAGAAGGCTTCAAAGAGAGAGCACGAACAATATTAATTCTTTGCTGTTCGCCACCAGATATTTCATAAGGATACTTCTTCAAACAGTGCGACACACCGAGTCTATCAACAAGTTCCAGGACATGTTCCTTAGTTTTCTTAATTGAATGATTTCCAATTTTTGCAGGTAACAACAGATTATCCAAACAGTTCATTGATGGAAGCAAAAAGTGAAACTGAAATATAAATCCAACTGCGTTGTTTCTATAGTTTGCAAGTCCTTGATCACTCAATTTAGAGAGTTCTTTGGAGTTAACTTTAACCACTCCCTCATCGGCCGTATCCAAGCCTCCTAAAAGATATAGAAAGGTTGACTTCCCAGACCCTGAGGCTCCAACAAGTGCCACCTGTTCCCTGGCCTCCAAACTGAAGTCAATTCCTCTTAGAACCTTTGTGGCACCAAAGTTTTTTTGCACATTAGTACACTCTATAAAACTCATTATTTAAACTCCTGTCTAAGGCCAGAGAGAACTGTCTTCTTTTTCATTCTCCACATAGTCACAGTTCCAATCAGAAAAATCCATAAAAAGGCCAAAGAGAACACCAAAAGATAATCTTCTAAACCTAGCTGGATCTCAAGTTTACTTAAGACATATATATCGCCCGGTAGCTGAAATACCGGCAGCTTTCCAATTATTAAATTAAAGATCCAAGTCATTCCCACTGCAATCACGGATGATGCAAACCATACAAAAAACAACAGAACCTTCCAAAACCTAGAAATAGTTGAAATACTTGCACCAAAAGCTCTAAGCAAGAAAAACTCTTGTGACTTTTTTTCCATTATATAGATGATAAAAGCGATTACGTTAAAAATTGCCACCACGACAATAATCTGAAGGATCAAACTGATTGAGGCCTTCTCTACCTCCACAGCCTTTAGTAATGTTTTATATTCGGCCCAATACGGCTCAAGCTTATATGGATGACTTACAACTTGTTCAAGCTTTGAGAAAGCAAATTCAAAGTCTTGCCCCTCATTTTTTGATAGAAGAAGTTTATTGACCGCACCGTCTTTATATTTGAAAGTATCAAGAAGCTCTGAGCGAGAGATATAGACAAATCTCAAGTCTTTCTCGTAGATCCCATGCCTAACAATTGAGTCCACTGTATACTTTTTTAAAATAGCTCCGGCCTGATCTCTCATCTTGTCGCTTGCAAATGTCAGAAGAAGCTCATCTCCAAGCTTAAGTCCAAGCTCTTTGGCAAGGACAACACCAATTGCCACCCCCTTTTCTAATTCTAGATTAAGCCCAGTCACCTGATTAAAACTTTTAGTTTCAATCCCCTTTACCAAGACTCCCTTATTAGTCTCATTTGCGACCGCAAAGGACTCGACCTGCATGATAGGAGACCATTTGTACCCTTCCAACGAGTCAGTTATTTTTTCGATTAGAAAGTATCCTTTTGAGGATGTAATTTGAAAATCACCAGATGAACCTTTAAGGGACTTTCGAAGACTACTCTCGAATCCATCCATAAGTCCAATAGTTGATAAAATGACGGCAATTGAAAAAGAAAAGCTTAACAAGGCCGCAACTAGAAAGCGTGTTGCGGCTCTTCCTTCTGATATGATCTTAAAAATGGACCAGGTTGAGCCCATTTACTCCTCTTTTTCGAAAAAAGTCTCTTTTTTAAGTAGAGGAAATAGGATTACGTCTCTGATTGTGTGAGAGTTGGTCAATATCATAACCAATCTATCGATACCAATACCTTCACCTGCAGTCGGTGGCATACCGTATTCAAGGGCTCTTACATAATCGTAATCAGGATCAACAGCTTCTTCGTCACCACCCTCTTTAAGCATGGCCTGATCAGCAAATCTATCAAGTTGATCAGTTGGATCGTTAAGCTCGTTAAACGCATTGGCAATTTCCCAACCATTCATAAAAAACTCAAAACGATCAACATATTCAGGGTTCTCATCATTTCTTCTAGATAATGGTGAAACCTCTGTAGGATACTCAGTGATAAATGTAGGCTGAATGAGTTTATCTTCTGCAAATTCTTCAAAGCAAAGAACCATTAACCTTGCAGCGGAAAGTTTCTCAAGATCAGACTTTTTAAAGTCTCCATCTTTTTTGCTCGTGATCAACTCAATCATCTTTGCAGGGTTTTTCAAGTCTTCTTCGCTAAGAGATGTATGTTTTTTAACAGCATCTCTCATAGTCATTCTCTGAAAAGGTGCCTTAAGACTAATTTCGTTTTCACCAAATGTTACTGTTTCAGTTTTAAGAACATCTTTAGCAATCCCTGAGATCAACTGTTCTGTAAGATCCATTAAATCTTCATAAGTTGCATATGCTTGGTAAAACTCAACAGAAGTAAACTCTGGATTATGCTTTAGAGACAGTCCCTCATTTCTGAAACAACGATTCATTTCAAAAACTCTATTATAACCACCCACAATTAATCTTTTGAGATGCAATTCAGGAGCAATTCTCATAAAGAGCTCCATATCAAGAGCGTTGTGGTGAGTTTCAAAAGGCTTTGCCGCAGCACCACCAGCAACTGAGTGCATCATTGGTGTTTCAACTTCCAAGTAATCGTTTTGGTAAAAGAATTCTCTTATATAGCGCACGATTTGTGAGCGAGTCTTAAGCTTTTGTCTTGTCTCTGGGTTCATGATCATATCGACATAGCGCATTCTGTATTTTAGTTCCTGGTCAGTGAGACCATGAAACTTCTCTGGAAGCGGTCTAATGGATTTAGTCAAAACCTTGAAATCTTTAGAGTTAATAGATAACTCGCCCTTATTGGTCTTAAAGACGTCACCCTTTGCATAAACAATATCGCCGTAGTCACAAAGCTTGTACTCAGCAAAACCTTCATCGCTTGTAACTTTCTTTTTAACATATAATTGAAAACGATCAGTGCCGTCATCGATTTGAATAAATGCTGCCTTACCAAAGTCTCTAACTAACAAGGCCCTTCCGCAAATAACGTAGTCCTCAGTTTCACCGATATCTTCTTTGGCAATCTCGCCGTATTTTGCTCTAAGCTCTTTGGCAGTAGTTGTAGGCCTAACATTGTGCTTATACGGGCTAGAACCTAACTCCTTGATTTTTGAACGTTTCTCTAGTCTTACGTTCATTTGTTCATTGAATAGGTTTTCCCACTGCGAAATATACTTCTCTTTCATGTTCTGCCTTGCTCTGATGTTTTTAATGGATGGATAATAGCGTCTAGCCCATGCATTGACAACCAATCATAACAGTGAGTTAGCGCGAAAATTTGTGTTTACTCGCCTTCTTGATCACTGAGTTTGCTCCACTGCAAATATGCCTTCATGAAGTTATCAAGATCTCCGTCCAAAACCTTCTCAGCATTTCCAGATTCTTGATTTGTTCTGTGATCCTTAACCATCTTGTAAGGATGAAGCACATAAGATCGAATCTGGGATCCCCACCCTATCTCTTTCTTATTTGCCTCTGCTTCTGCCTGTTCAGCACGCTTCTCTTCCATCGCTTTCTCATAAAGTCTGGATTTTAAGATCTTCATTGCGGTCTGTTTATTCTGAAGTTGAGACCTTTCGTTTTGGCAGGTTACAACAATATTTGTAGGCAAGTGGGTAATCCTTACAGCAGAGTCCGTTGTGTTTACAGATTGCCCACCGGCACCACCCGAGCGATAAACATCTATTCTTAGATCTTTATCTTGAACTTCTATCTCAATGCTGTCATCCACTTCAGGAGAGACAAAAACGGAAGCAAATGAGGTATGTCTTCTTGCGTTGGAGTCAAATGGGGAAATCCTCACAAGTCTGTGAATTCCCGACTCTGATTTCATTAGCCCGTAGGCAAAGTTACCTGAGACCATCATAGTGACAGACTTTATTCCTGCAGAGTCACCATACTGATAATCCATTACATCCACTTTGAAGCCCTTGGATTCTGCCCATCTCGTCAACATTCTGTGAAGCATTCCGGCCCAGTCACATGACTCCGTTCCCCCAGCTCCCGCATTGATAGAAACAATTGCGTTGTTTGGATCCATTTCATCAGAAAGAAGAGATTGTTTTTCAAGCTCTTCTGTTGCACTTTTTAGTTTTTCATAAACCTCAAGGGCCTCACCCGCGGAGTCATCGTCTCCCTCCGAGGCATACTCGTGCAAGATATCGAACTCATCTAAAAGCTCTTTTACATCGGAATAGCTTTTAACTGTAGATTGTAGAACTGATTTTTCTCTCTGAATTTTTGCGGCGTTATCCGCGTCTTGCCAAAAGCCTTCCAAGGCCTCCATTTCAGAAATTTCTTCTAGGCGTGCAACTTTTCTAGGGATGTCAAAGCGACCTCCGAACGTTTTCAAGAGTTTCTCTAAACCCAGACACTTCAGAATTAATTTCGCTTAACTTGATATTTGTATTTTCACTCATAATAGGCTCCCTAGAGAGAGAGCCTACCCTAAATTTTTAGAGGCTTCAACAATTCAGCGCAAGCTCTCACACGAAAATGGATTTGTTTTCTTGGCCTCGGACCCTTGAGATATAACCTTCAAAACACCCGCGATAGAATTTCTATCAGCATAGATAAGTGGATGTCCTACTATACTTATTTTAGCCATCTCTTTGATGCTTGGCTTTCTCCCCCTGTCCAATAAAAATCTAAACACATCTTCAGCTGTGTAGCTTAAAAATGAAGGCACTTGAGACTCAATCGCATCTTCATACACTTCATCATAGGCTTTCTTTAACTCCTTGGGACCTAGTGTGTTGTCAGCGATGTCTCCATAATATTGAGGTTGATTAAAACGGACAAAAGTCGACTCCATGTTAATCATGCCTGCAAATATTAAAAACATATCTCCAAAGCCCATTGGAACGTCTTCTCCATTATCAAAGACAGTACAAGTTCTTGTAAACGTTTCAACACGGTCTAAGAATATATTGTTGTCATATGAGCTTAGCCCTTTTGCAAACTCATTAAGATCTGGGTAGTAATAACTAAACGGCTTTGAATCCTTGGTGTTTTCCAACTCAAGCTCAAACAACGATGCAAAATTCTCTCTAAAACAGGTTGGAGAAAACCTTTTTTTGCCATCAAGTTCACATCTGCTTTTCAATACTTCGTGAGCTTTACTCGATACTCGATATGCACTGGCAACTGACACCAAGAACTCAACGGATTCGTTCACCTCAATATCATCACCTTTACCATCAGACTGGTATTGGAATAAGCTCGTCATCAAGGTGATAGTCTCAGCAGTATTCACGGCCCTTCCAGGAAGAGCAAATCCAGAGCTTACAAAAAGGTCCTGAAAGTCTTCAAGCATCTGATACATCTGCTTTTGACTAAACTTGTACCCACCATAGGCCTTTGGATCTTTTTCAGAGTAGAAGGAGAAAACTCTTGCAGTCAGGTCCTCAAGCGCGGAGATAACAAACATTCCCCAAGCAGATCGTTCATACTTTGAATGGTAACTTGCTATAAAATCTTTATCTGGAAAGAACCTATAATCCTTTACAATTCTATTGAAGTCTTTTTTAAACTCTCTTTCCAAAGGACTTGCCGCAAAAATATAAAGCTGCTGCTCCTTAATCGCTCGGTTAGCTTGCAGGATACTTCTATTTGCATCAAAAGCTTTAAAGAAGAAGGTTCCTCGTTTAAGGTTGGTTAAAATTATATCCTGAAGCAATACCCTGACCTCCTCACTAGTGAAGATTTCACGATCGCTTCCAAGAAGAATCTTCTTAATTTTTAAAATTGAATCCTTGTACTTGGATATTGCTTTATATTTAGGGAGGTAGGCCTCCACTACATTGAAAACATCTTGTAATTCAAATACAGACGCTTCTTTCTCAGCTTGTGGTTTAAGATTCACGACAATTGTTTCAAAATCCTCTTTTAGACTCTCGACAATATCTTCTCTTTCACTTTTACTGTGTTCAATATTTGGAAGATTAACAATATCAAAAACAATTTTACCAGCGTCGGCAAGCATCAACATCAGACGCCTTAGCTCTTTTGCTGTTAATACTTCCTTCTCTCCACCAAGAAAAGCTTTCTTAATAAACAACATACTGAAGCCGGCATCAACAACTTCCTCATCAACCCCCTCAAAAGTTGTTAATAAATCTACAAGGTTAATTTTATTGTTGTTTGCCTTAAAAAACTCATTTAGGGCCTTTTCCACTCTGGAAAAAACATTAAATACAATGGATTTTCTTTTAAGGTGCTCATCATAGGTTAATGGAGTTTTTGAGGTAAAAAGCTCGTAGATATTATTGTGGACCATCTGCTCGTTAACAATGATTAACATCTTAACCAGTCCACTAATATTTTCTTTTTTAATATAGTAGGGATCGTCACCACTAAGTAAGGAGTTCAACTGAAATACACCTTTCAGCGCTTCGAGAATTCCTCCCTGGAGATCTTCAACATTTTTACTGATGTATTTACTTAATTCTTCATATGAAAGGTTTCCAGGTCTGTCGGATCTTACAACATCAACAAATAGATTGAGACTCTCTTCCAAGCAATGCAGGTCACCTTTTATGTTTTCGGTAAAGACCTTAGAAATTGCAGAAGGATCAACCCGGCAAGTCAATAGCTGTGACAAGCTGGTTTTCTTTTCTTTGCCCATGAATAGGTCGCCGCATCCAACCATCATGAACAATTGACTTGCGAGCATAAGGCCTAGAATGTTTTTCATTTTACACGCCTCTTAGGTTTAGAACCTAACTTTTAGCGCGCCATAAACAGAATCATTATTGGAAAAATCTGACCAAAAGGATTCCACGTCATCGGTTGTTCCGATCATATTAACACCACCAGATGCCAACATGTTTCGGGAAACGATGTAGCTAGCGCTAAACATTGTTAACCGATCTTCCGTGAGCATGTCGTATTTGTAATCAAAATCGACACTTAACTTCCTTGTAAGAACTGAACTTATTTTAAAATTGAAGGCCTGGTTCCACCTTGGATACTCGACCAACAAATCGTTATCTAAATCGTAATCACTAACTCTTGCAACATAATGCCCAGACGCTTTAAACTTTGCACCTTGATAGAATAGACCTCCACCCAAGTAATCTTCCCTTTTCTTCTTAGGTTTTAGTCCGGTGTATACGATACTTGGGTCAATGCCATCTGGATAAGTGTTAGGAGTAATACTTAAACCACCACCATAAGCTGTGATGTAGTCACCTAACTTAAACCTGATATTTGCACCCATTACGTCGTGGTAATAAACTTGTGGAGTAACGTCTACGAAGGCCGTGCCTTTCTCGCCGGCATCAATATCATAATAATATTCGGCGGCCACTGATAATTGGTTCTCAGGCTTTCTAATGCCAAAAAACTCCAAAGTCGTAGGACCCACATCAAGCTCTACATTGGCACCGGCACTGTATCTAAAGACAACGTCAGTTATCTCTGGGTAATCAATACTATAAAATACTGGAACTTCTTTTCCATCTTCCAGCGGAGCTGTTGTGGATTGCGGTCGACACCATGGATTGTTGCAGGTGATTGTACCTTTGTCTTCATCATAGTCCTGTCCAGGGTTAAGCTCTGGTACATACACAATGGATCCAAATATAGAAAAGCGCATACCTGGAGCACTCTTTGAATAGTGCAGTCCAGTCAGCCCTTCATGGCCAGGCTCAAAATAATCAAAGTTCTTTCTGTTGTTTATTTTACCAAAGCCCCAAACTGAATCGATATAACCCCACTCCAACAAACTTCTTCCAACAGTTAGAGATGAGTCACTCCAGTTATATTTTACGTACGCTTCAGGTACGGCAAACATTAAGGCCTCTTGATCGTTTGCGCGGGCCGAAATTGAAACTTTCTTTTCAGAGGGTTGTCCGCTTCCCACAGCATAATCTAAATTCAGATCACCCCAATATTGATTTCCAACAACCTCTCCAACGTCTTCCACAAGTTGGTTAGACCTCAAAGTGAAGTCGCCACTTAATCCATCAGTCTTCTTTTGAGACTGAGTGTCCTCAAGAGCGCTAGTGAGTTTATTTGTATATATATGACTCTCCACCCCTACACCCAAAGCAGACGATGATGAAAGTGTCACTAAAGCAGCTCTTTTTAAAACAGTGGTTAATGGTAGTTTTCTAAACAAATCTTTTCCTTTTACTCAGACGATCACAACGTCCGGAAATGCTAAAATCAATTTTTTTAACACACCTAATAATATCAATAATTCTGACTAAACAAGCCCACAGTGTCCAAGCATTGTACTTTTTTCCTGTTAAATTGTTAGACACTTTTTATATTTTCAATCACTTAGCCAAATCAATCAAGTGATTATTGAGCTAAATCAACTTGCCGATAGGTCTAATCCTTGACACTATTTATCCGTTTTAAAACCTAAAACGAAAGGAAACATATGAAAATTGCCATTTTATCGGTGATCCTGGTTATTTCAGCATTTGCTGAGACTCCAAGATTTGAAACCACCAGACTATTCATCAAGCTGGCTCCTGGAGCAAAAGTTCCAAGCAGTGACCTAATCAAGTCAGTAAAACCACTTTTTGGTCAAAACTATCTTGTTAACACAACAAATGCTGTTGCTCTTGAGAATGAACTTAAGAACAACAAAAATATTGTTGCCACTGAAAAAAGTTACTTTGCTGGAAAAAATGAACTCCCAAAGGCCAAGAAAGACAAGTCGATGACGGAGTTTAACTTCTTTGAGGCATTTAATGATCCCAAAGTATCAAGAATATGGTCCTTCAAAGACATTGGCGACTACGGCGTTTCCGTTGATAGGGCCTACATGAATCCGATTGGTCTTGCCAAAGAAGAAGTAGTTGTTGCTGTTGTTGACACTGGTGTGGACTACAACCACGAAGATTTAAAGAATGTAATGTGGATAAATTCAAAAGAGATCCCAAACAACGGAATTGACGACGACAACAATGGTTATGTTGATGATGTTCACGGAATTGACACTCTTAATAAGGATGATCAAGGAAATGCATCAGGGGATCCGATGGCTTCTCATGGCCACGGAACTCACGTAGCAGGAACGATAGCAGCTGAACAAAACAATCACACAGGTATTGCAGGCATTGCAAGCAATGTAAAAATTATGGCCATTAGAGCTGTACCAGACAGTTCTGATGAGACTGACGCTGATGTTGTAGAGTCTTTCTTATATGCAGCAAAGCATGGAGCGAGAATAATCAACTGCTCTTTTGGGAAAAAACACAATGAAGGTGGGATGATAGTTAATGAAACTATTGATCACATTGGAAAAACATACGGTGTTCTAGTAATTGCAGCAGCAGGAAATGAGTACAGGTCTGACAACGACGTTAAACCAAAATATCCGGCCTCCTTCCCTAGTGACCATCTGATGGTTATTGCATCTACAAATAAAACTGGAGGTCTTTCTTGGTTCTCAAACATTGGCAAGAAGACAGTGGACGTGGCGGCTCCTGGTTCAAGCATCTACTCTACAGTTCCAGGTAATGGTTACGCCAACATGTCTGGTACTTCTATGGCCGCTCCAACAGCAGCAGGAGTTACTGCCGAGGTGCTAAGTCACTTTCCAGATTTCAATGGGCAAACCATAAAGAAGGTTATCATGGACTCTGCGGTTGCTCACCCTCCATTCCAACACAGAATGGTTTCAGGAGCTAGAGTTAACCTACACTTGGCCTTAAGGCATGCCCTTAAAAATTACGACAACTTAATTAGAGCTCAAAAGTAATCAATTAAATAGATAGGGAGGTCTTTCGGGCCTCCTTTCTTTTATCCTGTAAAACTTTCCCTTACACTTCTTTCCCGCCCTTTAGTGTTCTAGAATTTCATCATTCTAATTAACAAAGGATAGGAAATGAATAGTATATTAAAACTTCTTTTAGCATGTATGGCCACGATGATGCTTGTTAACACAGCGTCCGCCTGCAGTACGGCATCGGCCAGAGCTGAAAGCCTAGACTATGAACTTCTTAAGAGTGATTCATATTGTTCTGTAATAATTAGTTCATTCTCAAGCTACAAAGAAGCAATGCTTTGCCCTTTATCAAGGTACGAAGTTAAAAACACGGAAATTGAATTAACTTCCGCACAGTGCGACGACTTAGAAAGTGGTAAACTTAAAGCAAGAATCGTTAAATATAAAGGGCAACTATTCTTAGATTAGTTTGTCTGGGCCAACTCATCCATAATCTCACTTTCAAGTTGGCCCATAATTTCTTCCTCTTCCAAACTCTCCTCATGGTCATAACCACAAAGATGCAGAAGTCCATGAACAAATAAGTGCACAAACTCTTGATCAAACGTAAGATCATTCTCTTTGGCCTGTCTTTCACATACTCCAACTGCAATGAATATGTCACCTAGCTCCAAATGACCTTCAAACTGGTCGAACTCTCCTCTGCGTATATTTTCCTGAAGAGGAAAAGACAATACATCAGTTGCTCTATCTTTACCTCTGTACTCCTCGTTCAACTTTTGGATCTCATCATCATCCACTACGTTTAGATTTACTTCCAAAGATTCAAAATCTTCTTTTAGGATTTTAAAGGCTTTTTTTGAAAAGATAGTAAGGGAGCTACTCAGTAGAACTTCTAGTCTCTCGCCCATGCCATCCTGAGAAAAGTAATTTAGGTTAATGTTTTCAACGGTAAAGTTAATCTCTTTTTCCATAGTGCCTCTTTTGCGCTAAGAATAACATGTTCTAGCAAATTTAGGGAGTACAAATGGAATATCCGGAGTTTAAAAGATTAGTCGATGTGATAGCAAAACTCAGGCATCCAATAGATGGTTGCCCATGGGATTTAAAACAGACCAACAAAAGTCTTTTAAAATACCTTATTGAAGAGTCATATGAATTCTTGCATGCGGTTGAGAGCAATGATGAAAAAAAGATGGAAGATGAACTTGGTGATGTTTTACTACAAGTCCTACTTCACTCCCAGATAGCAAGTGAGCGAAATAGCTTCAGTATTGAGAGCGTCTCCAAAACTCTGGCCGATAAAATGATAAAAAGACATCCCCATGTGTTTGAAGACAAATCACTCGCCAAAGACGCAGAGGAAGTCTCTAAGAATTGGGAGAAAATTAAAAGTAAAGACAATGAGCACTTCTTTAAAGAAGAAGATGTATACATGCCATCCCTCATGGCCGCAGACAAGATTGGTGCAAAATCTGCTAAAGTGAACTTTGACTGGGACACTGTTGAACAGGTGTACGATAAAGTTGAAGAGGAGCTTGGGGAAGTTCTTCAGGAATTAAAAGAAAAAGAAAGAGATGACTTAAGAATCAAAGAAGAGATTGGGGATCTACTTTTCAGTGTTGCTCAACTTTCAAGGCATTTGGGACATGACCCAGAAGAGGCCCTGCGGAATGCCAATAAAAAGTTCATCTCAAGATTTTCTCATATGGAGAAGAAGGCCAAAAGCGAAAACAGGGACATGATGGCTATGACTGTTGAGCAACTTGAAGATCTATGGCAGGAGACAAAAAAGGAAATCAAAACAAATGTTAAAAGATAAATGATGGGCAACTACATGCCCATCATTAAAGTAATTTAAACGAGTCCGGCTCTTCTCAAAAGTGCTTCAGGGTCGGCATCTTTGCCTCTGAAGTTTTTGTACAGGATTGCAGGGTGATCGCTTCCACCTTTTTCAAGAATATTCTCTTTAAATTTCTGAGCTGTCTCTTTGTCAAAAATTCCTTTTTCTTTGAATGCTTCAAAAGCATCTGCATCAAGAACTTCCGCCCATTTGTAAGAATAATAACCCGCAGCATATCCACCTGAGAAAATATGTCCAAATGAAGCGGCCATGTTTTGTTTTTCCACTCTTGGGTAGAGGTCATAGTCATCCATGATTTTATGCTCAAATGCAACAACGTCCTGAACATCATCAGGATTAGCTGAGTGGAAGGCCATATCAAGAAAAGCAAAACTCAGCTGGCGAAGAGTTCCCATTCCCTCAAGGAACGTTTGGGATTCTCTAATTTTATCAACATATTCTTGAGGTATTTTTTCTCCAGTCTCGTAGTGCTTGGCAAAGATGTCCAGACACTCCTTTTCCAGTACCCAGTTTTCCATAATTTGTGATGGAAGCTCTACAAAGTCCCAATACACACTGGTTCCACTTTTTGCACGATAATGAACATTTGATAATAGTCCATGCAATGAGTGTCCAAATTCGTGAAAAAGAGTCATCACTTCATCTAGTGTTAAAAGAGATGGTTTGCTTCCAGTTGGTTTAGTGAAGTTACAAACTATTGCCACAAATGGTCTCTTTATCTCTCCGTGCTGCAGACCTTGTGCTCTGAGATCTGTCATCCAGGCCCCTGGACGCTTTGTGTCTCTTGGGAAAAAGTCCGCATAGAAAAGACCAACGAATTTGCCTTTTTCATCAGTGACCTCGTAGGCCATCACATCTTTATGATAGACAGGAACATCCACTTGTTTGAAGCTTATTCCATAAAGCCTTTTCGCGACTTCAAACACACCATCAATAACGTTTTCCAGTTTAAAGTAAGGACGTAGAAGCTCGTCATCAATGTTGAGTTCTCTTTTTTTCAGAATTTCAGTGTAGAAAGGGCCATCATATTTGTGAAAGTCCTCTCTATCCTCACCAGTAAGTTCATGTTTTAAGTCTTTCAACTTATCAAACTCTTTGGTGGCCGCAGGTCTGGCCTTCTCTAAGATATTCTCGAGAAAGCTCATTACAGTCTTTGAGTCCTGTGCCATTCTTTTCTCAAGTGTGTAGTGAGCATGATCGTCATAACCAAGAAGTCTTGCTCTTTCATGACGAAGTTTTAAGGTTTCTTTGATGTTTTCCTGATTGCCAAATTCACCCTCAACCGCCTTGTAAGAAGCGGCCGAAGCTATTTCTTTTCTTAACTCTCTTTTCTGACAATACTGCATAAATGGAAGGTAGCTTGGGAAGTGTAGAGTGAAGGCCCATGCTCCCTCCTTGCCCTTTTCTTTGGCCGTTTCTTTTGCTTGTTCTAAAACGGACTCAGGCATCCCTTCAAGATCCTTTTCATTTTCTACAAATAGAACATACTCATTTGTGGCCTTTCTCACATTTTCGCTAAACTTTAGACCAACACTAGAGAGCTTCTCATCAATCTCTCTTAGTTGCTGCTTGCCCTTTTCATCCAACAAAGCACCATTTCTGGCAAAGCCTTTATACATATCATCAAGGATTACATTTTGTTCGTGGCTAAGCCCCATGGATTCACGTTGCTCATAAAGTCTTTGGATTTGGGCGAATAGTTTTTTATCCAATGTGATATCGCTTGAGTACTTTGTTAAAGTTTCAGAAAACTTTTGAGAGATTTCGTTAACTTCATCGGTACACTCGGCGCTGTATAAAGCATAAAAGATGTTAACCACCTGATCTAGCGTAGATTCAGCTTCTTCAGCTCTTTCGATTATTGTCTTAAAAGATATAGTCTCTTCTTTTTTAATTTCTTCATATTCAGATTTGGCATGTTTTATTGCCTCTTCTAGGGCTGGAAGAAAGTGTTCTGGCCTAATCTTGTCGAATGGAATTGCTTCGTGTTGAAGATTTGATTTTTCAAGCAATGGATTCATAGTTTCTCCGATACGTCTTTATTTACCCGTTCTTGTTCTTTAAATAACAATACTAACAGAATTAGCCATAAAGATATAAACGCGGCCTGTAACAAATTTAAGACCATCATATCTTTAAGCATGTACTGTGCCATAGCAAAAGCAATTAAAGCCTTTGCCAGACGGTAAATAAACATATCGGTGATATACTTGGCGCCGAATTTTTGCATTTTATCAAGCGGGTAATACATGACTTCTTTGGCCACGTTAAAAACCGAGTAATCTGTTCCCTTAAGCGAGATGAAAACGAATGCACTTGCTAAAAGTGAACCTGCTCCAAGTCCCATTCCCCCAAATACAAGAAGAAGAAAAAGTAGCGGTACTGCAAAAAAGATTTTTTTAACTGAGATCCTAACTAAAACCCAAGGTAGAATCCCAAATTGAATTATTAAACTTACAAGATTTATGTAGGAGTAAAGACGTCCAAGATAAGCAGTTCTTTCTCCTTTACTTGCAAAAGCATCCTCAAAAATAATATTGAATTGAAGATCTGCGATAAAAATCACCCATTGAGACAAGGCTACTACCGCGGCAATTAAAAAAACATACTTTTTAACACTCTCTATAGATTTTAGTGGAGAGGCCTCTTCTTTTTCTTTTTGGCTCAACACCATTCTTTTGGTTGGAATGAACACTGCGATTGAAGCTAGAATAGAAACAATGCCAAATAAAAAGGCACCTAAAACCCCGGATGAACTTGAAAGAGAGCTTGTAAGTTGGCCACCAATAATTCCACCCAACGCTCCAACTGCTCCAAGCGGCCCATAAAGTCTTTTCACCTGCTCAAGTGTAAAGGTGGCATTTGCATATGCCAAAATTAAATGAAGCAATATAACAATGTATGACTCCTTAATGGCAAACAAAAAGAATGCACTCGGAGCAAAGCCATTATTCAAGGATATATAACTGCCAACTAGCAAAGCGATTGAAAGCGTGCCAATGAGTAAAAAGAGCTTTTGTGCACCTATTTTCTCTTGAATTTTATTACTGACAAATATTGCCACAATGAGGGCCAACACTGAGAAGAAAGTGGCCATTGAGTAGTCTTGAGCTGTGTAATGCTCATAGAAAAGAGACTGGGAGACACTTCTAACAGATGGATAGCTTAATAGTACTAAAAAATAACCTAGGAAAACTAAAACGGCGTTTTTCTTAAACGCCGGATCAAGATTTTTAATAAATTGAATATAACTAGTCATTACTCCAGGTACTTGTCACCTTTTTGGGCCTTATAGAATTCGTCAGGAGTCTTAAAGTGGCCTAACTCTAGCTCTGTCTTTAGTTTTGGAGTTGAACCAGTTGCAACCTTCTTCATAAAGCGAAAAAACTTTTCACGAGTCTCTTCACTAACTAGGTGCTCCATAAGACATGAGTCTTGGTGAGCAGTCTCGTCATCCACTTCTAAAATATCTTTTAGAAAGTAATATAATAGTGTTCTAGAGCTTAAGATTGAATGAACTTGTTCATGTCCCTCTGCACTTAGAGACAGAAACTTGCTTTCATCTTCCAGTACAAGGTCGCGCTTTTTTAAATTGTTTAGAGCTGTAGAAACGGAACCCTTGGTAAGGCCCATATCTTTGGCAATATCTGTTACTCTTGCATAACCTTTCGTCTCTTTTAACTTATGGATAGTTAAAAGGTAATGTGCCATAGAGTGAGTCAACTCGTTATCCGAGGTGTGTTGAATAGAACTTTTCTTATTAGTCATGCTCAAAGTTTCCTAAATTGGTGATAATTGGTCAAACGATAATTAAAATTTGCACTCTCCATTCCATGCAGCTTGTTCTAAAAATCTACAAGCTACTAGAATCACGTGTTTTTCGAGTACAAGAAGCTTTTAACCTCCTAGAAATGCGTCCACATCATGATAAAATATAAGGGACAATAAATTTGGAGATTGCATGCTAGCAACTATATTAACATTAATTCTACTATCTCTTCCCTCTTTTTCTCAAGAGTCAGCCTTTGATGAAACCGTTCCAGTAAGTGCGGAAGATGAAGCAGCAGCTGAAAACTACATCCACCAAGGACTTGCGGACGAGAAATACCTTGAGATGTGCGAAGACAATAAAACCTGTACGAGTAAGGATGCGTTTGATGGCGGCACCTGGGCAACTCTAGACACAATGATGCCAATAGTTTCTAAAATGTATGCCATGTTCTCTGGCCTGGCGGGTGGGCAACTTGAAAGAAAGGTCATGAAAAACGACAACCCAGTAAAACTTGGGGAGAATGGGCAGGAGTATGTACCTAATGAGAAAGGCGATTATCTTGACCCCTCCAACAACAATCAAGTCGTAGGAAAAGACGAGCTTGCAAAGTCAAAGGATAAAACGGAGAAAAAACCCGACATCTGCGGTTACATTCCTATGGTTTCCGAGCCAGCAGCAGCTTTGTACCAGCAAACCCAAAACCAAACAACACAATCGAACTTACAATCAAGCGAACCTGCGGCCAGACAAAGAGCCTCAATGTACGCCTTATCAAAAGTTCATGATGATAGGGCCAAGGCCGCAAAGTTTCAGTTTTATGGTTGGGGGGCAACCGCAAGTTGTTATGCCATAGCAATGGCGACACCTGCAGCTGTGAATGACTGGAAGATGAAAGCAAAGCTTGGAGCTGCTACCTTTCTCGCCTACTTTTACAATAAGAAGAAAAGTGCCCATGAAGAAAAGTCAGACGCAATAAAGGAAATGGCCGAAAAATTGCCAAAGGCAGGTGATTGTAACCCTCATACTGATACCAGCTGCTTCTGTGCTCAGGATACCTCCTATGGATTGGATCCATCAAACTACATGAAGTATTGTGTAGCTCAAGAATTGCATAGAGAAGGTAACGTCGCAGGAGTTCCTTGCGTGGATAAAACCGGAAAAACCGACATCCAATGTAACTGCAAAAGCACTAATTCATGTGTAAATGCCAGACTAGCAGAAGGAATGCTTAACTTAGGACTAAGACCAGCTCAGATGAAGTCACCCCTTCAAGGAATTAGCAATTTCTCAACTGGCCTTGACTCTGGAAATCTAGCTCCAATCGCTTCACGAAACCTTGCCTATGCCACAAAGGCCTTAGGTGGCATTAAAACAAAAGATAAAGTCTCTCTACACGACAATCCGGAAGCCAAAAAGATAGCAACAGAACTAACCAAAGCAGGACTTCCCACGGCATTGGCCGCTAGACTTGCAAAGCAAGCGTCCTCAACTTCAGGGATCCTACCTCCAAGTGTTTCGGGAAGTGTAGCCTCTTTTAACCCATACAAAGAAAATAAAAACGCGATGGGACCAAGCAAGGTTGGCACCAAAAAGATGAAAACCGGATCTTCAATCAGATCAGCAAGTAAGTCCAATAGCTCCAACCCATTTGGCATGAAAAGACGAAACTCCACAAGCGACTCAACAGGAATTGAGATTGCTGAATACTCTCAGAGAGCTGCCAGAGAAGCAGAAATCACAAAGGATAAGTCTAAACCAATTTTTGATATTATTACTTATAGATATAAAATGAGAGCCTGGAAAGAATTTAAGGACAGCATACAAGACCACTTAAAGGAAACAAAATAAAAAGTGCGCCTAGAAAGGCGCACGTGTTTTTAATTAATTGTTTGAATGCTTAAGCTTTAAGTAGTCATAGCAAGTGATTGGTTTACAATCCCTCCCCTCAAGTTGAATCAGAAACTTATTATTAAGAACTTCGTTCAAGGCCTTATCTGTAAAGTGCTCTGGTGAAATTGGTTCATTCTTGGTTATTAGTTCGCCTCCAACACCAGTTGAATCCACAGCTGTATTTTCCATCCTCTGCTTAAGACTATTTCTAAAGCCTAGAAATCGATTAACCTGCTGAGAATCCAAACATTGGGTTCTTACAAATTGCACAAGGCCATCTTTGCCATAAAATTGTCCACTTCGTGACAACTCAGCTTGAAGCTCCGAATAGCTCTTGTAAAAGCTTGAAATGTCACATGATGATCGCACTAATTTCATTGATGTATCTACAGTGCTAGACCAAGCTCCGAACGAGATTAGTAGTGTGAAAATTGTTATTAACTTGTTCATATTTCCCCTTTTCTTTAATTTACATTAAAAAAATGTAAATCAAGCTGGCCCTTGAAAGCTTTATAGGGGGTGTTGAATCTTTTGACAGTAAAAAAGTAAGCGCCCCAAATGTTGTGCAGATTTTATGTTTTAAGATTGAGCTATTATTTGGCCGAGATATGGCAAGTTTTCGTGTCGATTGTGCCGATCTAAAAGAA
>PBFR01000028.1 GCA_002718735.1 Halobacteriovoraceae bacterium | reverse complement strand
GAGGGTTTTATTTGCCTGTCAGTAAAGGTTGAGTGCGGTGCGTTCCACCATGAAGGGATGAGAGTCAAATTTAATTTGGATTTAATCTAAGAGAATGGTGGTCGTAGCTGGGATTGAACCAGCGACCCCTTCGATGTCAACGAAGTGCTCTCCCACTGAGCTATACGACCTTAATCAATCAAGTATCGGTAAGTTACTTTATTAATCCTTGCATAGTCAATTTTTTTTCTGCTAGCATTGCGGCAAGTCAAAAAGGAGTCGCATGCGCATTTTTCTTATTCTTCCTCTGTTGATAATGAGTTCTTGTTTTCACGAAAATGTTGTTGATCTAAAAAAGAATGAAAATCCTAGCTTCTGTCTTTTTGGCGATGCGGGAACTGGCACGGAAGATCAAGCAAGGGTTGCAGAGCTACTGAAAAATGAGAATTGTGATGCGTACTTTTATCTAGGAGATATCATCTATCCTAAAGGTTTGAAATCCTCCAGCGATAAGGCCGCCCAAAACCTATTTTTCAAATACTATGCAGATATCATTAAAGATAGGGACATGTTTCTTATGATGGGAAATCATGATTATCATGGCAATATTGATGCATGGCTTGAAATTGCTAAGAAACACCCAAGACTTCACTATCCTTCACATTACTACTTGGCCAAAATAAATGAAATCTGTTTTCCGGTGATGAACACCACAGACTACAAACTGCAACAGATGCTTTGGTTAAAGTCTTTAAATTTAGAAGGGTGTAAACATAAGGTTCTTCTAGGGCATCATCCGGCCAAAAGCTCAGGAAAGCACAAGAATCCTTACTTTCCCCTAAACCTATTTCTGAAATACGCAATGAGCTTTAACAACATCTATGTTGCTGGCCATGATCACCACCTCTCTTATGAAGGCCAAGTGGATGGAGTTCATCAATTTGTTTCTGGGGCAGGTGGTCAGTTGCGCAGTGTTAATGAAGAACTTGCGGTTTTTGCAAAGAGTCGACTTGGCTTTATTAAAATCGTACCAAATGGAACAGAGCTGCTGTTTGAGCTGATCGGGTTGGATGATGGTGAACGTAAAGTGCTGTTCTCTAAAAAGTTAATAAGCTCTTTGGCTAATCACTAAAGATTTGCTAAATTCCATGGATGATTTCAAGGCTTCATCGTAAATTTATACCGTGGGTAGTCGCTCATTCTTTTGAGTATTGGTACTACTATATTGGGGCCTTGTTTTGCCTCTACTTCCTTCACCACTTCCAAAGTATTTTACCAGGACTTGCAAAAGATCTTGGTGACAAGGTTATGTCAGACCAGCTTAAAGATATTGAGCTTTCAAAGTTCTTTTACCTGGCATTTGCGATTTTGTTTTTTAGAACATTTTCAAGACTTCTTTTCTTTTATCCAGCACGGGTTCAGCAAAAGAATTTGCGTTTAGAAATAATGCAGAGGCTTGAGAACGCTCTTCCTAAGACTTACTCCAACTTCAGTGACGGGGATCTTTTTCAAACAATAGTAAATGACTTTAATCGCCTTCGAGGATTTATAGGCTTTGCTCTTCTTCAGGTTGGAAACATTATTATAGCCGCCATAATTTTTGTGCCAAAAATTAAAGAATTTAATGAAGAGTTTCTTTTGGCCTTTACACCACTGGTTGCATGTGTCGTTTTGTTCAGCATTCTTGTTGTAGTGTTTCAACCATTTGCCAGAAAAAATATGGATGCTTACGCTGATGTCCAGAACTTTGTAATAGAAAGTTATTCTGCTAAGAAAACAATTAAAAACTTTCATTCTGAGGATTCTTTTTATGAACTGTTTAGGAAGTACTCTGGTGTGGAGTTGCGATACTTTTTTATATCCAGTCTTGGAAGAGTTTTCTCCTTTCCTCTAGTTAAGTTAGGTGTTGGCGCATCTTTAATTTGGGCAGCCTTAATAGTTAAAAGGGAGGGCCTTAGCGGAACAGATCTAATTTTCTTCTCAGGTTTTCTATATCTTATTCTTGAACCTTTAATGTTTTTATCTTGGATTGGGATTGTTACAAGCCAGGGCTATGCGGCCTGGGGAAGAATAAAGAAGCTGATCGCAAGTCTTGAAACCAATGTAATTGAAGATTGGTATCAGAAGTACGAAAACTTCGACAAATTACAGCTTCCATTTTGGAACAACACTGTAGACCTGGCCATAAAGCTTAAATCTTGGAACGTAATTATTGGAGATACTGGCTCTGGGAAGTCTTACTTGATAGACAAAGTTGCAGAGCTGTTGCGATACAATAATGCTTCTTATTCTTATATTAAACAAGAACCTTATCTTTATAACGATACTATTGCTGAGAACATATTTCTGGGAGAAAAACCAGAAGGGGAGAAGCTCGACCTTGCCAAAAAATGTATTGCTGAGTTCGGTCTGGATCTGTTAGCTCCAACTATTAATGAGGTTCTTGCCTTAGAAGTTGGAGAGAACGGGAAGAAGGTATCTGGCGGCCAGGCAAAAAGAATTGCATTGATTAGGAGCTTAGTTGCTGATGTTGATTATATTATTTGGGACGACCCATTCTCTTCTGTGGATCTAATACTTGAGCAGCAAATAATTAATGTTCTGAAGAAAGACCAAAGACTTAAAAAGAAAACCTTTATTTTAACTTCCCACCGCTTTAGCACCGTTAGGGCCAGTGATTGGATTGTATTTATTGAGCAGAATGAAGGGATTAAGGAAGTAGGTCCGAGATCAGATCTGTTGGAAAAGGAAAGTTTGACCAGTGAATATTTTAAAAAACAAATGGTTTGATTACATCTACATTCCCAATAGTAAGTTGCTTATCTTCTTTATCATCTTGGCGTTGGTTTCTGCCAGTGTGCTTGGCTATTACACTCCTATTATAGTTTCTGAGCTTTATGACGGTTTTGATGATGGTGATAGCATTATGCCAATCCTATATGCACTTGGCGGATTGTACATAGGTGAGTACTTGGCCTCTGTCGTATATCAATTGGGTATATCCCGCTATGTTCAAAAGCTTTTGCAACACATACGCTCTAAAAGTTATAAGAAATGGATTCTAACCTACGACTCAATAGGGAAGGGAAAGTTTGGATCGCACAACTATCCCATGGGAGAGGTTATCGCGAGAATTTTAAATGACACTGAGGCCGTAATTGAAATGGTTAGCTCTGGCTCGTTTAAAATTTTTATTGATTTTGCCTTTATAATCTCTAGTTTAATAAGCTTTGTCAGGTTGAATACTGTTTCCGGTGTAGCCTTGATCATCGCTGAAGTATTAGTTTGTTTGGCCTTAATCATAGGTAGTAAACAAATGGGAAAAGTTTATATGGCCGTCCGAAAGTCAACAGGACATCTTAATCGCTCTGTTGCAAATCTTTCTGCTGGACTTAGACATACATTTCACACACCTAATGAAAGCTTTGCATCCACCAAGTCAAAGGCTGCATTTGAAGACTTCTTAAAAAAACAACTTACGGCAAATATATGGGATGCTAGTTACTTCGCCATTGCCGAGAGTTTATTTCCTATCCTTCTTGCACTGTTAGTAATCGTCTTTCCTTATTCAAATATTGTAGAGATGGCGATTATTGCTGCAATTATCGATTTGATCCAAAGATCAATTACTCCAATTAAAGAAATAGCCTCAAAGATCTCAGGCATTCAGAGGGCCAAGACTGGGATGGATAGAATCCTTGAATTCAATGAGGATTTGGATACTCTTCCACACTCTGAAGATGGAGATGATCTAGAAACAATTAAAGACTTTAAAGCCCTCTCTATTAATGTGGAGAGCTTTACTTATCCATCAAAGGGAGAAGAAACTTCAGCCTTTGAACTCAAAGATGTAAAGCTTACCGCAAAAAGTGGAGAACTGGTTGGCATCGTAGGAATGTCAGGCTCCGGTAAATCAACATTTTTAAAAATTCTATCTACAGATATTTTGGCCTCAAACTCATTGATTAAGATTGAGAGGTCAAAGCATTCAAATATTGAGTTTCGAGGTGACAATGTTGAAGGCATGTCCACTTATAAAAGACAGGTGAGTATTGTAAGTCAGGACTCACATGTTTTTAGCGAGACCTTAAAATTTAATATTACCTTCGGTATAGGTTCTGAAGAAGAGTTTGAAAAATTTTGGAATGATGTTGTTTCAAGAATTCCTTACCTTGAAAAATGGGGTGTAGATCCAGAAGAAATTGTTCGACCTAATGATCTTTCAATGGGACAAAAACAACTAATTTCTGCACTACGCTCATGTTATCTAAAAAAACCTATTGTTCTTTTTGATGAAATCTCTTCAGGCCTTGACTCTGAACTGGAAGAGGCCCTAAGAAAACTTGTATTACTTATCCAGAAGAACTCATTGACCGTAATTGTTGCGCATAGAGTAGAGACAATCGTGAATGCTGGACAAATTCTTGTTATGAAGGATGGTAAATTGGACGGTGTCGGAACTCACTCTGAGTTATTGAATGAGAATGCAACGTATCAAGAGTTTATTTCTCAGGTAAGAATGTCTTAGTCCCATTTAATTTTGCTCAGAATCTCCTCTTAATGTATCCTTTCTTAAGTATTTAATTTAAAAGGAGAGAGCAATGTTAAAACCGATCTTGGCCGCTGTTCTAGGTGTGGCCTTTCTATTTTCTTGTGACAACGGAACATCACAACCAAATTACAACTTTATGAAAGCACCTCAGGAAGGTGTTGCTGCTAAAGTTGGCAAGCTTGAAATCACCAATGAAGAGCTTACTAAAGGTATTGAATCAGAGCTTTATGATTTAGAGAACAAGATTTTTGAAACAAAAATGAACAAACTTAAGTCTTTAATTATAGAAAAGCTTATGGCACAAGATCCTGCAAAAAAGGGACTTAGCAATGAAGAGTATATGGATAAGCATATAGCAAAGAATGTTAAGGTCTCCGAGACAGATATTAACAACTTCGTAAAAGAGAAAAACATTCCTAAAGAGCAAGTTAACGCGCAAATTAAAGAAAGAATCCGCGGTTACTTATTGGCCGAAAAAAAGAAGGATGCTGTTGAGACTTGGTTGGGTAAAAAGACTAAAGGAACAGGAATAGACGTTTATCTTGAGAAGCCAAGAAGACCATCGTTTGATGTTGAAATTGGTAAGGCCCCTGTGACAGGAGCTGAAAATGCACCGGTAACTATTGTTGAATTTAGTGATTTCCAATGTCCATATTGCTCGAAGGCCGCAGAAACAGTAAACCAAGTGAAGAAAGAGTATGGAAACAAAGTAAGAGTAGTATTCAAGCAGTATCCTCTTCCATTTCACTCTCAAGCAAAAATGGCCGCAAATGCAGCACTCTGTGCATGGGAGCAAAAGCCAGCCAACTTCTGGACAATGCATGACAAGCTTTTTGCTGACCAGAGCAAGCTAGGTAAAGAAGGGCTTCAAGCAACTGCAAAGTCTGTAGGTGTTGATATGGATAAATTCAACACATGTTTAGATGGCGGAAAGTATATGAGCATGATTGAAAAAGACATCCAACAGGGCAAGGACCTTGGGGTGAAGTCTACACCAACTTTCTTTGTAAACGGAAAGCTTATTCAGGGTGCTCAACCATTTGAGGCCTTCAAAGAACTTATCGACGAAGAACTGGCAAATAAATAATTCTTAATAATTGGGTAAGTTTTTCCGGCTACTTTAATTAGTCAGAAAAATTTACCCAAACCCACTCCTCCAACAAAAATGATATAATCTTACTGGGCAGGATGCCCATGTGAGGTTTAGAATGAACGGCGTAGATTACACCCAGAGACTTAGCAGACAGAGAGAGCTCTTTCAAAGAGACTTAGAGAGTGCCAATCGCTCCCATGAGACAGCTCTGGAAGATATTCAAGCTGCCAAAGAAAGCCAATTAAAAGAGAATTCCAAGAACTTTTCAGACAATAAGCTAAAATTAGAAAAGGCGTATGAAGATCGCTATGAAAACCTTCAGACTTCTCAAAAGGAAGCATTGAAGGAGAAAAATAAAGCATATGAGGAATCTCTCCATAAAGAGCAAGTCAAAAACTCAGCTCAAACACGCGAAAAAGTTAAAAACTGGGAACAGAAAATAGACGATATTAAAAGATCCTATGATCACAACCTGAGCGACACCAAAAGAATGGATAAGCAGATTAGGGCCCAGGTGAAAGAAACTGCAGACGCCAGAGTAAAGTCAGTACTTAGTGATTCATAAAAGAAAGTTCAAGAATACAAAGATAGTGCACTCGGCAATGCCAAAGATATTCAAGAGAAGCTTGATGCCGAAAAAAGACAGTTGATTCGCACTCATGAGAGAGACTTAAATAAAGTCTATAGAGACGAAGTGGGTAAAAGAAATGAGTTAAAGGATCGTGTCACCAGAGACGTTGCTAAAATCCGTCAATCTAGAGAAGAGGAAAGTGAGCGTCTACACGAGAAAACTCGTCAAAATATGGACAAAGTTAATCAAGACGCAGCTTTGAAAATTAAAACGATTAGTGACCAAAGCAAGTCCTCTATGGATCGAGTAAATGAAGCTCAAAAGGCCGAAATTAAAAGCCAGAACGCGAGCCTTCGAAATGAAATGATGAAGATGGAGAAACAGCACCATCGTGATACTGAAAAACTTGAAATGAAACATAAAGCAGCTGGCATTGGGGCCGGGTCACTCCAAGGCAAACTTCGCGAGGATCAGAGGGCAGAGCTTGAAAACCAAAAAAGATTAAAGTCGAAGGACCATATCGACCAAAGAAATAGAATGGCCAGAACCTTTGAGAAAGAGATGAGTAAGGCCAGAGAGGGTTTTCAAGACACTTACAGGGAGATGAGAATTGAGGCAGCCGACAAAAGGATTCAGGACAAAAGAAACCTTACGGCCTTAAATATCAAAGAAAGATTGGCCGACAAACAAAAACTCCAGAATGCCAATAAAGAACATGAGTTGGCGTTGAGATTCCAAAGTGAATCTGAGAACCAGACTTTAAAGTCTGAGAGAAAAGACTCTAGAAGAAAAATTGATGCTATGAAGGAAAACTTTAATAAAAGTCTCAATGATGCCGTTGAAAGAGGTGAGCTTTCAATTAAGGCCGTTAGAGAGGAAATGAATGAAGAGAAGAGAGAGTTGACCGAAAGGCTTCACGAGCAAAACGCTTTCCAGGAAAAGTTTTTAAGAGCAGCACAAAACGAAAAAATTGAAAAACTCACTGATAAGTATGAAGAGAAAATTGAAAACCTAATGGCCAAGAATGAAGAGCTTAAGCTTAATATGCACAATAAGATTAAGCAGGTAAAGGCTAATAGTGCTCATGAAATTGAAAGACAGAGGAATGAGCTTCAAAAAGAAGCAACATTGGAAAAACAAAATATTAGAAGCGTTGCTGAAGCAAATGAAAATAAGCTAAACGCACGTCTTGAAAAACTTAGAAATGACTTTGACAGGAAACTAAGTCAAACAAGACTTAATAGCGATGCAAAAGTTAAAGAGCTGACCTTTAAGTACGAGAATGAGCTAAAAGCTGAAAGAACCAAATATCAAGACATCATTGACCATAACAACAAGTTCTTCGAAAGAGAGTTGGCGCGATTAAAAATGTCTACAGAAACTGAACGTGATAGATTAATCACACAATACGAATCAAGAATTAACCAGCTTCAAAATGCATTTAAAAATAAGCAGCGCGAGCTTGAGCAGTTCAATCAATTGCAAAGAGCTTAACTCTTAACTTGTTGTTCCATTATGTGGTAAATTATGGCTGAACTTAACACATAAGGGAAGAGTATGACTCGACGTGCAAAAATTATAGCAACTATAGGCCCAAGCTCCAATACTGTTGAGATGCTTGAAAAGCTAATCAAAGCTGGAATGAATGTCGCTCGAATAAATATGAGCCACGGCACCCATGAAGGACATGCTCAAACAATAGCAAACATTCGAAAAGCAAGTGAGAACGTAGGCTGGGAAGTAGGAGTTCTCTGTGACCTTCAAGGCCCAAAGATTAGAGTTGATAAACTGGCCGAACCTTTGGAGCTAAAAGAAGGTGAAGAGTGGGTCATAGGTCAAAGCGACATCATTGAAGACTATCCTGAATATAGAGAACGATTTATTCCCACTGTTTATAAAGACTTAGTGAAAGACGCCCATGAGGGAGCACATATCTTATTTGATGATGGACTTATGGAAGCACATGCCATTGAGAAAGACAGGGATGTCTTAAAGATAAAAATTATAATTGGCGGAACTCTTAAATCCAACAAAGGTATTAACCTTCCTAATGTTAACGTTTCAGCTCCTGCTTTTACTGAAAAGGATCGACAGGACCTTATGTTTGGCCTAAGGCAAGATGTTGACTTCTTCGCTTTGAGCTTTGTAAGAAGAGCACAAGAGGTGCAAGAGGTTAAGTACTTGCTTCACAAGCTTAAAAAGCATACTCCAATTATTTCCAAGATAGAGAAGCCTGAAGCTGTCGAAAACATAAGAGAGATAATGAAAGTAACCGATATGGTTATGATCGCCAGGGGAGATATGGGGGTTGAGGTTGGAAACCACCATGTACCAACAATTCAAAAAAGGTTAATTGGCCTATGTAATGAATCAGGTGTTCCTGTCATCACTGCGACACAGATGTTGGAGAGTATGACTACCAATTCAAGGCCAACGAGAGCTGAGGCAAATGATGTCGCCAACGCTATTTGGGATGGTACAGATGCAGTTATGCTTAGTGGAGAATCTGCAGCGGGGCAATACCCTGTAGAAGCTGTGAAGATGATGGATAATATTGTTGAGGAGGCCGAAAAACTTCCAAAAGAACGTCCTCTTCTAAGGCACATGGATCTTCAGTCCGTTTCAGCATCCATTCAAGTTGCAGCCTCAATCATTGCTGAGAAAACGAATGCGAAATGGGTCGTAAGTGTTACTCAGAGTGGAAACTCATGTTTAAAGATGAGTAGGTTTAGACCTAAAGTTAGAGTTCTTGGGTGTACGAACTCGAAACAGGTCATGCGAAAGATGACTCTTTATTGGGGAATAAGCCCATTTTATTTTGAAGAAAAGGAAGAAGATCTTGCGACTCTTCAAGAGCAGATGATTGACACCCTGAAGGAGAGAAGCCTTGTTAACACTGGTGATAAGGTTGTTATCACCCATGGTGATGGCAAGTTCTTTAAACAAGGCAGCTCTAATAGTGTAAGGCTTGAGATTATAAAAGACGTCCCTAAAGTTTCTCACGAGGAGAGTATTGAGGGAAAGTCTGAAACCCTTCAGCAAGAGATTCCTGGGGGGAGAATTCTACTAGATACATCCCTATGTGCTTCCTGCCAGAACTGTGTCCAGGTTTGCCCTCACCATATTTGGAAAATAGAAGGCAAGCAAAATGAAACAACAATCAATGTCGAGACCGCACACAAGTGCACCAAGGATATGGAGTGTGTCGCCAAGTGTCCAACAGGTGCAATAGAGATCATAGACACTGATTTATGAGCCTATTAAACCTTTCAGGTGATTTCTTAAAGAAAATTCAAGTTGTGGACTGGGGCTATACAGAGGCCTCAGCTCCAATAACTTATGGGCACTACGAAACTTGGACAAAGAGTGGGCTCGCCGGGGGGCTGCAGTACCTAACAGATCATAGAAAAGATCTTAGGAAGGATTTAAAAGAGGTTTTTCCTGAGTTTAGCTCCGCCTTGGTTTTTTTATTTGAATACGCATCAGAAAAAAAAAGGCTTCAAAAAATTGATCCTCCCATAAAAATTGCCTCCTATGTAACTGGCTTTGATGGAATGGACTATCACCACTGGATTAGAGAGAAGTTAGATATAATCTCCCTAAAGCTATCTGAGGAGATCTCCGGTTTGAAAACCTTTTATTCAATAGATGCTCAGCCTGTATTAGAAAGAGATCTTGCCTACAGGGCAGGACTTGGTTGGTTTGGGAAAAACAGCATGCTTATAAGTAAAAAGCATGGAAGTTATTTTATAATTGGAACACTTCTTTTAAATCAAAAACTTCCACTTCCCACAAAGCTCTCAGTAGAGCCTGATCATTGTGGCAATTGCACTGCTTGTATTGATCATTGTCCTACAGATGCTATTGTCGCAAACAAAGTTGTTGATGCATCAAAATGTATAAGTACTTACACCATAGAGATGTTTAAGGAAGCTGAAGCACCTAAGGGATACCCTTCTAAATCAAATGAGGTCTTCGGCTGCGATATCTGTCAAGAGGTGTGCCCATGGAACAATAAGCCTCTAAAGCGAGTGGAGGCCGGAGAGGAAGTTGATTGGGTGAAATTTTTTGAAAGAAATCCTGAGCTAATATTGAGTGATCTTGAAGACATGTCTAATAGACAGTATCGAAAAAAATTTAAAGGCACTCCTCTTGAGAGAACAGGAAGAGTGGGCATGATCAAGAACCTCAACAAATTAAAGAGCTAATTCCTTCTTCAAGAAATGGTAAATATGCGTTGAGGCCATGCTTGGTTCATGATGGGCAAGCTTCTTTGGTTCATGTGTTGTTACATGGTTGTCATTATCCAACAACTTTTTAGCAAATGCTTCCATGCCTCCAGCACCAACGACTACGTCATCAGCACCAGTAATTAGGTGGACTCTAGAATTAGATGTCTCTATGTTTTCTTTTTCTTCTTTGATCCAAGGGAAGACTTTGTCACTATCAAGCTCCGGACAAACAAGCTGGCGCCTTATGTTTAAAGTCTTTTGGTAGAAAGAAGATTCAAAAATGTGTGTGTTTTTATGCTGTCCAATTCCAAGTCCCACGCCAATGGCCATAGAGTTATTGGACTTAAAGGTTTCAAGCTCCAAGGCCTTTACGCTCATTAGAGCACCCAGGCTGTGACCGCCCAAGATAAAGGTCTCAGGAATATAGCCTTCACTTAGTTCAGACTGTAAGTAGCTCCAAGCGTAGGAAAAGCAATGGTGTGCCTTAGACTTGAATAATTCAAAAGAGCTAACTTCATTAATGCTACCCAGGTAGTGGCCAGGTAGATCAAATATCACCGATGGAATTCCGGATTCACTTAACCTCTGTGCCCAAGTTATAGTGTCACTTTTACTAGCCGTGTAACCATGAGTGAATATTGCGCAGTGTCCGATTCTATTTTCAACATCTGGAAGAAAAACGGCACTATTGAATTCAAAATCAGGACTATTTATAGTTTTAAATTTTATTTTTACACTCATGAACATAAGCTAGCGCTAAGTTTTCGCTTTTTCTAGTATTTAGCATTGCAACATTATATCAAAATTAAGAAATTATGATTGACACCTTCTTACCAAATAAATAAAGTAATGACTCTAAATCACAACGCCCTGATAGCTCAGTTGGTAGAGCAAAGGACTGAAAATCCTTGTGTCCGTGGTTCGAGTCCGCGTCGGGGCACCACTTAAAAACCCTTGTTTTTACAAGGGTTTTTTTATGTCCTAAAGTCTGCACTCGAAGGTCCATTCCGGACACATCCTTTATTACACTTTATACCGGAGACATAGTTTACACTTTTAAATGAAATGGTCGGTTATAATCTCCTTATAACAGGAGGTTATCGCTATGCCATGGACGGAGTGTAGAGTTATGGATCAAAAATTACAGTTTATCGCAAGGCTAATTGAAGGTGAAAAAATGGCACCTTTATGTCGCGAGTTCGGAATCACTCGACCAACAGGTTAAAAGATTTGGAATCGTTACAAAAAGCTTGGCGAGATGGCCCTTGTTGAACAAAAAAGAACACCTCACCGTTATGCTAATTCACTTCCCATAGAAGTCGAAGCATTGATACTAAGCTTGAAGCGAGAATATGCAAGTAAAAGTCCCTGCAACAAGTACAATCCATGCTGTTCTAGACCGTAATGGGCTTGTTAAGCATCGAAAGGGTCGGAAGAGATATAAGTCTAAGGGCACCAATCTATCCGACGTTAAAAAGCCAAATGAGCTTTGGTGTGCTGACTATAAAGGTGAATTCATGATGGGTAACAAGAGTTATTGCTACCCCCTTACTATTACAGACCAGGCCTCTAGATATTTAATTGCATGTGAGGGACAAACTGGAACGAATGAAGTCTTTGCCTTCGAAACATTCACAAGAGCTTTTCAAGAGTTTGGATTACCAGACGCAATTCGAACAGATAACGGCGTTCCATTTGCGAGTGGAAATTCGTTTTATAATTTAACAAAATTATCTGTTTGGTGGATGCGACTTGGGATTCAAATTGAAAGGATTAAGCCAGGTTGTCCTCAGCAGAATGGAAGACATGAAAGAATGCACTTAACACTAAAGCAGGAAGCAACACGTCCTCCGAGGGCCAACTTGATTGCCCAGCAGGAAACCTTTGATAAGTTTCAGGAGGTTTTTAATAAAGAAAGACCTCACCAAGGAATTGATAATAAATATCCATCTGAGATATATGTTCCATCGACAAGGAAGTTTGAAAAACCTGAACCTCTGTTTTATCCGTTCCATGACAAAACAATCACAGTAAGTCAGTGCGGAAGGATTTGTGACCGTGGGTTAAAGGTGAGCCTAAGTAAAGAATTTGCAGGCGTTGAAGTTGGAATAAAAGAGATGGAAGATGGAATTTGGGTAGTGTCTTTTTTAGATTATGATTTGGGGTATTTTGACGATAAAGGTAAGAGAGTGGAGCCTATTGAGGATCCATTTGGTTTGTATATTAAGAACGGAGTGTAAACGATGTCTTAAGAATAAAGTGTAAACCTTGTCTCAGGAAGGACAGAAATCTGGCTAAAAGTTAATCCAGTTTTGATAGGAAATGGGGTAAAGTTTTTAGAAACAAATGACTTGAATGAAAGACTTGATTTTTTAGAGAAGTCAGCATTCTCTTCTGGAATTATTGAATTAAGATACAGGTTAAAGTCCAAAAAATCAGAGGAGGGTGAATGTTAGTTATAGTAACAGGACTCACAGGATCCGGTAAAACAACCTACTGTAATACATATCTTGAGGAGCACAAAGCTGAGGTTTTCTCAATAGACAATTGGATGAGGGCTCTCTATTGGGAAGATATGCCAAAAGAGCCTGACATGAACTGGTTTGTTAAAAATCAAAAGTGGTACACTGATCGTATTCAACGATGTGAGGGGATGATTAAAAGTGAATTGATTGAACTTCTTGATGTAGATGCCGATGTACTTCTTGATCTTGGATTTACATCTGCCAATCATAGAAAGCTCTATATTGATCTAGCGAGGAAACATGATGTAGAGGTTGAAATACATCATATCGATGTAGACCCAAAGGAAAGATGGAGAAGGGTACAAGAGAGAAACAGTAAAAAGGGAGACACATACGCGATGCAGGTTACAAAAGAAATGTTCGATTATATTGAAGGTATCTTTGAGGAATTTACTGAGATAGAAAAAGCTATTCTAAAATCAATTAAAGGTTAAATAAGATGAATATTAGAAATTTACAAGAGATTGATAAAAGCAAATTGTTAGATCTTTATTGTGAAACAATTAATACTGTGAATTTGAAAGATTATTCCGAAAGCCAAGTAAAAATGTGGGGCAATCGAGATCGCTTAAGATCAAGCTGGGATAGCTCTTTTGAGGATAAAGAAGTATTTGTTGCCGAAGATAAGGAAAAGCTTCTAGGTTTTTGTGAACTTGGAAATGACGGTTATATAGATAGGTTCTATGTCGAAGCTGATAGTGTTGGCAAGGGAGTAGGCTCTAAGCTCTTTAAGGTTTTGGAGACTACTGCAATAAACAAAAACATTAAGATGTTATATTCAAATGCGAGCATTACAGCAAAACCATTTTTTGTGAAACTTGGCTTTTCAGTTGTGGCAGAGCAAAAAGTTTTCATAGAGGATGTTGAATATATAAACTATAGAGTTGAAAAGCAAATTGTGTGTAAGTGAGTACTAGTGGTTAATTTGAGTACCTCGGTACGATATTCCTCGACTAGGTTGCACCATCTTTTAAACTCGAACTAAAAAGCCCGCTTTGACCCAGTGGGCTTTTTTTATAGAAAGTAAGAGCAAATCTTTCAACTTAAAATTAGCTGAAGCGAAAGCTTCTCATCGAAAGTGATGCATTTTGAAATTCTTCAATATCAAAAGTGAGTTCATCTTTTACGTCACTTGCTCCTAAAATATAGAGAAGAGGTAGATAATGTTCGGGAGTAGGAATACTAAGCTTACCGGCCTCTGATTTAAGTGGATCATTTACTAATGACTTAAAATCGCGTTCAACCGATTTTCTCTTTACCCATTCATCAAATTCTTTAGCCCAACCTGTGATAGGAGCATTCTCCTCCCAAGAAATTCTTCTGAGATTGTGTGTGATATTTCCACTGCCAACAATCAAGACTCCTTGTTTACGTAGAAATCTAAGTTGTGTTCCAAGCTCAAAGTGGTAATTAAAAGGTTGGTTGCGATCAATACTCAATTGGACAATAGGTATATTTGCTTTCGGATACATATGCTTGAGCACTGACCAAGTTCCATGATCCAATCCCCATTTCTCGTCCAAATGTATTTTGGGGTTAACAATATGTGAATGTACATTCTTGGCTAATTCCACATCACCTTTAGCAGGATATTGAATATCAAAGAGAGGTTTAGGGAAGCCGTAAAAATCGTGAATAGTTTTTGGATTTTCCATGGAGGTCACCCATGTACCGTTTGTCTCCCAGTGAGCAGATATGATAAGAATCGCTTTAGGTGATCCAACTTTATTGCTTATTGCTTGTAATGATTTTGTAAAATCATTATCTGCAAGTGCATTCATTGGTGAACCATGACCTAAAAATAAAGTAGGCATTTTCATTTTCTTATCCTTTGCTCGAACTCCTAGACTCATCAATAGAGTTGATGAGCCTACAAGTTTTATAAATTTTCTTCTATCCATTCACTATCCATGAATTTTTAAAATCTCGAGTATAGTCTTTTACACTATGTGGTTTTCTTCCGAGAATTTTTTCAACGTTATCAGTTAGACCACCATTATAACCTTCTTTTAAAAAACCCATAATTAATAATAAGAAGTCTGTATAATCTGCTGGAAGGCCCGCTCCAAGTAAACCTGACTTTAATTCATCAGGACTAATTTCTTGGTATTGTACTTTTGATCCAATAACATTTGATATCTCCTTGGCGACATCATTATGATCAATTGCTTCAGGACCTGTTATATCAAATTCTTGATTATTGTAGTCTTCTGAAGTTATAAGTTTCGCAATTACCGCTGAAATATCTCTTGCGTCAATAAAACTTACTTTTGCATTTCCTGCTGGTAGAAATATTTTTCTGTGTTCATTAATTCCTTGAATCCAAAGTGTATTGAAGTTTTGCAGAAACCAATTAGGTCTTACAATATTGTATTTTAGACCCGAATTAATAAGTTCAACTTCTGCTCTTCTAAGCGGTGCGCTTTCATCAGCGTTGGCTCCCATGGCAGTCATGAGGACAACTTTTTTGAGACCTTGTCTTTTGGCCTCTTGAATAAGAGGTGAGAGAACAGCATATTGGTCAGCAAATCCTGGAGGGGATAATAAGAAGGCCTTATCAACTCCAGACATTGCATCTTTAATCCCTTCGCCCGTACTTACATCAATTTGTACTTGTTCTGGTGAGTTAGGTTCTCTACTTGTGGCCAGTTTTACAATATGACCTTGTTCTTTTAAAAGTCTTGCGAGTGTGCTCCCAACTGTTCCTGATGAACCTATAATTAAAATGTCTTCTTTTGGCATGAAATTCTCCTTGTTTTTGTTCTACAGTGATTATCGCACCAAATGAGATTGTTGATAATATGCTATAATTGAATTATAATGTTTCTTTATGGAAACAATCGAAATTGAATTAACCCGCATATTTGTCAAGGTTGTTCAGCAGGGGAGTTTTACTCGGGCTGCTGAAGTTTTAAGAACTCCCAAGTCAACAGTCAGTAAAGCTGTAACCAGATTGGAGAAGATTACTGGAACAAAACTTCTGCTTAGAACAACTCGAAGTCAGACCTTAACAACTGCAGGTCGTTTATTTTATGAAACTTGTTTGGGACCAATTCAAGTTTTAGAAGATGCTCAGAAATCCTTGCATGGATTAGACTCGATGACTTCAGGCTTAATAAAGATAACGGCACCGGAAGATTTGGGGACTTATTTAATTGCTCCTGAAATTGGAAAGATCTGTAAGGATTATCTCGATTTAAACTTTGATCTTCAATATAGTAATAAAGTAATCGATTTAGTTAAGGATGGTTTTGACCTAGCAATTAGAATTGGAAAACTTAAAGAGAGTCAGTTGAAGGTTAAAAGAATTGGAAGATTAGAGCTTATTTTAGTTGCCTCTGAAGAGTACTTAAATTCCCACTCGAAAATAAAATCTGTAAGCGATCTTAAGGAACATAATTGCTTGAGTATAAGTGGACTTAGTATGACGAAAAACTGGGAGCTGGTTAAAGATGGTAAAAAAAGTTCAGTCTTAATTAAAGCCCGAATTGAAAGCAATCAGATGTCATCGTTAATTCAAGCCGCCATTTCCGGAGCAGGAGTCGTTTTGGCACCTTCTTTTATTTGTACTCCTGAAATACAAAAAGGTCGGCTGAAAAGAGTTTTAAATGGTTGGTCTAATCAAGGCCTACCTGTTAGTCTTGTTTCGCCAGTTTCTATTGCTGGTACAGCTAGGCTTAAGATTGTAAGTGATCAAATATTTAATGCCATTAAGAAAAAATTAGTTAGTTAGAGATATATTTAATACCGCAGTTCGATAGCCGGAGACTTCGGGGCACCAGATTTAGAAACTTAAAAGCCCAGTTTAACCCACTGGGCTTTTTCATTAATCCGCAAGATTTAACCAATGAATATTCATCTAATAAACATAATTCCTAAAGATAGGCTCTAAGTCCTCATCGAAGTAACTTTCAAGTTCTAACTTAAACACTTCAGTGGTAACCGTTTTGAATTTATACTTTTTAAAGAAGTGGGATAAGAATGGAATCATTCCGCCTTTATCGGCAAACTTCAAGTCAAGGTAGCCAATGAATTGCTCTCCTTCATGGTAAAAAAGAGTTGTATGTCTCGTGAAGTTATCAAGGGAGTTGATCTCTAAAGAACATTCAGCACTTTGAGAGCAAGGTGATTTAAATTGTTTATATCCATTCTCCATCCACTCTGTGATTGCTTCATCTATCCAGCTTGATTTACCGTCAGCGGGCATTACTCCGCGGGCAAAGTAGCTGTGAATAATCTCATGCTTAAGAGCTTCAATTCCGGTTTCTGTAGCCCCTGCATACTCCATTCCGCCTCCACCTTCATAAACATTGATAAGAAGAGATTCATGAGGCCATGGTGCGATTTTCTCTTCCAACTCAGAAATAATACTTTGGATGGAGTTCTTTGTTTCCTCGATAACCTCTAAGGTTGGAGAATAAATCGTCACACCTACCTTGCGTCCACATGTTGACTCAAACGTAGTTTTTTCTTCAAGATAGATATCTGAGGGAGTCAAATGAATATATGGGGAGCTTGAGTTAAAGTAATCGGGAAATTCAATAATAAACGAATTTTTCGATTTTGTGACTTTTCCGTTTGAATACACCTCATGTTCTATATTTGTGCCAATAATAGTGAACTTAAAAGTCATTTTATATTGATCGAATTCAAAATTTGAAGGAACAAATATTTCAAGGAATTCTCTGTCAGAAAGGTCCGACAACCACATCGCAAGATTGGCTTCTCCTCCTGAAAAGTCGATTCTTTGAGTAAATTCATCTATGTCATTTTTAACATTTAAAACGTGCTCTCCCGGTGAAGTAACCTTATTAATTATTCTGAATTTGGTCGCACCATCCGGTGAGCTTATCTCTGGAGTTTTAACTTCCTGCCCCTCAAGTCTTGCCTCAAAAACATGGTTACTTAGGTCAAAAATAGGATGGCCTTTCTCCTTTTGCTCAAACTTTATACTGGAATTAACGAAAGATGTTTTTTTATTAAAATCGATGACAACTTCATATAGAGCTTTTTTAAAATCAACCAAAACGGCTTTTGAGTTGTTATGCTCAAAGCTGTGAAAACTTGGGTCTGCCTGGGCACTTTGGAGTATGAGGCTGAAGAATGAGCCAATGAGTAGTAGGGAATAAAGTTTTTCGTTAAGCTCTCGAATTCTCATGCTCGTGCCTTTTTATTGAATACCGTATAAAACATTTACATCTACAATTAAGTTTTTTTAGGTATTTAACTGTGAATTGAACTTTGCTAGTCAACTAAGAAGCAAGAAAAGTGCCACAATTAACCGTTACAATTAAAGCTCTCAAAAATTGCGGTGCGATAATCCTCTGCTTGGGGACACTACGATTTAGAAAACTTAAAAGCCCAATTCACCCACTGGGCTTTTATATTTTAGGCCTTTCAAAAAAGATAAAACTTCATCTTCAATAATCAATTTAATTACCTCCAGGCATATAGCTTGCTAAGTTTCCACATTTTCTTGGAGGAAAGTATGGAGATTCAATTAGACCAAATTCAAAACATGATTTATGTAATTCGCGGACAGAAAGTGATGCTTGATAGTGACTTAGCCAACTGAATGGGGTAGAGAAGAAGGCTTTAAATAGGCAAGTTAGAAGGAACTTAGTTAGGTTTCATGAAGATTTTATGTTTCAGCTAACTAAGGAAGAGTATGAATCTTTGAAGTGCCAAATTGGTACTTCAAAAGTTGGAAGGGGTGGAAAGCAGAAGCAACCCCTTGTTTTTACAGAGAATGGTGTAGCTATGCTTTCAAGTGTTTTAAGAAGTGATCAAGCTGCATTGGTTAATATATCTATTATGAGGATTTTTACGAAGCTCAGAAGTTTTTTAATGTTAGAGCATGAGAACTTAAAGAGAATAAACTCAATTGAGAAGGGGACCAATCAACTATTCAAAGTAGTTTTTGAAAGACTGGATAATCTAGAAGAAAAATTAACCCCTATTGATAGTGACAGAAGGAAAATCGGGCTAAAATCTAAAAGGTGATTCTACCTGTGTGGATGAATGAAGTTTTTATTGCTATATATTATCTTTTGATAACCGGAGACGTCGGGGCACCATGTTTTAGAAAGCTTTAAAGCCCAGTTTAATCCGCTGGGCCTTCTTATATCTAAAACTCACTTACCAAATCATTAATATATCCTGGCATCTCCAACCTAGGCATCCATACGATAGCCCATTCAATCTCATAGAACTTGCTGGGGTATAGATTAAAAATCTTGTAGCGGGCCTTAGCTTGCTTAAAGTGTTCTTCGTCTAGGACTGCCACGCCTAAGTTGGCTTCAATGAGCTTGGGAATCATTAGAGTGTTGTTAACATAATGTCTGTTCTTTAATTGATTGTATTTTATTTTGAGCTTCTTAAAAAACATATCGGTGAATGGATCTTTTTTTGCGTAATCAATGATTACTGGGTCCTTTTTTGACTTTTTAAAGTGAGAGCCACCAACCAAAACGTACTTTCTCTTTTTTAAAAGCTTTGAGTCAAATTCAAGTGGAACAGCTTCTCTTGGAATGATTATAAAGTCCGTTTTTCCTTCCTTAAGTTTTTCAATCTTGTCGTCATTGTCATCCACATCAAAATCAAAATAAAGATGTTCGTATTTAGTTTTTAATTTTTCGGCAATTGGTAATAATTTTGAGTAGGTGTAGTAGGTTGAGGCGCTAAAGCGAAGAATGATAGGACTTACACGTGCTTCACTAGAGATTTTTGAAAGAATATCAGATTCCATTACCTCTTTAGCCTGGGCAAATTGAAGAAGTTTCTTACCAGCATCGGTTAAAAGCATTCCCTTCTTTGTCCTCAGAAAAAGTGTCGTGTTTAAATCCTTTTCAAGAGAGCGCACTCTTTGGGTTATTGCCGTTGGTGTAAGGCCTAAGGATTTAGCCGCTCCTTGTACGGTTCCTTCTCTATAAATCTGTAAGAAAGCATCTAAACCTAAATTTGATAAACTCATAATAATTGATGCTAACATAAAAATAATGAATTTAATTTTTTGCTGAAATAATTATAGTTTGCATCAATATAAGGGGGGGACATATGAAGAAGATTCTGATTTTGATTTCAGTGGTTTCGATAAGTTATGCTTGTGCTAGTGTGGGGAAAAAACCTTCAGGGAGAGTTCTTTTTGTTCATGGAGCGAATCTGAAAGCTTGGTCATGGCATCTTCTAAGAACTAAATTGCATGTTTCAAGCACTGCGATCGAACTACCAGGGAGAAATGATGAACTTCCTCATAAAGAAGTCACACTAAAATCTAGTACTGAGTCGCTCTGTGAAAAATTGACCTATAATGACACTCTGATTGCACATAGCCAGGCGGGAGCAATCGTTAATCATGCTATTGGACTTTGTCCTGAGAAGAAAATTAAAAAGATTATTTATATAAGTGCGGTTGTTCCAATGCCAGGTGAAACTGCATTTCAAAAACTATCTAAAGAAGATGAAAGCTTTTACTTTAGAGGAATAACTTACGTTGAAGGTGAGGCGAGCATGGTGATCACCTCGGCTGACAAGTACTTAGATGCTTTTGCTCAAGATGCAGGCCCTGAAGAGAAGAGATTCATTTGGATGAACTCGACTGATGAGCCGTCCAAGATCGGAGATGATGAAGTTAACTTTGATTATTCTGAATATGAACGCATTCAAAAAGTTTATATAAGAACTTTAAAGGATAAAATCATTGGGAGTGCGACACAAGATAAAATCTTGGCCAATTCTAAAATTGAGACAGTCTATGACGTTGATTCGGGGCATCTGCCTATGGTTACTGAGGTTGATGAGCTTCTAAAGATACTTAAACCTCTAATCAAGTAATTACAAAGCCTTGAGAGTGCCTTTAAACACCACCGTTCGATAATCGTCCGCTTGGGGGAGATTAAGCTGCAAGCTGAATGATATCAGATTTTTTAAATCTGTAGTCCTTCCCTTCTTTGGTGAAGTTCACTTTTCCATCTCTAATTTTTCTTCTCATTGTTGATTCGGAGATCCCCAAGAAAGCACAGGCCTCTTTAAGGGTCATTAAATCAGAACTGCTAAAAAGCTTCATAGAGTCAGTAATGTCGATACCAATGACATTGCCTTTCTTGTTATAACGAACTATTATTCCATCTTGGTATTCAGATTTCGCCTCAACCTCGTCAGAGAAATCGATAGATAGGTAATCAATTTCAGAATCATGATAAACTTTCATTATTTTACCTCAAAATTAATCATGACAGTGATCACTTCAAAAACATTTTTGCTTCTGGTTACAGTTACTGCCGCAATTAAGTTATCTTTACGTCCCTTTAGTTTTTTGTAAAAGATATATTTATCTTGGGACTGTTTAATCTTTCCATCTGGCTCACTTATAATAATCTCAACTTCTTTAGTGGATATATTTCGCTGGAGCATTCTGTCTACGGAGTGTGAGCTGTATTTTATGTTCATCTATTTACTTTTTAGCATGTAGTCAATAAGTAGTCAATAACTGGTCATTCAACTTTCTCTCCTAAGCACAGATTTTAAACACTTAACGACTTGTTTAGTACAGCAGTTCGAATACCACCATTCTTCCTTTTCAATTTAGTTTCGCCGTTAGAAGAAACTTAAAACGTTTTCCTGAGGACTTGATGTTTGAGTGTAATTTTAGTGAGTTCGAAGTATTGAGGTCACAATTTGTGACCGCAAATAAGGAAGCTATCCCTATACTATCAATTTTTCAAAACATCGTTGTGGCTAGAATTTTCTAATACTTAGAGGCTTAAACTACTTCACTTTCATTTTTCTACAACACACGTGATGACTTTGTGAGGGAGTTGTGAGGAATACAAAATTTACGCTTTTTCGTCTTCGGTTCTACATAAAGCAATGATAATGCCAGTTAAATTTGAGTATCTTTTCAAATGCTTAAGCATAAAGAAGAAATTAAAGTATCGCATTAAACTATCGCAGCGATACTTTGCGCGCGATACTTGCGATAGATTTTTTAAAAGTGAGCTAAAGTACCGAAAAATTAGGATGGTGTTAGAAAGCTAACACCCATTGAAAAGTTTTCCTCGAGCACCAAATTAGTCATTATTGATGGCAATCTATGAGTATATTGAATTTAAAAACCATTATTCAAAAGAACAGGATAAAAATGAAACCACCTGTTTTATTTGCAGTCTTTTTCCTAAGCATTAATTCCTTTGCAAATGCATCACTAGCAGACACTTGTGAAAGGTTGTATTCAGGAGCTTGGGCTCAACAATGTAAAAATAGTCGCACAAGCGTTGAAAAAGCTGAAGTATGTTATAGAGCATTTGATGACTCAACGGTATGGTCGGGAACAGCTGATCCTTTTAGAATTAGATGTAATAAAAGTAGAGCTTCAGTTAGTAAGGTTAAGCAATGCTCGGAAAGAAACTCAGATAGCGCAACTTGGACAATTAATTGCATCGAATAACACTAGTAACTCGACCAATCGCTGGTCATCAAAGATAAGAAATTAAACTAAGGTGTCGAGGACGAATTCCATTAACTGATTCAG
>PBFR01000027.1 GCA_002718735.1 Halobacteriovoraceae bacterium | reverse complement strand
CACAATCGACACGAAAACTTGCCATATCTCGGCCAAATAATAGCTCAATCTTAAAACATAAAATCTGCACAACATTTGGGGCGCTTACATTAAAAGTGTCTAGAAGCCTGACACCCCCATGTAAAGATTTTTAAATACTCTTACACAGTGAAGTTTTATGCCAAAATGACTATGAACAAGCTAAAAGACTGGAGAACGAATATGAAAAGTTTTTTACTTATGAATGCCCTATTGGCGACATCCTTTACTGGATATGCGGCAGATTACTCTAACATTAGGTGCTATGAGGAAGTCGCTATCCGTGATTGCGAGGCCAAAGCCATTAAACAGGACCAGAAAATGAAAGGTGTTTGTAAGGCGGAGGTAACTCTTCGTGAGTATGATGGAACTAAACAGACCAGCATTCTAACAGGTGATGCCAAACATAGATACAAAGATGGTTTGACTAATTTTGGTCTGTTTACACTCACCTTATATGATAAAGGCAGAGAAAAGATTGCAAAGTATCAAGTAAACTCCGATGCTCAGGAAAATCTTGAGCGAGAGCTAAAAAGATTAAAAAAGACCCTGGGGAAATGCCAATAGGCCAGCTCCTAATCTAGCTTTTTAAGAAAGTGCTTATTAAAACTTCCTAGAAGATCCTTTTCACTCAAGAACTGATCGACCGAGATATATGTTTGATAGTCCATCCCACAAGGATTTATCTTTTTTAACTCTTCAAACATCTCTTCATCTCTATTCAAATTAAGTGCAAGCCCATGAAGAGTAACAAATCTTTTCACCCCAACACCAATGGAAGCAAGTTTCTTTCTGTCTTTCCAAACACCCATAAGTTTTTTAGCAGTCATGACGTTTTCAATTTTAAAGTCTTCTCTTAGCACTGCTGCAACTTTTTTAAGAATCCAACACATATGATCATCGAGACTGTAAGATGGAGTTATTGCAACAATGGGATAGAAGATCCACTGCCCAGGATAATGAAAGGTGACACCTCCACCTCTATGAATCTTTTCAACTGAATATTTTAGCCTTGCAGAAATACCCGGGTCAAATTCAACCAAAGAGTCATCACCCCTCTCATTCCCACGCCCTAAAGTGAAAACATGAGGATGACTACAAAAAATATAGATTTTAAGGTGTTTATTTTTTCTTACAAATTCATTGGCATCGAGCTGAAATTTTTCACAGTCCTTATATTCCCAATTCCATTTTGTGACATATAAGGTATTGCCATTGATTTCAACTGTGGCATCCTCTGGCGGATTAAGTTCAAAGAAAGGCTCACCAACTACTTTTTCCAATTTCTTTCCTTGCCCTCTTTTTGGTTTAAAAAATCCAGATAATCAGCAGCTTTATACGAGCTTCTTACCATTGGGCCAGAGGCAACAAAGTCAAAGCCAATGTCATATGCAATCTTTTTTAAATGATCAAACTCTTCGAGCTCATAATATTTTTGAACTTCAAGATGAGCGAGAGTTGGTCGCAAATATTGTCCAAAAGTTATTATATTAACTCCTGCCTTTTTAAGATCGGTCATGGCCTCAACTAGTTCTTCTTTCGTTTCACCAAGTCCAACCATTAGCGAGCTCTTGGTATGAATGTGAGGGTGTACTTCCTTATAATAGGCCAATGCTTTAAGAGTCTGGTCATACCCGGCCCTTCTATCTCTAACAGGGTGGGTAAGTCGCCTAACCGTTTCAAGGTTTTGTGCAATAACAAATGGGTTCGACTTGGCCAGTGTATCCATATGCTCTGGGATTGCGTTGAAGTCTGGAATCAAAACTTCAACCTTCACTTCAGGATGATCTGTATTCACTCTTTCGACAATTTTTGCAAACTGTCCGGCTCCCAGGTCATCTAGGTCGTCTCTGTCAACGCTTGTAATCACGAGATACTTTAGTCCCATCATGCTTACCATCTCGGATGCCTTGCGAGGTTCATCCTTGTCAACGACACCCTTAGGGTTTCCAGTTTTAACATTGCAAAACTTGCAAGCTCTTGTGCAGGTGTCCCCGAGTACCATCATTGTGGCGGTTTTTGCATCCCAGCACTCACCCAGGTTAGGACACATTGCCTCTTCGCAAACAGTAAAGAGGTTGCGCTCACGTAGGGACTTTTTAACATCTCTATAATTATCACCTTTAGGTATTCTTGCTTTTAGATACCTAGGCTTTCCGGTTAAATTTTTCTTTCCGTATTTTTTAAAGATTGTTTTTTCCATACCGCTATCTATCATTTTTTTTTGCGATATAAAAGGCTTCTAGCTTATGCGGCGGCTACAGATGGTGAAACTTCATAAGCAAGCCTCAGGTCATCTTGAGGCCCAAAAATGTGGATATTGTTGATTTCCTGATCAAAGAGGTTGGATAGGACAAAAAGAAGCTTTGATGGGTCATCTCTGGTGATTCTTAGATCAACCTCCGCTCGGTGAATGTCAAAAGCTTTAAATGGTCCCCAAGTCACTGGAATTTCAAGGAGTTCACCTTTAAAATGAATCGCCAAGCACCCACGCTCTTTTGACAATTTTACTTCTAAAGTATTGAAATTTAGCTCCATTTGGTTTGATGGAGCTCTAAACTCAAGCACATTGTCAGAGATTCCTTCAAAGGTCTCTTGAACCATCTGAGAAATATAGTCTTTTCCTTTATCCATGATGGACTTATCGGGAATTTTCTCAGAAAAGTTTAGTTTTCCTCTAAAGCGTTGATTGGCTCATTTGCTTCATGAAAAGTCTTTAAGTGGGTGATTTTAGAGATCTTCCATCCATCTTCCATTTTTTCAAACTGTGCTATTTTTTTGGTTTCTGTTGAAAAGCTAACCTTTGGCTGCTTGGAACTCTTATAGGAAACGATGTAGGTGATTGAACAGGAATTACCCTGGCACGTTTCATTCAAGATTTTCGTTCTTGTCCCACTAATCGATTTTAGTAGGTCACTCTTTGCAACTTCCTCTTCACTCATCGAATCAATAGCTTCCCGCAATTCACCTGTAGTGTGTTTTAAGAAATAAGATTTTTCCAACTCCTTTGAGGCCACATCTTTAATAACCATTTTCAACAAACCTTCTGGAGTCTTAGGAGAAGGTGAGCAGGAAATAAACATAATAAAAAAGCAAAGTCCAATAATTCTATTCATCTTAAAAGCTCCACATTGTATCCCATCTGTTCAAGGATTGAGTAATAATCGCGCCAACCAAAGTCCTCTTTTGTACTAGGCACTCTAAAACCAAAACCACGTTTATCGTTGGTTCTGCAGGCCAAAACGGCCTGGGAATTAAAGTCTGTGTCTGAAAGAGAAGTAGTTATTTGCACATTTTTTAAATTCAAGTTTTCCGAGGCATCCTCCAAGTAGGTGAAACACCCATTTGGATTCCAATTTGTCAGCCTTGCCTTATATACACTACCGCTATCCAAATCTTTAATTTCGCAATTAAGCTTTGAAAGCATAGGCTCAAACAAATCATCATTGTTAAAGCCAGGATTGTAGTAGGCCTCATTTATCTCTATTCTAAGAAATTGATAGAAGTAATAACTTGTTATCAGGTATAAGAATAAAGAGATCGTAATTAGTTTTGAAAAATTTTCTGATAAATTAAATATAGTAATAGCACTTGCCGCAGCAACCACACAGGCAAATAAGAAGATAGAAGCGTGCTTTAATCTAAAAACCATAATACCACAAACTAGTAGAAGCAGATTAAAGCTCCAGAAACGAGTTAGACTCTCTTTTAGAAAGGCTTGATCAAAAACAGTTTTTGCCTGGAGCAAGCCTTCCTGCAAGTAAATAAAAAAGAAGCTCAAAAGAATAAAGAGTACAATATTCCACATTGTTGTGCTTCTATAGAAAATTTTCAATTTCATAGTATAATTTACCTTGAAACTATTATGATAAAAAAACTTGAAATAAACAACACATGTGTATCATGCGATTCTTGCCGGTTGGTTTGTCCAGAGAACGCAATTATCACCGATGGAACAGAGTATGCCATCGACAACTGGAGTTGTACCAACTGCCATCTTTGTATTGAAGTATGCCCAGCAGAGTGCATACGACAAAAAAATGACTAAAGCTCTACAACAATATTATTGAATACAATCGATTTTTTTGAATTATCTGGACTCACTCCATCACTTAGAAGAATTTTATTTTTCACCTTTGTCATGGCCTTTTTCGATAGATTAATAACATTCTCGCTTTCATTAGCGTTATAGCAATTTTCATTGACCTTACTTCTGTCTAGAGCATTTTCTCTTAGTAGGAAGTCAATAAAACGATCGTGTTTTTTCAAGGCAATTCTTTCCAAAATGGAAAAACAACTTTTCCAATACCTGTCCAACGTACCAAAGTCCCAATACTCAGAATCTTTGATTCCAATGACACCGACCTTCTTGTTTGTAAAATTTGCGACAGATTCAAAAAAAGAACTTTTACCTGTTGAAGGCGACAAGGATTCAAGTCTTACAAGCGACATGCCTGTGTATGTTTTTATGGTTTTGTTTCGCTCAATATTGGAGTTTTTTATAACTCCTTTCAACAGCCCATCACCGACATCCAAGGCATTGTATAATTCATCCGAATTCACTTCATAACTAAATAAAAGGCAGTCATTACTTCTAAACTGATTAAGAGCTTCATTCCATATCTTTTCATTGATAAAAATGAACTGATCACTATTTAAAATTAGAAGCTCTCCGGAGTAGTTCAACTTTCGTGCAAGATTGTGAACTGCACCACCAATATCTATCGGTTCTTTTTCTAATAGAATGGTAACATTTTTAAACGTTGGATTTTCTTTTACGTGCTCAAGAATCTCTTTAGTATAATAGTGGGAATTTATAAAAATATTTTTCACACCAAGGCTCTGAGCATAAAGTACTTCAAGCTCCAACAAGCTGCACTCAAATACAGGCCACAAAACTTTTGGCAAAACCTTTCCGATTTCGCCCATCCTTGTCCCTGCTCCTGCGGCTAGAATTAAAGCATTTTCAACTATCATAATATAAATTAAAAAGTTTAGTCTTTAGACTTTCTAGATCTGGCTGATCCAACATTGCTAATTTCAATTTTTCCATTGCAAAACCGATGTACTTTAAATAACGATGATCTTTTCTGTGATGATAGATATAAGCGAAACTTCCTACAGCTTTAAAGACCCTTTGCAACAACATGTCTCGATACAATTCTTGGAACTGCTCGTAATCTTTTTGTCCATGCACCTCTTTAGGAAGCTTTTCAAAGTACATCCTCTTAAGCAGCTCCCTATTCTCTTCATTTAAATCGTAATAACAGTCTTCCAACAAGCTTGCCAGGTCATATTGTGGAATACCCAATCTTGCATCTTGAAAGTCTATAATCATAAATTCATCGCCCTTCATCATGATATTGCGCGAATGAAAGTCCCTATGAGTGCAAACCATTTTCTGAGAACTTAACCTTTTACAGATTGGATAGAACTCTTCAATAAGACTTCGTTTAAGTCCTTCATCATCTATTCCCAAGAACCTGCCAACAAAATAATCCACAGTGAAATCTATTTCATTTATTAACTTTTCAAAATCAAACTTTAACTTTCCGACATGCGACTTTTCCACTTCGCTTAAAGGGATACTGTGGATTCTTACAAGCTCATTTATAATGCTCTCGAATACAGTGAACTCCTTTTCCTTTGAATTCACGGATGAAAGGGCCTTTAAGAGAGTTACATCCCCCAAGTCTTCTTCCAAAAGATAGCCTTTAGAGAGGTCTGTATGAATTACCTTTGGAACTTTGATTTTATGGGTTTCCAAAAACTTTTGGGTTTCCACAAACGAGTTAAACTCGTCTTGACTTGGGTTGTCCAAGCAAACAACATAGGATTGCACAGAGCACCTTACTCTGTAATACCTTCTTGTAGAAGCATCTCCTGTAAGCCTTTCCACATTTGTAATCTTTGGGCAATCGACATTTGTCTCTGCCATAGACTTTTTAAAAAGCTCTTCAATAAACAATCTTTCTGAAACTTCTGGCTTCATACTTACCTTTTTAACCTGTTAACAAATGAATAAAAGTCCCTGGATGATCGTTCGTACTTTGTCTGATTTGATTTAGCGTTAGACTGCTCTATCAAAAAAGCTTTAAACAAAGACTCTTCTCTTGATATCGAGCTTGTATCGCCAAGTTGCACAGCAAAGTCCAGTGAGTTTCTGTTTTGAATTTGCAACCATGACAAATAAATATCCGGATCTATACCAACTCTTTTCAAAGTATAGAAGGCCCACTTATGAATCTCAACTTTATCAATTGTTTTTAGACGCATAAGCCCTAAAATTCGCGAAGTTGTAAGATGTCCTGTTGGCACGATTAGGGACTTTCTATAAATATTTTTTTCACTTCTTATAAGTTCATATGCAATGACACTATATAGAATTTTTTCATTTTTTATGTATTTTGAAACAAGTCCAGATGAAATGAAAACTTTCAGCCCAGGTAGCGAAAAATGAAATGGTGCAGGGTGCTTCACAACTTTGAAGCTTGGTTGTTTTCCGCTAGTGAAAAAGAGCTCGTTATTCTTAGTGATATCGTTGGCGATTGCCTCCAAGAATCTTTCCTCTTTTTTTGTTAAACTATAGAGCTCTGCATTTTCAGAGTTCAAGTAAAAGCTTTCAAAAGCTTGAAGATGCTCCACAAAATCTTTTGGGGTTAACGCATTATATGTGGAGAGATTAACGCTCTTACTCTTTTTATCCTCTTTTTTAGAAGTAAATAATGAGCAAGAAACAGTAAAAAGTGAAAATGTGATGAGTAAGAGTTTCATTTCAAAAAAAGTAAGGACCCCAAATAAAAAAAGCAGGCCCCAGGCCTGCTTATATCTTAGTTAATAATTTACCTTAGATATCTTCAAAAGCAACATCTCTTGCTTGAAGAATTGGAGTGTAGATTGTAAACCCTGCAAAGATAACATTAGGGTCTTTTATAAGTGGCTTATTGTTATCCCAGATGGCCTTCCAATGCTTAGATGTTCCGTATGTGTTATGAGAAACCTTTCCTAAATAGTCCCCTTGTTTCACAAGATAAGGATTGCCACTAGGGTTAAAGATGAATGGTTCCGCCGGCATGTTGTACTTGAGCTCAGTGCCCACTGCCACTTGGTTGCCGTTAAGAACATCTGAGTTCATCTGAGCAATCTCTTTCCACTTGGCATAATCACCATACAGATTAAAAGCTATCATCATCAAAGTTTCATTTTCTTTAACAGTATATGTACCGATGCCTGCAGTTGGAGTTATCTCAACTGCACTGTTGTCAGCAATCACAGGCTCTTGAACAGGTTGTTCTTGAATAAACGCTGGCTCTTCTTGAACAGCAACTTCTGAGTTTGCGAAGTCTTCAGGAATAGTTTCGGCCATAATGTCTTCGCTTTCATCAGAAAACTCTACAGCGTCGGCTAGTTCAATTCCGGCGTCGATTGACTCATCTTCTGTCACTGATTTTGAACCAGAACAAGATACAAGCCCCAATAAGATAAATAGTGTTGTAAAATATTTCATAAAAATCTCCTCGCTTGTGATTATAACAGTTCTCCTGAAATTATCGGCGAGGAAATTTTTAACATGAGGTTTTATTTAGTAAGTGAAAAACATTTCCTGTTGATCAATTGAGTCGTGTATTTTTTGAACAAGCTTGTCAAAGTGATCCTCATTCTCAAGGAAGTCCAAATCATCAGTATCAACAATTAGAGACTTGCCAAGTTCATAACTATCATACCAATCGTCATAATACTGGTTCAGCTTAGTCAAATAATCAACAGGGATAGCTTGTTCGTAATCTCGGCCTCTTAGTTGGATCCTTTCCTGTAGCTTTGGAACAGACCTTTTAAGAAAAATCATTAATGTTGGAGGATTTAAATACTGGATCATTGATTCATATAGCTTACAGTAGTTTTCGTAGTCTCTTGCATCCAAGTCGCCTTGCTCAAAAAGTGCTCTTGCAAAGATGTTTGCGTCTTCGTAAATCGATCTATCCTGAACCGAGCTGGCCAATCCAGACTCAATATTTTTGTGAGTGTTAAACCTATGATTTAGAAAGTAAACTTGTAGTGGGAAGCTCCATCGGCTCATATTGTCATAGAAGTCTGCCAAATACGGATTGTCTTGAACAGATTCAAAGAAAGGCTTCCAACCTAGACGGTTTGACAATTTTTTTGTCAGCGTCGTTTTTCCACTGCCAATATTTCCAGCAACCACAACGAAGTGCCTATTGTCACCACTAGATAGCTCTTTATAAGCATTGTTTAACATCTACTCCCCCAATATATTGTGTGTCTAGGGATTGGTATCAAAACCTGTGCAAAACCGTCAATCACTTGATTTTTTTTTATACACTCAACCGGTTTACTTGGTTGCCTAAAAGTCTTAAAATTATGTGGAAGGATGGATATAACTTGTCGAAAATATTAAAAACTACTTTTTTTCTTACATTTGTCTCTTTTGCGCTGTGTGTAAACAAAATTCACGCGCAGAGCTTGGTTGACGACATATCTTCCCCACTGGGCCTTGGTTCAAGTTCTGAGATATTCACAGAAACGATTAGAACAATCTCAAGAAGCCAAAAAATTTTCATTTTAACCAATACCAACGAAATGCTCTATAAAGGAGACTTTATAACCTTGGTTCTTGGAGGAAAGGATCCCGTCGCAAGGGCACTAGTAGGAAAAACTCACGACTCTTTAGCAGGAATCAAGATTCTTAAAATCTACTCCCTAAAAAAATGGAGCGTTCTGCGCAAGGGATTAGAGGTCGGCATCCTTAAAGGCGACGATTCAAGGCTCTTTGTTAAGGAAGAAAAGAAGGAAGTCGAAGAAGAGGGTCAAATTAAATCCGAAGAAGACCTTTATGATATCGATGTAGTTGAAGAAACAGATTTTTTTACCAAGGACAATAGATACATTAGACCAGATAACGTAGTTGGTGCAGCTTGGTCACAATACAGTTTTGAAAACACCCTCCTTCCAGAGACGGAAACTGAAGTGGGCACTCAATGGGCCTTTAGTTGGGCATATCAGTTTAGCGACAATTACTGGGTGGAAGGCCTTTATGGACGAACTTTATTAAGTAACTTTCCAGCCCAAAGTACTCAGACGTTGATTAATAACTTTACTATAAGATTAAAGTACACGTTTAAACTACCACTATACTCTTACCTTCTTCCCTATGTGGGCTTTCAAATATATAACATTTCAAGTCCCGATGCTGGCCAAAGCAATGACGCCAGTCTTAACGCTAAAGAGGAAAGTTTAATTAACGACCTTGGACAGGATCAGCCCGTCTTTGGCGCAACTCTACTAAGAAGATTGGTGCCAGGGTGGTTTTTAAAGGTTGATCTAGGAAATGATATAATCGCACTGGGAGCTGCCATTGAATTCTAAAATTATTCTAGTCTCACTAATTTTATCTTCAGCATGTGGAGTTAAGACTGCACCTTCAGCTCCTGCCAACACGGCCTTGCCTTCAATTCCACAATCTTATGAATTTAAGCTTGATAAACAGTACATTAATGACTCAGAAGAAAATAATGATGATCTAGAACAGAAAAAGAATTAGCAAAAGCTGATATTATTGTTCCATGAGTCTTATCATAGCCACAGGTTCAAATATAGGCGACAGGTTTCTAAACCTGGACAATGCTAAATCAAAAATTAGTCAAACGTTTGATTTTATTGCAGAGAGTAGAATTTATTCCTCCCCAGCTGTAGATTACATGGACCAACCTGACTTCTTAAATCAGGTCTTGGAGTTTAAACTTCCAGAGATTTCACCCGAAAAGGTTATGCTCATCTTATTAGAATATGAAAAACAACTTGGCCGGGTCAGAGATATAGACAAAGGTCCAAGGTTAATTGACATGGATATTATTTTTTGGGGCGAAATTAAAATTCAACAAGAGAATTTAAAGGTGCCCCATCCGAGGTGGCAAGACCGTGCTTTTGTAGCAAAACCTCTGATGGAGCTACCTTTTTATAAGTCGCTTTCGAAAAAACTTTTTGTCGAAACAGATTTTGATCACGAGGCCTTCCCTGTGGACAGGCAATTGAGGAGATTATGAATTTTAAATTATCAACTGAACAATTAGAAATGCGTGAAATGGCAATGAAGTTTGCCAAAAACGAAATGATACCCAAGGCACAGGAGTACGACGAAAAAGAAATTTTTCCAGAAAATGAATTTAAAAAGGCCTGGGAGCTTGGACTAGTTAACACTTGCATACCGGCAGAGTTCGGAGGTGCTGGTTTCACAGCACTTGACTCAGTTGTCATAGGCGAGGCACTAGCCTATGGATGTATGGGAATGAACACTTCCTTTATGGCAAATGACCTGGCCCTTCTTCCAATCGTAATTGCCGGGACAAGTGAACAGAAAGAAAAGTTTCTTCGGCCATTTACTGAAGAGTTTAAGATAGCTGCATTCTGTCTAACTGAACCAGGTAACGGATCAGACGCAGCAGGTATAAAGACAACAATCAAAGATGGTGGCGATCACTGGATTTTAAACGGTTCAAAGATGTGGATTACAAATGCATCCAAGGCACATCAATTTGTAGTCTACGGAACAATGGACCCTAATTTAAAGCATAAAGGACTCTGCGCCGTTGTTGTACCTTCGGATTTAGAAGGCATTGTTATGGGAAAGAAAGAAGAGAAAATGGGACACCGCTCTTCCGACACCAGATCGATTCAATTTGAGAATGTGAAAGTTCCAAAAGAAAATATGTTAGGAAAACCTGGAGAGGCCTGGAGCATTGCTATGAAAACTTTGGACCATTCAAGACCTCTTGTTGCTTCAAGTGCTGTTGGGGGTTCACAAAGAGCTCTTGATTGTGTCAGAGAATATTCAAAGCAAAGAAGTCAATTTGGTGTTCCTATTTCAAAGCATCAAGCGATTCAATTCATGATAGCAGATATAGCTATGAAGACAGAAGCATCTAGACTCTTGGTGCATAAAGCCGCTTGGCTACTTGATAACGGTGAGCGAAATACCGAAGTAGCCTCTTATGCAAAAGCTTTTGCCGCCGATTCGTGTATGCAAAATACGACTGATGCTGTACAAATATATGGCGGATACGGTTATAGCAAAGAGTACCCTGTAGAAAAACTCATGAGGGATGCAAAACTCATTCAGATTTACGAGGGTACTAGCCAAATACAAAGACTTGTTATTGCAAGAGAAGTTTTAGGAAAATAATTTTTTATAAGAAGGAGTTTTAGAATGAACATTTTTGTTTGTGTAAAGCAAGTTCCGGACACCGAAACAAAGGTACAGCCTAATGCTGACGGAACATTTATTGAAACCACGTCTATCAAGTGGATTATGAACCCTTACGATGAATTTGCAGTTGAGCAGGCACTACTTGTTAAGGCGGACAACCCAGGTTCAACAGTTACAGTTGTAAGAGTAGGCGGTGTTAAAGACACAGAAGCACTTAGAACAGCATTAGCAATGGGAGCTGATGATGCAGTTCTAGTAGAGGCTGATGACAACCTAGACTCATACACAATCGCTAAAGCACTTAAGGGTGGCATTGAGAAAACAGGAAAGCAACCTGACATTATCTTCGCAGGCAAGCAAGGTATTGACGACGACGCTCTTCAAGTTCCTCAAGTTCTTGCACAAATGCTCGACCTTCCAGCGGTTTCAGTAATCGTGGGCTATGAAAAAAGCGGTGAAAATATTTCAGTAAAAAGAGAAATCGAAGGTGGAGCACTGGAAGTTTACGAGGTTTCAACTCCATGTGTTCTTGCAACTAACAAGGGCATTAATACTCCAAGATACGCTTCTCTTCCTGGTATTATGAAGGCAAAGAGAAAGCCGATGCAACAACTTACTCTAGCAGATGTTGGCGTTTCAGAAGACGACAAAAGGCTTAAGTATAGCGATTTCAAACTTCCTCCAGAAAAACCACCTGGGAAGAAATTTGACGCGACAGATGAGGCTAAGCAACAAGAAGTTGTTGCAGAAGTTGTTAAGCTTCTTAGAGAAGAAGCAAAAGTTTTATAAGAAAGGATCTTACAATGGCAAAAGTATTAGTATTTTCAGAAGTAAGTAAAGATAAAGTAAAGCCCGTAACTCTTGAAATCCTTGGCAAAGCTGCTGGGCAAGACGTTGATGTTGCTGTTTTTGGCGACCTGTCTGGTGAACAAGTCAAAGTTCTAGGTGACTATGGCGCTAAAAAGGTTCACAAGCTTAAAGGTGACAATCTGGACAAGTACTCTGCAGAGGGTTACTCAAACGCATTAAAAGGTTTTATAGAGTCTCAAGGTTATGATTATGTTTTTAGCGGTGCAACTGCCATCGGTAAAGATATGATGCCAAGGCTTGCGACTCAATTTGACGCTGGTCTTGCTTCAGATGTAGTAAATTTCATTTTTGAAGGAGACAATTTCAGTGCGACACGTCCTCTTTTTGCTGGCAAGTGTCTCGCTAAGGTTGAAATCCAAGGACCTAAGCCTCACTTTGTAAGTGTTCGTCCAAATGCTTTGGGAATGCCTGAAACTCCTGCAGGTGGTTCAGCCGAGGCTGCAGATGCTTCAGTAGAAGCTGGTAATATTAGAGCTGCCATCAAGGAAATCATTGCTTCAGCTAGTGAAAAAGCTGACCTTACTGAAGCAAACATCATTATCTCTGGTGGCCGTGCAATGAAAAACTCTGAAAACTTTAGCATCCTACATGAGTGTGCAGAAGTTATTGGAGCTACAGTTGGTGCCTCAAGAGCTGCTGTTGATTCAGGATATGCAAGTCCAGATATGCAAGTTGGACAGACTGGTAAAACAGTTTCTCCTTCTCTTTATATTGCTTGTGGTATTTCTGGTGCAATTCAACACTTGGCAGGCATGAGAACTTCAAAGGTTATTGTTGCAATCAATACTGATCCAGACGCTCCAATCTTTACCAAAGCTGACTATGGTATCGTTGGTGATTTATTTAAGATTGTTCCAATACTTACAGAAGAACTTAAAAAAATTCAAAACTAATTCAATACAGGGAAGGCCCTGGCCTTCCCTTTTTCTTATGAAAAATAAAATCCTTGTATTCCTAGCAACTTTTATCATCAAACTTCTTGGCTGGACTTGCAGGTTCAAACTGGTTTTTCCAAACAGTGAAGTAGAAGATAAGTTTAGACGCTCCTTCTATAGAAATGAGGAACAATTTCTTCTAGGTTTCTATCATCAAGACGAACTTTGTTTGCTTCCTTTTTTTCAGAAAGCAAAAATGGCCGTGTTGATTAGCCTTAGCAAGGATGGAGAGATCATGAAGGGGATCTCCGAGAATTTAGGTTTTACCACTGTTAGAGGTAGCTCTTCTAAAGGTGCGGCCAGAGGACTTTTGGCAGCAATTAAGAAAGTCAAAGAGGGACATCATTTCGCTATTGCAGTAGATGGGCCTAGAGGACCAATTTATAAAGTTAAAGAAGGACTTCCAGCAATAAGCCAAAAGACTGGAGTACCCATCCTACCTGCACGTGCCTACCCCACCAAGGCAAAGATATTTGAAAAGTCTTGGAATAAGGCCAAGTTTCCAAAGCCGTTCAGTACGATTGAAATAAGATTTGGTGAGTTTGAGGTCTATGACTCCCAAGCACTGGAGCAAAAGCTAAATTCGCTTTAAGGGAATGTCTCCAATATATCAATGATTGCCTGTGCCCTAGTGAAAAGACAGCTGCCGGACTCAATCGAGCACCCTCCCTCTTCAATTTGGAATTGAACTCTATCACTTGTTTGAACACTCACTACAGGATTTAAACTAATCACACCACCAAGCGTACACTGTAGAAAGGCCTGTGTTTCATACCTTAAAAAATATTCATCACCATCAGTATTGGATTCTGAAAGAGCGTTTCCTTGGTAGCAAAACTTTTGATTATTAACAGTTAGTGAAGCAAATCCCACCCCTGAGTTTCCTCTTATAACACTCAGGGTTTGAGGCATCTCAAGTCTAGCTGAAAAGCTCAAAGTTAATTCGCTGGGGCTACTTTCCTGATTTGGTTGGTCTAATTCTGCAAGCATTTGGATTTCATCACTTGGAAGTGGAAGCGTTACACCCCTTCTATCCGCATCAATTGAGTCTCCACATGAAACCACTAAAAAGAGAGTCAATAGCTTTGTATATAGCTTGTTCATAAGACATACCTAATATTAGCTTTACAATGAATTAGCTTTGCGTCACATTGAATATTTCATATAAAGGCATCGAAGAATTGGTAAATTTAATATGCAATTAGACGATAAGAAAGATATGGCAAAGATAAACTACGACTGGAAAATGGACGAACAATCGCCCAAAGATTCTGAAGAGTCTTTAGACGCAATTTCACCAGAGCTCCCGACGAGAAAGAACCTCCAAATTGCAAGAAGGTTTTTTCACCTTGGCTGTGGTGTGGCGATAGCGACTTTATATTGGTTTACCTTCACTCACCAACAAGCGATTCACATCTTAGGTTTTGCCGCTTCTCTTCTTTATGTTGTTGAACAAATACGGATCAGCTACCCTGAAATGGCGAACAAGTTCATACCAATCACAAGATTTTTTATGAGGGCCGAAGAACAATTAAAAGAATCTGCAATGGTGCCGTATGTATTTGCTGTTCTTTTAACCATCATTACCTTTCCTAAGCCACTTGCACTTATTGCTATCTACACATTAGCAATTGCGGATCCTTTAAGTGCGGTTATTGGAATTCGATTTGGAAAAAGAAGAATTGTAGAGCATAAAAGCTTGGAAGGATCTGCAGCTTTCTTTTTATCAACTTTTTTAATTTCTCTTGGGATCTTTTCACTGACATTGGGATCGGCAAGTTTCCTGGCCATCTCGATTTCATTCTTCTTGGCGCTTTTAGCTTCAGTATTTGAGATGCTGCCGTTGAAGCTCGATGATAATTTAACTATCCCATTGTTTACTGCCGCCACAGGCTGGGCATTGTGTGCTTTTTTTGGTGTAGTGCTTTAAGCTCTACACCTGAAAGTTAAATCCAAACTCCCCTTCTTTGTCAGCATTGTCTTGGTATTCGTACTGATCGTCTTGTGCATCGTAACCTGAATCATAGTTTTGATCGTGCTCATCATAGTTCTCATTTTGATCAAAGTCATTCTGAGCGTATTCATCATCCAAGTTTTGTGAGTCCGTCGTCCATCCAGCGTTTCTATCATAATAGCCCTCTTCATATGCAACTTCAGCCTCGCCTTGAGCTTTTAGTTCCATTCTAAGACCTGCGTACTGAGAGTCATTAGTAAGAGTGATCATGTAAGTGCCTTTCTTCACTTCATAAAACATTCCTCTAGCTTCTTCACCTGTTGCAGGGTCTTCATAAACAAAGACGTTGCCTTCCATTCTTTCACGAGTATTGATTTCAATTGGCGCAGCCCCAGGAATATTTACGTAGATCTCCTCGACCACTCCGTCATAACTTTTAGCACTGCCAGAAAACTCACCTTCTTTAATTGCCTCTTTAAAGAATACGTTTGTGACCTGCATGTCCAAGTCACCTGTGATAGCTGGCTCAACATATTCGTTATTGTGTATTGCAACTTCTTCTTGCTTTTGAATATTTTTCTCTTTTACAACTTTCTTTGGTGCTTCCAAGGTTTGCTCTTTAACTACAACCTCTTTTATGTCTGAAAGCTGAGTCCACTTAGGAGTTGATGCGGCCATACGTCCAACAACAACTTTACCATTCAGTTCGTCCAATCTTTTGGCAAACTTAATTCCAGAGTCTGACTTCATGAAAGCTGTATCTTTCATCACCATTGAATTATAGCTTCCAGAACCAAAGATTGCGGCCGCTGAAACAAATGCCATAGTGAATGTAATCTTTTTAAACGCTTTCATTATACTCTCCTGTTGTACAGGTATATAATGCAACGCAGATGCCAATAACCGAGTGTATGGTATGGCACCTAAACCCTTGAATTTAAGAGATTATCTTAAAGATTCAAGTGTGTAAGTTTTAGGCAGGCCGTTTAAAGTTTGATCAATTTCAAGCCGAATGTAGAGACTGGAGTTATGCCTTTTTACGGATTCAACAAGGTTTCTCAGAATTTAAGTTAAATCCTAGTCAAATAATGTGGGGCAAATTCCACCTCCCCACATTAGAGCTATGACCCTTAGGTTAATAAGAGTCGATTTGCTTACAATATGCTTTTCAAATGAGTGATGGATTATCTTGTCCAACCTTATAGTTTTGAACAACTAACAATACCTTCGTGACTATAATTCACACTCTATAGTTAAATTTGTAACACAATAACATGCCCCACTTGCATACATCTCACAGTCAGTATCGCTATCTTCAATTCCCTTGTATCGGCCTCTGGCAGCTGCACACTTTACCTTCGCATCCCACTTAGCTTCTTTCTTTGAATCACCCCGAACACCTACACATAAGGGAGCGTAGCTTGAATAATCACTGCCCGTACCAAACACTGAAACGACCTTTGTTCCACTAAAAGAAGGGACTGAAAATAAAAGAACTAGGGTTAAAAAAATTGTCTTCATTACTTTTCCTTTTTTTTGCCAATCACGGCTTTATGTTAAATTGCAGTAGCACTATTGCTCTACCTTCGATTCGGACTGTGCCAAAAAGCCGAGCAATTTGATCTATCTATTTTATGAAAAAATATTCCTTTATTTTATAGTGAAATAAAAAGACTCGTAATATACTGAAATAATGAGAGAAGTTATTTATGAATATACCGATTACAAAAAATATCTCAGTGTAAAAGTTACACAAGGAGCAATCCACGAAAAAAGTTACAGAGCACGCTTATGCCAGCACGTTCGTTGCCAGCAATCCTATCTATCCCAAGTCATCAATAATAACCCAGATTTCACACTGGAGCAGGCATGCCGGCTTAATAAGTTTTTTATGCATGATAAGCAGGAATCAAGGTACTTCATCCTATTAGTGGAACTCTCCAGGGCCTCCACAGATGACTTGCGAGATTTTTTTAAAGAACAAATTGCTGAAGCTAAAAAGGCTCAATTCAACTTGAAATCGAGACTTAAGGAGACTGAAGACGTTAATATAAAGGATCAGCACAAATACTATAGTGCTTGGTTCTACTCGGCTATTCATGTAATGCTATCAATACCGAAATTTCAATCCACCTCTGAGATAGCAGCGCGTTTAAACCTTCCCGAGGCTATCGTAGTGTCGGCCTTAAACTTTCTGGAGAGAAGTGGGCTTATTGAAAACATAGGCGGGAAACTACATTTAACTAAAAGACGCATTCATCTAGACAGCGATTCAACCTTTATTCGAACACATCATATAAACTGGAGAAGTCAGGCCTTACAGTCTGTAGAAAAAAGTTTAGCCGACGATTTGCACTTTTCTTCTGTTGTAACTCTATCCCAAGTTGACTTCGAAAAGGTTAAAGAAATTTTTGTTAAGTCAATTGAAGAGGCAAGAGAGGTCATTAAACCCTCCCCTGAAGAAGAAGTTGTAGCAATCACATTGGATGTTTTTAAACTTTAATTTTATTGTTTAATGCAAGTCACAGGGATTGAAAAACATGAGTCAACGGCCAACATTTTATAACTTGATGGTCCAGTCTTACAGTTCAATTCCTCTCTAGGAGTGTGAAATGTGTCGCGTTGTTTTAAAATTAAATCAATTTCTTCTAATGGGTATTGCGCAAACTCCAACAGGCGGCGTAACTCCTGTGCCTCCATTTGCATGATCTTTTTAGAAGATTCACTTACCTTTGATCCAATATTTTGACATTCTTTTTTGATACATAATAATTGCAGTCTTTGAGTAGCTTGCTCTATAGTCATTGCACTTGCGTTTAAATTATTATGCATAATTGAAAAATTACATTTCCATTTAGAATCTTCGCCTCGAAGGCTCTCCTCATCCAATGCATGGGCAATTGCAACATAACCATCGATTACTTCTAGAGATGGTGGAGTTTGGGCAGAGGTAATAGATGAAAAAATAATCAAAATCGAGAATATGAGCTTACCCATCAATCCTCCTGCACTCATTTTTTATGAATGAATAAAATGGGCCATAAATAGAGTCGGCACTAGAGGCATTGTTAGATAAGACATAAAACAAATAATAGTTTAGACGATCTGAAGGATTGCATAGAAGATAAATGGCCGTCGCTCGTTGAAGGCTTTCATCATCAAATTGATTTTTCATACCAATTTGGGTTTGCCTAAGTGCCTCGTGGATGAGTAATCCTGTCTGATCGTTTAAAGTCAGTTGGTTCCAAAGTGTTTTATTTATGGAGACTTTAGTGTTACCCATTTGATTACTATAAAAAGCCGCAACTTTTGTTTTAAGACCTTCGGGCATAGCCTTAGGAATGAAGAATGGAGGTGCAACAAGTTGGTGATCCACAAAACTCCACTTCACAGGAGATTCCATCCCTATCCTTACCATTGTGCTAATTATACCGGAGCTTTTAGAAGACCAGCGATCTAAAACATCAAAAGCCTTGTCAAAAGCTTTAAAGTTTAACCTTATATTTGATTCATTTTCAGAAGTAATAAGAACTTCTAAAGAGTCTTTTAATACAGGCTGTCCTTTATCACTACTTGGTATATTGTTAGCATCATCTAATATTGTAAAATAATCCATTAATACAGGTGTCTCACCTAGGAACACCACTCCCCCGCCTCCGCCACTTTCCGCTCCAGCGTATAGATTAGTTGATGCTAAAAGGGCTCCTATGGATAAAGTAATCAATAATTTTTTCATGTAATCCTACTTGATGAAATTAATTTATAAAATAACTATGTCTGAGAATAAGTTTTTTTAGAATGTGAGCTGTAAAAAACTCTTAGTGTGTCTATCATTTGGTCACACCCGTTTGATAAGCTACATCAAGGATTTGGGTGATATTTATTGACTCTCAAAACGTGTAATTTTTATAGATTCTACCTCTAGATTTATTCGCATTGGGTGGCCTTAACCTTCAATCATTACAAACGTCTACAAATAGTTTTTATTTTTCAATAAAATATGACGCCATTTTTTTAAAAAATTTAAATATCTAATTTTTCTAGTTTTGGTAATTATCCTAGCCACTATAAACATCGCGTTTAGACGCAAAAGGATTATCATGAAAAAGAATTATTTGTTCACTACATTTATGTTTAGTTTAATCAGTACTGCCAATGCTGGAATTTTACTCGATGCGAGCTGTAGAGTTGAGTGTTCCGCAATTGGGGGCCAGGACTTCAACACTGTTGGGATGAATACGGACAGCAAAGTGATTTATGTCGACTATACAGATGGGTTAACTAAGAAGGAACTAGATAGGAAGTTTGAAAACCACTCAAAATTATGTGAAAAAATTCAAACCGACTTCTCAAGAAAGTATGATGTCTCTTACGGGCAAGCTCAAACGAGTTGTGATTATTTTAAGCACTAGAGGGGGTAAAAGTGAAAATTCTCTGTTTATTCATAATTTTAATAAAATCGAACTCATTATTCGCATCACAACTGTGTGAAATAAAGATTTATAAAGATAATTCAATAGCCGTTGCAAATGAAGATGGACGTCAATTAACCACCCGATATAGGGTTTCATGGCCAACCTATGATGACCTGACGGACCTTATGGAAAGAGGTGTTTGTAAAATCACCCCAGCAAAGTGCTCTATAAGTTTTATTAGAAACCTCGCTTATGTGCAAAGGAATGAAAAGCCGGTATCAGTTTTTTGGCGGTTGTCGAGGTATGCCTTTGATGATCTCGAAGAGCTTATAGAAATTGGCTACTGCAAGCCATTGTAGAGTTAGACTTATCCTTAATTCATTGGCTTAAGGTTGGAAAGATTCTCTATCTAGCATTAAACATTATTCAAAAGGCTAGGCCAATGGTGGGCTAGCCTTTACTAGAGATAAACCAACGCTTTTTCATTAATTCAGTTATAGGTTGAGATTTTTAGCCATTGAATTTAAAACAGTAATCCTTAAGGGTAATCTAGATCGATTCCCATATAATCAGCATGGCTTGATCTGAACCTTTTGACAGCAATTGCAACAAGTTCATCGACTGGAAGGCCGCTGTTTTTTGACATCTTTTCAAGATCCTCAAAAAGCTGGGACTCTATGTTAACGGTTAGCTCTGTAAGCTCGCCCTGATTGTGCTGTTGTGATTTCATAAATTATCCTTTTTTACCACTGTTAAGGCGTTTTTCTTTCTTAATGACACTAAAGAGTTTGTGATTTGATAATCAAGCAAATCACAATTTTTATAAATATCATCCACTTTATTATAATCAGAGATGCAACAGAGTAAATCGAATTCATCACCCTCGACTTCTTTTCCACTCTTAATGAACTCTGGATTTATTAAAAGCTTTAGATGTCCAGGAGGTCTAAGGTCCTGATTGTTCTTAAACTCCTCAACAACCTGTGCTGTTTTTCTTCTGAGAACAGTGAAAGGGTAGTGAATTGTTCTTGAGCTATTTAAAATCTCTGGCTCGACGACATAGTAAAACTCAGTGCCTTCTCGAAACGAATCGATGCAGAGGTTATAAAAGGCCTTAAGACCTTTTCTTCTCTTATAGAAAGAGCTCCAAACCTCCCCTTCACTCATCTCCACAGAGCCAAGAAGCATTTTGGAAGCTGGATCCAAGACATTTACCTTGCCTGTAAATCCGACGGACACTTGCTCTTCAAGAATTGGAAAAAGCTCTTGAACTATCATTGTTCCTTTTTGCCAAAGATTTTACCCATAAGGCTTTTTTTCTTATTATCAGATGGATTAAAATACCTGTCCAGGCGGGAAGCTATTTCTTGATAAGACTTCCAAACTGGATTTCCTTCATATTTATTTTGCGTCATATAAGGAGTTCCAAAGTCACTTCCTTTTCTAAGCGCCATCTCCATAGGTATTTTTCCAAGGTATCCAACACCCAACTCACTACAAGCACTCATGACACCCCCGGTTCCATATAAAAAGTGCTCTTTTCCACAATCATCACAAACAAAGGAGCTCATATTTTCGATCATGCCGATTACATGAACATTTAGTTTATCAAACATATGAAGGGCCTTTCTCGCATCAAGAAGTGCCATATCTTGTGGGGTAGAAACGATGATAGATCCATCAAGCTCAAGATTCTGAACCATAGACAACTGTACATCACCTGTTCCTGGAGGAAGGTCTAATAGCAAGTAATCAAGCTCTCCCCAATCAGTTTCAAAGAAGAATTGGTTTAAAACACCTCCAAGCATTGGGCCTCTCCAAACAACCGGCTCATCCTCGTGTATAAAGTTTCCAAAGCTTATAAACTTCATCCCATACGCCTCTAAGGGAAGGATCTGCTTATCCTCACTAGCCTCAGGCTTTTCACCTCTTTTATTTAGAAGCATAGGCATCGATGGGCCGTAGATATCAGCATCAATAATTCCAACCTTATTACCTTGAGCACTTAAGGTTGCCGCCAAGTTTGCTGTGAAGGTAGACTTGCCAACACCACCTTTTCCGGAACCGATTGCTATAACTTTTCCAACATTAGGAATTCTCTTTTTCTCACCTACCTGTCCATGTCCTACTTTTAACTCGGCAGGTTTTGAGGCCTCTTTTTTTGGAGCTTTTCCCACAGCTTTGTAGATATCATCGCTTTTCTTTGATTCGGATAGGATAAAGATATTATCCTCATCTTCGTCGCCTTTTAATACTTCAATAATCGCGTCTTCAAGTTTTCTCTTTGACTCTGGGGTAATTCCATCCCTTTGAAGGGTTATCATGAGAGACTCCCCCTTATATTCAACCTTTGTAACTCTCGACTCTTCACCCAAAGTTTTACCAGTCTCAGGATTTTGAACATTACTTATTTTCTTTTTCAAATCTTCCATCTTATTTCCTTTCTAGGACATTTTTTCCCAATGCTTCTTATTTTTACAAAGAAATGCTTATCATAATAATATAAAGATATTAAACATTTATCCAAGGGTCCAATCCAAATGGCCAAGTATAAGCGAAGCATATTTTTAATTAATCCTAAATTTCAATACAAGTTTAGCTTTATTGTGTGCAGCTTCACATTACTTGCTACTTTGATTTATCCTTTCATCATAGTTGACCTTTTTGATTACATTATTGGTCAAAGCCCTGAAAATGCTCAAAGTTTCATCGATACCAGAAACGAACTAATTGGTCTTATGGTTTTGATTTCATGTGTGTTTTTAGCCTTTCTTTTTCTTTTTTCCATTTTCTTGAGCCACAAAATAGCCGGGCCAATGTACAAGGTTACAAAACACCTCCAATCTATAAGGCAAGGCGGCGAAGTAAGAGATATCTACTTTAGAGATGGTGACTACTTTCAAGAGATTGCAGATGAAATCAATGAAACTAACAACTATTTCATCAATCAAAGATTAGATGATTTCACTTACCTAGAAGAAGTGTCATCTTATATTGCCAATCTCGCACTTGTCGTGCCTGAGGACAAACGACCAGTTCTTGCCGAGATACAGTCTAACCTATCGAAAATACTTTCACGAAATAAAGAAGATTAATTTACACCTTACATAAAAGCTTAGGCAATGTTACCATTTTGGTAGAAATTCAAAATGCAGGAGGCAGTTTGAACGACCAAATTAGAACAATATTTTTTGCACTTTTTCTATCAGGCACCTTTGGCTTTAATGCAGCCGCATCTAGCCCTAAACGCCCATTGTCAGTTAAAAGCATAGAAAAAACACTTAGCAAGGACTCTCTGAATGTGAGCAAATCTGAGTATCGCTTAGGTCACAACCTTGCGAAATTGTATGAAGTGGCAGAGAAAGGCTATTTCAACAAAAGACTTGCTAAAAAACTTTTGAAACAAGTTAAAAGCCAAAAAACCTTTAGTATTTATCAAAACTGGCTGGAATCCATAATTTCAATTCAATCAAAGAGTAGTGCCAGGTCCCTTCAACCAGTTTGTTCAAGAATGACCAAAAACACTTACACCAACCTTGTTGAAGAAAATCTTGGGACCCAGGCCACTGTGATGTGTTTCAAACAATATTTAAAGGTACTATCTAGAAAAAACAAATTCATTGCCAAGAGTCAAAGAGAAGTTAAGTTTTTTAAAAATCACGTTTCTTGGATGGCGAATAGGGCCAATATTGAAGAATTAAACTATTTTTTAAGCCGATTTAAAAGTGATGAAAAAACTTTGAGGAAGTATTCAAATGAATTAATCACGCATTTCATAAGTAGCGGCAATGTCCCGTCAAAGAGTCTTCTACAATACATGGAGATAACTCCAGAACTTACTAGATACATTCAGGTTAAAGGGCTAGATCAGTACAGCTCGAAATACGTTCTTTATAGAGAGTTAAAAAAGCTTATCAAAAGGGCCTTTGATGCTGCTGACAAGGAAGAGCCAATTGTTGAGATCACAAAACGTCTTAAAGAAGCACTTAACTATTACAAACTGTCTTATCCTCACTTGCCTCAATCAAAATCCAATAAAAGAATACTAAGTCTTGGCAAGTCCCTCACTAGACGCTCTCATTTCGAGGCAGCCAGAGAAGCCTTCTCCGCAATTCTTGAGCAAAATCCAAACGATGAAAACATTATCTATGAATATATGTGGACGTGGGTAACCCAAGAAAAATACAGCAAAGCAGTTTTAAAAGTCATTAGGCCTTTTGAACTCGACAAGAAGTTCAAGAAACTTAAAGATGAAAGACTTCAATTTTGGACTGCTTTTGCATTGAAAGAACAAGGCGAAGATCAATATTTAAATATCTTCGAAGATCTTGTTACCAAATCACCTCTAAATTACTATTCCATATTGGCAGCTAAACTTCTTGCAGAAGAAAAAGAAGAAGCCGCAAACAAGCTATACTTTAGACTAGCAAACAAGAATTCAAATACCCCAGAGTCCATGCCAATTTTGGACACCAAATCCACTCACGCCCTGAAACGACTTAAAATCTGGGGCTCACTCGATTTCAAACCTTTCATTAAGCTTGAATACAGTAGCATTTTTAAGACTCACTCCCGCTCTATCGCACAAAAAAATGATGCCTATGACCTAGACCAATCTCAAGCATCCATGGTCCTACTTGCCTCCTCAATATTAAAGCAAGAAGAGAATTACCTGGAGAGCTTTAAAGTTATTTATCGTGGGCTCAATAGAAAACTCATATCACTAGATGAAAGAGTTTTAGACGTTTTATTTCCTCGACCATTTTTAAATCAGGTTTCTAAATACTCTAAAGGCTATGACCCACTGATTGCCTTATCTCTTATAAGACAGGAATCGGGCTTTAATAGCCGTGCCAGATCTTGGGTTGGTGCAAGAGGCTTAATGCAGCTGATGCCCAAGACCGCCCAAATGTACTCAAGGGGTATAAAGACAAGACATCTCTACAACCCTAAGATTAATATTAAGATTGGTAGTAAATACCTTCAAAAGTTACTTAATCAGTATGATCACAACTTAGTTTACGCTCTATCAGCATACAATGCTGGTGAATCTAGAGTTAAAAAGTGGAGAAAAGAATATCTAACTCATGAAGACTCTATACTTCACAATATTGAAAACATTCCATTCCCTGAAACTAGAAAGTATGTGAAGTTAATCTATAGAAATCTTTTCTTCTATAAAATGATGGATAAAAAAGTCGATCTCGCAGACTCTACAAAAGTAAATAAGATCTTCGATGTATCTATAGGCTTTAATGCAGAATAATTTTATTTAGTGGCACTCGTGGGGGTGCCCTTTCATGATTTTTTTATATCTAACATAGACTGGTTCATTTTCAAGGCCATAGCTTTCAAAGTCTTCAATGAATGGAGTGCTTTTTTTAAAAACGCTAGCTAAGGCCTTCTCATCTACAGCATATCCTTTTGCCCTCATATCACTAAGCCAATTATAAGCGGTGCAGTCTGCTGATATTTCTTGAGTTGTACTAAAATAACTCCTAAATCCAGAAAACCTCTCAGAGAATCCCATTTCGTTTTTAAAGTCAAATATGGCGTTTACAAACCCATCAGCATAGATTGCTAGTCTCTCCGCCAAATGCCTATGCTTTACGTGTGCCAACTCATGTGCCACTACCGCCATAATTTCTTGATCACTTAAATTTTCAATCCAATCAGGGTTAACTAGAATGGCCGCTTGAGTCGCAACGGCGTTCTCAACATGTTTGGTTTCTATTATAAAGACGCCGGGATCCCAGCCTAGAAAGTTTTGCAATGACTTTAAGTTGCGTTCAACCCTGTCATTTTCTACAGCATCTGAAGGATTAATGGCAAAAAGGGAGAGGCTTAATAATAAGAGTAATGCTTTGATACTTTCCTCCTTGCCAAGCTTTTACTTCAACTTTGACTGCAACCGAAGGAACAATGTCATATTTATAGGAATAATTTTGATAAAAAGATCTTAAGTAACCGAAAGGACTATATATAAATAATTATAAACTTAGGTTTTGGCCACCAGGATGGTGGCCAATTACTCTTTAAACGTTAAATCTAAAGTGAACAACATCACCATCTTTCATAAGGTATTCTTTACCTTCAATTCGAAATTTTCCAGCTTCCTTAAGCTTTGCCTCAGTTCCAAGTTCAAATAGATCCGTGCAATGATAAACTTCTGCTTTGATGAATCCTCTTTCAAAGTCCGTGTGAATGATTCCAGCACATTGAGGAGCTTTCATGCCTTTTTTAAATGTCCATGCGCGAACTTCTTGTTCACCAGCAGTGAAGTAAGTAGCAAGTCCAAGAAGATTGTATGAAGCTTTGATTAATTGATCAAGCCCTGATTCTTCAATGCCTAGCTCTTCTAGGAACATTTCTTTTTCTTCCCCTTCAAGCTCAGCAATTTCTGATTCGATTTTTGCACAAACTACGATAACCTCAGCATTTTCGCCTGCAGCAAATTCACGAACTTGTTGAACATACGGGTTGTTAGAAGGATCAGCAACTTCCTCTTCACTAACATTAGCAACATATAAAATTGGTTTGATTGTTAACAAATGTAGTTGTTTTGCATATTTAAGCTGCTCTTCATTAAATTCTACTGCACGAGCAGGCTTTTCGCTTTCAAAAGCTTCT
>PBFR01000026.1 GCA_002718735.1 Halobacteriovoraceae bacterium | reverse complement strand
GAAGTAGCTCATGTCACCATGTCTACCGTCGGAGGGATACTAAAAGTATCTCGTCTATTCATCCGACATCGTTCATTGAACGGGTCCTTTCTCATCTTGTAATGTTCCCGAGGGAACAAAACTTTTTTTACTAACTATTCGAATTTTAAAGAGCAAAGATCAACTCCAGCCTGTCAGCTGTTCATCAAGTGATGTTTCGTGTTGATCAGTGAGACAGCATATTATTTATTTTAATTAAGCCCGTCAATAGTTTTTTTGAAAAAAGTTACTTTTTTTTTAACTTTTTTCTAACCCTACGATTTTAAAGGGAAACCAGCCTCCTCAAGAGTCTTGATTACCATGGTTTCCGCATTTTTTATAAATTCGTGATCCAAAGTCTTATTAGGGTCTTCAAATTTAACGGATAAAGTTACTGCATTCTGAGTATCGCTTAGATCAAAAACGTCTAAAATCTTCTTTTCCGACAATTCTTTAAGTTTTACCTTCTTTAGGCAGTCAAGAACAGTCGCGGCAGGCTTTTCCTTTCCAACCAATACAGTGCAGTCAAATGTTGATACAGGGAACTTTGATATCGGTTTGTACTTATTCTTATCTTTTAGTTCTCTATTCAAAAAATCCGTGAGGTCTATTACGGCAACTGAAGCGAAACCTTTAGCTTTAAAATTTTTCATCATTAAAGGGTGAACAGAGAAAATACTTCCCTTGAACTTCCCCATAATTCTAATATTTAAGAACTCATGAGGGTGAGCACCCGTCCAGGACTTATCTACTACATCATTTTTAAACTTTCCTGTCTCTGTTGCCATATCATAAGGAACATTTAAATACGCAAGTAGCTTTTCTGTTGTATTAATAAGTTCAACAAATGGAGTTTCCCTTTTTATCAAAACAAGCTATTAACAACTGATGCTTCTCTTCTGAAAAGCTTTTCTCACTTGGCAAATAACTTCTACCTATCTCGAAAAAGGAAAACTTCGAGAACCTTTTTGCGTTCTCACCGATAACCTCCAGAGCACTAGGTATTAAGCTTGGTCTCATTCTGTCAGCATCTTTTGATAAAGCGTTAACCAACTTTAATTCTTCATTGGCACTTTCCCACACGGCCTTATCAAGAAGCTTTTCACCTACAAGCGGGTAAGTCATTATCTCTAGAGACTCTCCCTTCAAACTCAAGTAGTCTTGAATTTTTCTAGAGATCTTCTTTCCAGGCTCAAGCTTTGTAGTATTTAACTCTGTCAAAGGAGCAACGGGAACTATGTTGTCATAGCCTACCATTCTTCCAACTTCCTCAACTAAGTCCGCTTCGCATTCGATATCTTTAGTAGTTCTAAAAGTAGGTATTGTAACCTTAAGCTGCTCATTCTCCTCTTCAACTCCAAAGTCTAATGATCGGAAAATTCTTATTAGCTCCTCGTCGCTTAGCTCATGTCCAAGAGTACTTTTAATTTTCTTAATTGAGGTTTCTATAACTAAAGGTTTAATGTTCTCTAGCTTCTCACCGTCATACTCTGGCTTTCCAACAACCTTTGCTTCGGGACACAGTTGTAAGATTAAGTCTAGAGTTCTTAACAATGTTTTATAACACTGGGTACTATCCAAAGACTTTTCATATCTTTGAGATGAATCAGTTCTCAGGCCTAAGCGCGTGCTTGTCGTTCTAACTCTTTCAGCATTCCAATTTGCAACTTCTATAAACACTTTAGTTGTATTGTCACTTACACCACTATTGTGCCCTCCCATGATACCGGCAAGTACTAGCGGTTTTTTAGAGTCACATATAACAGTGTCGCCGGCAACAAGATCCCTATCTACTTCATCCAAAGTTTGAAAGGTTTGTTCTTCAGCTAGTTGTTTAATGTGGATGACACCATCTTCTATTTTGTCTCTATCAAAGATGTGAAGAGGTATGCCAAGCTCCAACATTACGTAATTCGATACATCGACAATATTATTGATCGGCCTAAGACCTGCGGCCTCTAATCGATTTCTCATCCACTCAGGACTTTCTGAAACTTTAACTCCGTCCAATGATAATCCCCAGTAGGCCAACCCAGCAGAGTCCTCATCAACCTTAGGAGTTATAGGACTTTTAGAATCATTAAAGTTAGTCTCTAGATTCTTTTTCCATTCTTCACCGTATGGTTTTTTTAGTCCTTTGGAGTGGGCTGCAGCGAATTCTCTAGCAAGTCCATAGTGTCCCCACAAATCCGGGCGGTGGGTTAAAGATTTATTATCCACATCAAGGACAACATCGACACTTAGATTTAAATACTCCAGCATTGACTGCCCAACAGTTGCATGTTCGTCCAGCTCCATCAAACCGCTAGAACCTTCACCAATGCCTAGTTCAACTTGCGAGCACAGCATACCTTCAGACAGTATTCCCCTAATTTTCTTAGGTTCCAATGTAAGACCATTAGGCAGTGTTGTTCCCAAAGGCGCATAAGGGATCTTTAGCCCCTCCCTTACATTGGGAGCACCACAAACAACTTCCTTTGTTTTTCCGCTTCCAAAGGAAAAAGTAACAAGGTTTAACTTGTCTGCTTCAGGGTGTTTTTTTATGGAGTCTATTTGTGCAACCTTAATCTCTTTTAGATGCTTAAAGGTTGTTTTAACATCCTCGACCTCAGCGGTTGTCATAGTAAAAGAATTGGCAAGCTCATCAGCATCCAATTCAGGTAATTCTACAAAGTCTTTTATCCAGTTTAGCGAAATTAACACGCGCGTTCCTTTATTAGTAAGATGAAAATTGTTTGTTAAATCGAAGATCTCCAGAATGAAGATGACGAATGTCTTCTATTGCGTTTTTAACCATGACCAGTCTGTCCAGTCCGAGTCCAAAAGCAAAGCCATTATATTTCTCTGGATCAATACCACCAGCTTTCAAAACATTTGGATGTACCATGCCACAAGGAAGAAGCTCTAACCATCCGCTATGTCTAGATTCTCCTTTCTTAGGTTTTTTCCAACGAATGTCCAGCTCGAAGCCTGGCTCAACGAAGGGGAAGAAACCTGGTCTTAGTCTAACTTCCATATCCTTTTTAAAAATTTCTTTTAAAAGAGTTTTCATAAAGTAGATAAGATTTCCAACTGTGATGTCTTTACCGACCATCATTCCTTCCAACTGATGAAAGCACATTTCGTGAGTTGCATCAGTTCTTTCACATCTAAAAACCTTCCCAGGACCAACAAACTTAAAAGGCGGCTTTCTAGTCTCCATCCCTCTTACCTGGATCGTTGATGTATGAGTTCTCAATAGGTGCTTTTTGTCTTTAAACCAAAAGGTATCTTGCATATCTCTGGCAGGGTGTGTTTCTGGGATATTAAGAGCTCCAAAGTTATGCCAATCATCTTCAATGTGTGGCCCATCAAGAACTTCAAATCCCATTGACTGGAATATATCTTCCACTTCCCTTTGAATTTGATGTACGGGATGAATCCCACCTGTATTTAAACCTTTGTCCAAAACAGAGTCTGTCAGGGAAAAGTCTATTTTTGATTTCTCAAGTTTTTCGTTAACTTCCTTAAGCTCTATTTCTCGAAGTCTATCTTGCACCATTTTTTCTATTTGCTGCTTGACCTCGTTACTCTTGGGTCCGATGGCCTTTCTCTGTTCAGGAGTTGCATCTTTTAATGATTTAAGAATCTCAGAGAGTGCGCCCTTTTTACCAATAAACGAAGACTTTAAGTTCAAGACGTCAGCTTGCTTGTCCACTTTGGTTATCTGTTCTTTAAATTCAGTGAACAGTGACTCAATTTTTTCCAACATTTTGTGTCCTATGTTTGTAAATGAAATTAGCTAAGTTAGCAGAATTGGGAAAAAGCGTATCAAAACCAAAAAAATAAGACAACGAGTCTAAATAAAAAAAGGGCCTTCGTTGAGGCCCTTTTTCTTGTCAAAAATTGGAAAATCCAAATAAAAGCTAAAAGCTTACTAAAAAATAAGTGAATGTAAGTTCCAAGCGAATTCACGCTATGGTCCCAAAAATACCTCCTCAAAAGCTCCACACCCAGCACTCGTCCAAGCAAGTGACCCGTTGTTAAATGATTCGCAACTCCTAATGCGACCCTGGGGCAGAAAACTTTATCTCCGCTTTGGCAATCATTAACTCTTTAAGTGGAGAGCAATGACTTTGTTCCCACGCCTTTCGAACATGGTCACCTTTTCCACGGGTTTTGGTTGCTTCCATTTTAACAAGGTGCAAAATGTATTCAAAAAACTTTTTTAGCTTTTATTAAAAAAGACGAGTTCTCAATGAGTTAAATAGGTTTACTTTTTCAGGACATTTATAGTCAGGGTAGGTCCAAGGCAGGAATTGATAACTTTTGTTCTCATATTTATATGTTAAATCAGCATATACACCAGAACCTAAATAGACTCTGTGGGCGTAAGGTTTACTGGTTGCAAGCACCATCTGCTCTTTAACTAAAAGCCCAATATCCATATTTATTGTCCTATTTCCAGCTTCCAGGTGCTCAGACTCAACATTGTCGGCCCAAAGCTTTCCTGCAACAAGCTCTTCACGAGGATAATGAATATTGCCCCAAATGATTAACCTTTTGAGGTTGCTTCCCATTTCTTTTGAGTAGTATCTAAAGGACGGAGATAATTCAGGTTCTAGACTACCTGAGAGTTCATACCTTTCCTTCCAGATGGATTCGATATTTTGAACTGAAACCTTATCAATATTAAAAATGCAGCTAGTGAAGATAAGGCCTTGGTCCGCAGTTTTAAGAGTGGCCATCTACTTAATGAGGCTTGGGTAAAAAGCCTTGAGTTCTTCCTGTGATGCCAAGGCAGTGCCTTTCTTGCCAACCACTACACCAGATGCACAGTTTCCAACCCATGCAGCTTCCTCAAGGGTGGCAGAACTAACTAAAGCACTTACCACCGCACTAATTGCAGTGTCCCCGGCACCGGATACATCAAAGACCTCTTTTGCCACGGTTGGTATCCTGTGGAACTTTCCATCAGTTTCGGTGTCAATCATCCCCATACCTTCGGAGCCTAAAGTTATGATGATTTTTTTGAGGGCAAGCTTATCAACCAATAGCATGGCTACTTTTTCAATATCTTTTTCGGTGCAACCCAGGCTTTGTGCCATCATCAAACTTTCAACTTTATTTGGCTTTAGTAACGTTGCGCCTTTATACCAAGTTGGAGGTGTTGTCCTGGAAGGGTCAACCGCAACCATTCGTCCAATCTCTTTAGCCTCTTTAATAAAAAACTCAGTCATCTCTTTAGTGAAGAATCCCTTACCATAGTCTTCTAAAATGAGAGCAGAGTGTGCTTCTTTAAACTCGTTGAAGCGATCCTTAACTCTGTCATAAATACTGCTATCTATTGGCTCTTTGGTTTCGTAGTCAACTCTACAGATTTGTTGGGTCTCTGTTACAACTCTTTCTTTAAACGTTGTCATTCTAGACTTATCTCTGACAAGCCCCCAAGTCTTAAGACCCGCCTCCTCTAAAAGACCTTCTAGAGTGTTGCCGTTTTGATCGTCGCCAATTACCGAACATATAGTTGATTTTGCTTTTAATGACTGTAGGTTATCCGATACGTTTGCAGCCAATCCCAACTTGGTCCATTCTTTATTAACTTCCAATATTGGCACTGGTGCTTCAGGTGAAATCCTATTTACTTCGCCATAGGTGTATTTGTCGACCCCAACATCTCCAACAACAAGAATAGGGTCTATATTTTCAAAGTTTTCAAGTATCTCTACAAACCTTTGTTCGGTAATCATCTATGGGATCTCCTAATAACGTTTCTTCAACTACAAATGTAACTTGGGCGCCATCCTTTGGGAAGTCTATTTAAAAAGGGACTCTTTATCTTGAAAAAGATTAAACATTAAGTTCAAAACCTCTTTAACCGTCCTGTTTGAAGTATCAATTTCGAAAGCATCATCAGCTTTTTTAAGAGGGGCTACCTCTCTTTGGGTGTCTTGGTCGTCTCGCTTCTCAATGTCTTCTTTAATTTGTTTTAGAGTAAGCCCGTCAGCCTTTCCCTTTTCTTGGAGTTGCTCAAGCCTTCTTTGTGCCCTGACATCACTATTGGCCGTAAGATAAAATTTTAAAGCAGCGTTTGGAAATATGACCGTTCCGATATCTCTTCCCTCTAGTATGCATGGGGATCTCTTTGCTATTTTCCTCTGCAGGTTTGCTAGAAACTCTCGTACAACGGAGAACTTGGAAGTTTGAGATGCTAATTTAGAAACATGATGTTCACGAATTTTCCTTGTTAGATCTTCTCCGTTAACACTTATGAGAACATTTTCAGTTGGTGCGTATTGAAAATCAAGGTTATCCAGAAACCTCTCAACCTCTAGTTCTTCAGTTGAAGTGAGTGTATCCCTACTAAAATCAATATCAAGTGTATTCAGTTTGTATGCTAGAGCTCTAAACATGGCACCTGTGTCCAAATAAGTGAACCCTATCTTGTCGGCAAATAATTTAGTTATAGTAGACTTCCCGCTTCCACTGGGGCCGTCAATGGCAATGACTCTATCCTTCATTCCTCTAATTCCTTATTTACTTTGAAAAATTTGAACCCACCTTAGATTCGACGTTGTAAAAAAGCAATAAGAAGACTCGTAATATGAAATGTTTGGGTCTAAATTCTTTTGCTCAGCTCTCTGTAAGCATTTCGAACTTTGGATAGGTATAAATTTTTCTGACCTACTGCAAGTTTGTGTCTAAGTCTGTATTGGGTCCAGCCTGGTCCCATATTGTAAGCGACTGTTGCTAATTTGTGGTTATGATCAAACTTTTTCAACAGGTACTTTAGATAGACTATCCCCAGCTCAATGTTAATGAGCTTCATTTTGTAAAAGCCCAACTGTTTTGAGCCAATTTCTCGCTTAAAGAAATAGTTCAGATCGGCCATTGGATTTTCCACAACAAGGCGGTTTCCTTTTTTGCGATAGAGATTATAAATCCATGCTTTAGTTTTCGGCATAAGTTGCATTAGACCTCTGGCACCGACTGAGCTTGTAGCAGTTGGAACAAAGTGGCTCTCTGTCCACATTATAGACATAACCCAGAATGGATCAATTTGGTGTTTTTCTGAAAGTAACAAAACCGGACGTACATACTTCTTTGCTCTTTTCCTCATTCTATTTGGCAGGGAACGCACCATAAGTGTTTCAATGGCCTCCATTCTTTGACTTTCAATAAAGTTTAAATCTTTCAAGAAAAAGCCTGGGCTTGCTTTGCTAAATGAGTATCTATCCTTTAGCTCTGCTATTAAATTTAAGTTCTTAGTTGCAAAACCCTTAAGTCCTGTTTCAGCAGGTCTTTCAATTAGAGGAGAACCGATATAGGTCAGCTTTCCAGCTGATGAGTCTCTAAACTCATGCCCAGAGAGAAAGTAAATACTTCCAAACAGTGCCATAAAAGACAAAACCAATAGTTCAGGGTTCGTAAGCATAGGAACAGCTTTAACTTTTGGATTAAAAATTGAGGCTAGAGACATACTGAGATCCCCTCTACATCGGCGTTTCGTTTATATGGAAGAGGTTTCTAACGCGCGCTCAAGGAAAAAGTAAATAAAATTATTGTAATAAGACTAAAAATTACAGAGAATTTAGCCCTAAGTTATTACTTTTTTTGAATTTTCCAAGGATCTATATATGTCTTCGACACAAGATTTCAATCACTTAAAGTCCGAAACTTCTAACTACCTTAGACAACATGCTGAAAATCCAGTGTTTTGGAGAGCATACGGGGACGCAGCTCTCAAAGAGGCCAAAGAACAAAATAAGCCTATCCTTCTTTCGATCGGTTATTCCTCCTGCCATTGGTGTCATGTAATGGCTGATGAGACTTTTGAAGACACGAGAACTGCTCAGATTTTGAACGAGAAGTTTATTCCAATTAAGGTCGATAGAGAGGAAATGCCTGACCTAGACCAATACTATCAGATGATCTGTCAGCTTATGAATGGTGGCGGCGGTTGGCCTTTGAATGTTTTTTTAACTCCAGACATGGAGCCTTTCTTCTGTGCGACTTATCTTCCAAAGATAGATCAAAAGGACATGCCTTCTTTGGCCACTGCAGCTGAACAACTTGCCAAAGCTTTTATAGATGATAAAGAAACTGTCCTTAAAAACGCCAAACAACTTTTAGAGGCTGCCAAAACTCCGGCCAGAGCGAAGCAAGAAGTTGAATTCAACGGTGAGTTTCCTCCTGCTGGTTCGATTTTAAATGCAGTTAAAAGCTTCGCAGACACAACAAACGGTGGATATGGAAAAGCTCCAAAATTTCCTCAATTTCCATTTTACGAATTTGCAACCGAGCAAATCCTTGAAGGAATGATTCCTGAAGAACTTGCAAAACATGTGGTGACAAGTGTTGAGAGAATGCTAATGGGCGGCATCTATGATCATGCAAGAGGGGGCATCCATAGATATAGTGTTGATGAAAATTGGCTTGTCCCCCATTTTGAGAAAATGCTCTACGATCAAGCTGGGCTACTAAAGGTGCTAAGCAAGTTAAGCCTTCTTTATCCTTCACCTTTGGTGCTAGATTCTCTGATTCAAACACTTACGTATCTTGAGAGTGAGATGTTATCTGACAATGGTCACTTTTTCACATCGCAAGATGCAGACAGTGAAGGAGTGGAAGGCCTCTACTTCACTTTCACAAAAGAAGAGTTCATAGATGTTGTAACAAGGTCTCATGAGGATATAGGAGAGAAGCTTGAAACCATCCTATCCTGGTTCCGATTCACTGACGAAGGAAATTTTGAAAAACAGCTTAACGTAGTGGCATTAAACCCTGATAAGAGAGATGAGTTTTTCAAACCGGAAAACTGGGAGATACTGCGAAAAATTAAGATTTCACTATTTGAAGAAAGACAGAAGCGCATTCCTCCTAAAACAGATAACAAGGGTGTGGCCAGCTGGAACTTTCAAATGGCTGTTGCCCTTATTGACGTTCTCCAATACTCAAAAATTGCTCCTATCCAAGAAGCGGCATCTAGGCTTCTAAAGAAAGTAACTGAAGGGATTCATAAAACGTTCTTGTCACATGGCAGTGAGAGTGAAAGGTCAAACATACTTTCTACAACGACAAGAAAAGATAATTCTCTTTTATTCGAAGATTATGTTTTCTTTGCAGACTTTCAGCTTAGACTTTATGAAATCTCAGGAAATAAAGTTTTTAAAAATAATGGAATTGAAACGTTGTTATATATTAAGGACAACTTCTTTAATGAGCATCTTTATACCAGAGCATTGGATAGCGACAAGGGATTTGATAACATTCCAGCTCCAGTGTTTGACCAGTCATTCAAAGCTCCAGTGGGCACTTATATCTCTCTCGTCAGAAAATGGTCTCTTGAGTCGCCGCAGATCAGTGGTGTTTTGAATCAGCTAGATACAACAATAAGAAACCTAAAGCACGTGGCACTACAAAATCCTCTAGGATTTGGAGAGCTACTTAGGGCCTTAATTTATCCAAAAGCTGCCTATAAGAAAATCTCAATTCCATTGGCGTGGCTAAGAGATAATCAAATTCAAACGATGTTTCCATATTTCTCGGCTAGATTCACAATTAACTATCATGAAGACAGCAATGAGAAGTGGGAGATTTGCAACTTCAATGCCTGCGAATTGAGCGGTGAGGGATTTGATAATTTCAAAGAGGTGTTCTTTCCTAAAAAACAAGGAGATGCACCTGAGCAATCTTGATCTAAAAGTATGCGATTTTACCTCTCGCCTGCCAGGGCCATTGGCAGGCAGTATTTTGTCTGATCTTGGAGCTAGAGTTGTTAAACTGGAGCTTGAAAATGCTCTAGACCCTTTCAATCCTAAGAATGCCAACTCTCCAGAGGAGATGTTTGGTGCTTGGTACAAAAATCTTAATGCCTCCAAGGAGCAATTAGTAATCAAAAGCCTAGAGAGTTCTGAGGTAAAGAATGTGCTAGAAGAGTCAGACATTGCTTTAATTCCAGGAAATAAGAAATACTCAGTACTTAAAGAGCTTTTTCCAGAAACCTTGTTCATTGAAGTCTGTGGTGGATCGGGCAACCAAAAGTATTTGCACGACTTAAATGCCTTATTTCTTACAAAGTCTTTTAAACTTCACCTAGAGGCAACTAATGGCGATACACTTCCCTACCTCCCATTTGCAGGCGTAGTCTTCGCCCAACAAATAGCTCTAGAGGCTTTAGGAGCATACGTTGAGTCAACCTCAGGCAAAAAAGAAAATAGAAAAATCTATCTAGACCAGGCCGCATCTCGCGTTCTGGATAAGCTGTGGACAAACTCACTTGAAGATAGTGAAACACCAAAGGCACTGCACACAGGGAAATATCCGTGTTACAACATTTACCAGTCGTCTGATGGCCGATATATTGGTCTAGCCGCAGTAGAGAACAAGTTTTGGATAAAGTTTTGTGAGATCTTTAACCTTACGTTTTCACTCGAAGATCGTTTTGACGAATCAGGAAGAACTGGCCAAAGCATCTCTAAAATGTTTTTAAGCTATACAGGCAAAGAAATAGAAGAACTCATCGGAAACAGTGATATTTGCATCAACTTGTTTCCAAAAAAAGAAAAGGAATAGATATGAGCGAAGTTATGGGATTTCACTACACTCTTAAAGATGGAGAGGGCAACTTAGTTGACTCTAGCGAAGGAAGAGCGCCACTACTATTTTTAGTAGGAAGCGGACAAATCATCCCAGGTCTTGAGAAAGAACTAGAAGGCATGAATGTGGGTGATAAGAAGCAAGTTGAAGTTAAAGCTGCTGACGCATATGGCGATGTTATTGAAGACTTAAAAATCACAGTTAAGAAAGATCAATTTCCAGAAGGAAGCGATGTAAAGGTTGGTGACCAATTTCAAGTAAACAACGAGCCAAATGCTCCAATTTTTACAGTTATGGACATCCAAGGCAACGACGTTATGGTTGATGGAAATCATCCTATGGCGGGAAGAGACCTATTCTTTGATGTAGAAGTTACTGAGAAAAGAGCGGCTACAGAAGAAGAAAAAGCACATGGTCATGCTCATGGTGAGGGTGGACACCAGCACTAATCCTCAATAATAGAGACCAGACCATTTGATTCTTTAATCTTATGAAATGGGTCGTTTCTTAATAAAAGCGACCCATCTAAATCATAGAAATCCGCCAAACTTCCAAGTCTTAAAGCATTCCTAATACCGATAGAGCTTTCAATCATGCAACCTAACATGACCTTCATTCCATTCGCTTTTGCACCTTCCATTAACTCTTTAGCCTTCAAGTATCCTCCGGCCTTCATTAACTTAACATTTACAGAGTCGAAAAGTTCTACAAGTGTCTTGAAGTCAGCATAATCCTCGACAGACTCATCGGCCATGATCTCGAATGGAGTCTGCCCTTTCACTTCTCTATAAAGTTCCAGGTCTCTCGACTTAAATGGCTGTTCAATAAACTCAATATTTAAATCCGATATGGCCTCTGTAAACGTCAAAAAGGAGTCTTTTGAGCTAAACGCTTCATTTGCATCCACCCTAACAGGAACTTTGGAAATTTTTGCAACTCGTCTTGTTAACTCAATACAATTTGATTCTTCAACCTTGATTTTTATAAACTTAAAGTGCGTTAGATCGGATAGATAGTCTTCTATCAAAGATTCCTGCATTATCGGAACCGACATGGAAGTTGCCACCTCAGCAATTGGAGAGACATTTAAAAAATTCTCGACAGCAATACCTCTTTTTTTAGACACGAGATCAACTGCTGAACAAACGAGAGCACACTTCAAGGAGTGACAAACTTGAATAGAGTTTACTTCATCAAGAAGGTGTTGTGGGGAGTTAAAAGGAGGTAAAGAATCAATTTGTTGAATCACTTTCTCAAGAGATTCATTATATCTTACATTAGGTGCCACTTCCCCTATTGAGTATAGGCCGCACTCCTCCAGTTTGATAATGATGTTCTCTTTAAAGAGAGCTTCATTTCTGGAAATTTTCCAATTAACTCTAAGTTCTAATCTCTTTACCTCGTAGGTTAACTTCATAACTCGCCTATGGTTTTGAATAGCTCAGATCTCTCGAAGTCTCCTGGGGAGTTTCCAAGCTTTCCATCGGGAATGTTGCCCTTGAAGAACTTAAACCAGTGTGGCCGGTTTTTATCATACCTCATGGGCTTTAAAGGCAAGAGTTCTCCATAAAATTCATAAAAAAGTTTATATACAAGCTCACTGCAATATAGCTTCTCACCACTTTCATTTACATTGTCCCATAAGAATTGGTCATCATAAGAAAGCCCTTCAAATGACAAACTTTTATCAACGACCTTTTCATAAGAAAATTTTCGCTCATTAAAGCGCCTCACAAGCACCTTCTCATCACCCTCAGTTCGTGCCAAAAAATTATTAAGAGGGGTAAGCTTTACCTCGCCATAGGCCTCAAGCACTAATTCTTGTCCATCTAGATTTAAATAGACACCCATATGTGAGTATTCTGTTGCCTCCTGCTCTTCAATTAGGAAACAACTCCAACACCCAAGTGGTTGCAGTAGTAGATCTCCAGTCTTTAAATTTAAATTTGCGCCAAAAACAGCTGGCAATAAGGTGGCAACAAATATGAAAATAGTGACTTTATATAACAAAACAAACCTTCATAATTACATACACTTACAAGTTTAAGAACTGAATACTAACTCAAACTGGCCCAGAAAAAAAGGCTCCGAATAAACTTGGCCATATAATAGGACTATACTTAATAATTTCGGAGATTTAGCCGAAAAGTTGGGTATAGCAAAGGTAAAAATATGAGTCTCAAGAAACTAATTTCATTTATATCATTAATAGTTTTCACAACTTCAGCCCTGGCCGATGATTGTCCAACAGGGCAATACATGCACCCTGAGCTTAATAGATGTGTTCTAAATAACAAGACAGTATCCACGAAGACTAACGCGAACTTATGTGAAGGAAAAACAGGAGACGAATACTCTAGCTGCTTCAAGGACAATGTAAAGAGGGAGCTTCAGGATTTTAAAAAACCTAGTGAAGTATCTGATGGAAACTGGCACAGGGCCAGCGTGCCTTTAGCGGTCGGACTTCTGGCGGGCTACTACCTCATAATTAACAAAGAGGCCTTCAAATCATGTAAAGCAACCTCTGTTTGGCTTATGCTAGGCGGAGCAGTTGCTGGCACCCTGACAGAAGTTACCAGTCAATTAAGCTACAGTAAGAGCCTTAAAAAACTCCATAAAAAATACGAAGCTGACATAAAAGTAATACAAGATGAGAATTCCGAAGATACCGAAGCAACTAAGGCCCAAACCCTCGCTCTTGAAACGATGAAGGAACAAGAAAGAATCAGGATGAAGGTATCTCAAACTAGAAAGAAGGGTCACACACTCGCTACTACACTTTATGCAGCTGCTGTTGCCGCTGCTATTTACGAGCAGGTACAGATGGGTTTAGGTTCTCCAATGGGTAATTGTCTAGCCTCCAGCACAGGTACAGGCACACTGGATAATGCGATTAAGGGAGGTTATTACACACCGGCCAATCGCAACGAAACAATCAATCTAGCGGATCTTTGGATGAACAAAGACTTTGAGGCCCTATTCACCGAATTTTCCTATCTGAGTGAAGTTACTTTGCCTCAGTTTGCTGAAATGATAACTAGAAAAATTTATCAAGGTTTAGCCATTTCTGATGTAGTAGCTGCAGATGCCCCCACAGCAGCTTCATTGCAAGTGGACGCAACCAAGCCCACTCAAGCAATAAAGGCCTCGGCTAAGACTCCACTCGGAGAGACGGTAAAGAAATGGATTGATAAGGGAATGGCAACCCCTTGGGTAAGGGCCGCACTGGCCGGTGTTTTAACTACCTACTCCAATATGTTAAGAAATTCGGCTAAGAAAAATGAACAGATAAGTGAAGACAGGATCAAGGCCTTAGATGAAATTTTAGTATCCTTCATTGATACAGGTGGAGCGAGGTTTGGCGTGGCATGTACTGAGGATAAGTTGGACAACCCCACAGTACCAGAATGTTATTGCTTTAATGAAGATGGCTCTCCTAACATGCAAAGAAAGAACAGAGAAGTTTGTGTCTCTTACAATAGCGATATAAATCTTAAGGCAGGAAGTTATGCGGGTGGAAATACTTTAGGTTATTCACCAGTAAATGAGTGCATCACCAATGAAGGAAAGTCTGACGAGGACTGCTCAATCTGTAAAAAGTATCCGACCAAATGTCCCGTTGTAGCGAGTGCAAATCTTGGCACAATTAATTTACCAAGTAGCCTTGAGGTGCCCTCACTCTTAAAGCAATCAAACTCCCTTGCCACTGGCAGGCTTGAGCTAGCAAGCTTAGATACCGCTGACCTCAACAAGAAAGCGGCCAGGATCAGCAAGATTACAGAAAAGTTAGCGGAGAAAGCTCCTTATAAAGCAATTGTGGATAAAGTAAAAAAACTAGAGGGTAACTTCCTAAAGGCCTCTCCCGCCCTATTCAAGAAAAGTTTTGGAGCGAGCACTCCAACAGAGCTGGCTAGCCTAGGAAGCTCAAACAATACACAATCGGCCGCCAAGGCAGAAACAGAGTCAAAAACTGAAGCCACCAATGACACCAAAGGCCTTGATATGAAAAGTGCTGGTAGCTTTAAAACAACTACAGGAAAAAAAGAGGATGATTTTGACTTCGGTTTCGGCAATGACACCTCTTCAGGTGGAATTGAGGTTTTAAGCGAAAAAGAAAAGATCATGAATACAAATTTCTCCATGAAAGGTGATATCCATAAGGGTGCAGACACAGACCTTTTTAAGATACTTTCAATAAGGTATAAGAAAAGTGCACTTAGAAGACTATTCCCTGATGAAAAAGAAGAATAACGAAATGAACTATAAAGAACTTACCGGAAGAGAGAACTCTTACCTTGTCCAAACTAAAGATCTATATCAGATCCATCCTGAGGCCTTGCTCGAATTAAAAAAATTGCAGAGTGCAGCCAGAGAGGCAGACATTCATATTGAAGTTGCAAGTGCGTACAGAAACTTTGATAAGCAACTAGCGATTTGGAACGCCAAGGCCAGCGGTAAGAGAACACTTCTAACCAGAGAGGAGAAAATTTTAAATTTTGACACGGCCTCAAATCAAGAAATCTTAGAAGCAATAATGGCCTGGTCTGCAATTCCTGGTGCGAGTAGACATCATTGGGGAACGGAGATTGACATCTACGATAAAAGTGTGAAGCCCAGAGACCAACTAGCACTCACCATTAACGAGTGCAACGAAGACTTCTCAAAGCTCTATGTCTGGATTGATGAAAATCTGAACAGGTTTAAATTTCACAGGCCATATAAAGAAGACCTAGGTGGTGTTTCAGTAGAGCCTTGGCATCTTTCCTTCACACCGATATCTCTTCAATGCGAACAGCATTATACATTGGATATTTTCAAACAAAATATTGATGAGTCACAGTTACTGTTTAAAGACTTTGTTTTGGAGAAGGTTGAGGAAATATATGAGCGTTATGTAATAAATACTAGTCCAGCCTAAGTAACGGCATTAAGCCAATCTTGAGGCATCTCTACTAGCTTTCTTAACTTCATATCCATGAATCCAAATGTAAATAAAGCTTCGCTTGCAACTTCCCCCTCAGGGTTAATCATGACTTGTTTCATTTTCATTATTTTTGAAGACATGTCTTGAGATTGGGAATGGATACTTATCAGCTGTCTATTTTTAAGTTCCCTTTTGAAACGAAGATTTACATCGAGAACAACAGGACCCTTTTGTTCTCTCTGGATGACGTCCAGTCCATACCCATTTTTAGTAATGAAATCCCATCTTGCTTCCTCATAAAGAGTTAAATAAGCAGCATTATTTACATGACCAAAAGTATCTAAATGATTTTCTTTAATCATCAAAGTATATATAAACTTATTAAATTCCATTTTCATCGCCACTGAAGTTGTATATTCTCTTTTCTTTTGAAACCTTTCCATACCTATTACTAATTTTTTCAAACAACTTACTCTGAGATGGAGCGATATCATTTACAGTGTTGGCGACTTTCCTAGAGCTCTTGTCACCCAGCATATTTGAGAAGGGATTTGTATCCTTCTTTGATTTTCCAGCACTGCCGCCTGAACGGTAACTAATATTAGAGCTTCCCGATATCATTTTATTTCTTTTCTTGGTGATACCTTGTGAATTAACTGCTTCGCCTCCCGTCTGAGGAGCTGGTGCAGTTGATCCACCTCCGCCTCCTCCGCCGCCGCCGCCGCCGCCTCCGCCGGCGCCACCAGACTTGCCATACTTAGCCGATGCAGCACCTGGAGCGCTAAAGTCTGATCCGAAGGACTTAGCTCCACCTTTTCCCATAAAGTCAGCAAGCTTCTCCCTTGCCTCTCTCTCTTCAGGCGTAAGTTCTTGATTAGTGATCTCAGGATCAGCATCTTTAGAGAAAGAAAAATTTCCGCCCTGTCCGTTTTGGAAATTTGCAGAGTCAAAGCCTGAGAAGCTTCCGGAGTCCACAGTGGTTCTACCACCGGCACAACTTGGAGCATTAGGGTTCTGCTCACAGTAATCTACTCCTACCAACTCGGGGGTTACCGCATCTTGTGCGAAGAACTTGTCATACTCTTTTTGAATATCGCGAAGCTGATCTGCTTGATTGTCGAGTTGATTGGACATGACATATTCAAAGGTGGCCTGTCCCACTTTCTGTGCCATTTTATACATCAAATTTCCCCTAACAGCCTGGTTAGAGAATAGCCCGCTTCTTACTTCATCATTGTTATCTGCAACCCATCGGACTCCACAGTTTAATGCCTGATTTTCAAAGTAGCCATCCAAAGGCTGCTCGCAGGCCTTGGCAAATTGCTGGGCATTTGGAAAGTTATAAATAGCAGTACCTAGGCCAGTGGCATGAGCAGCATTTATATGTCCTCTATTCTGAGCTTGGGTAGCCTCTCTTTCAACTTTAGATTTTTGTGCTTTTATATATGCAGTTTCATCTCCACTGGCTATTCCGCTAGCTAATTCTCCCTGAATCTCAGACTCTTTCATCGAGCTACCAATCTGCATCGCAGTATGCAATCCGGCAGCACCAATATCAAAAATACCATCCCCAAACTGACTTGCCTTTGAGCAGTAATTGAAGTCTGCATTCCACGGGGCACTTCTTACACATTCATATGTATTAGAAAGAGACCTTACCTTCTCACCTACAACTAGACGGCCGTCCTCACCGGTCTGTGATTCCGCCGCTTTTCTTAAGATCACACATGTGGAATACATTTCAAACATAGTATCCCCAAAAGAGGGCTTGATTGGGGTTGGAGATCGATTAAGGTTATTATCAAAGTTAGCCATTGGCTCAGCCATAAGAAGTCTAGCTGTCGAATTCTCTTCATTAACCTTGTACCATTCCCTAACATTTTTTGTTTCTTGAAAATCTCTTGGCAACTGTGCTAATTCGTAGTCTCCATTTGCACAGTTTTCTATGGCCTTCTTTGCATCCTTCATGCAGGCTGCTTTTCTAATCTCATCTTCACTTCCTTGTGCCCCAGAAAATTGGTTACAAGCATGGTAAAAAGCAAATGCAGGAAAGCAATAGTTCCTAGCGTGGTCTTTGCAATAAGTAGAAGATTCCAATTCAACTTTGGCGTTCATATTAGTAAAGAACTGACTGCCATTACCTTGGGCAATACGAAAGACGCCTACACTATTATCATCGGTAAAACATGCTTGGGGACTCCAAACCTTTTTAAACCTGAAAGGACGATCTGGATTATCAATGGAATTAGTAATCTCTTCATAAATCCTAGTTGCAAGTCCACCACTCTCAATGTCTCCCAAGTAACGGTCACACTTAAGTGGTTTATTAATGTTTTTATTAGACAAGAATTTGCTGCTGATACCTTTAAGGGCGCCTCCCATCGAAGTACTAATGCTCGTTGAGCCAGAGGTATCCAAGTGTGCAGATGCATCTACTAAATGCTTCATTTTTTGAATTTCCTCTTTCGTAAAAGTAAATAGGGCATAATGATCGCAAAATGCACCTAGAGCATCTTCCTTACTTTTGGCGATGGTAACTTTTTCAGTTACTGTGTTATTTACACAATCTACGCCTTGTTTACCGGTTGCTTTTTCATAACATTTTTCGGCATAATCAACGCTTTTAGCTAATTCTTTATTATCAGATACGATATTAGATAATTCCTTCATCTCATTCATCTTAGCTTCCAGCTGTGAGCTATTTGCCATACAACTTTTTTTGACTTGCTCCTGTTCAGAGCCAAAGCTAGATAATGGTAAGAACGCAACTAGGGTGAAAATGATATTCTTATGCAATCTTTTCATAATTTCTCCAATAAGAGACTTTCCGTCATTAGGCTATATCGGAGGATTAGGTCCGTAACCTTAGTGAAATTATACACTTAACTCTATATTTAAAGATATAGAGCAACATAAAATCAGCATGTTGGATATTTATGAGGAATAAGAGCGGCCAACAATGTTGGCACCCTTATTTCTTTTCTTCCAAAACCTTTGGGTATGAAAGCAAGTATCGGTTGGATAGAATTTTAAAAATCGAGGTTTGCTTGGTCTTATGAATATCGTCATGATTTAGAACAAAACTTTCTAGTTTTTCTCCAGGCTTTTGGCCGATATCAATGTCCTGCTCTTCATCAAAAAGATCCAAATCGTAATTTGCCCCTTGTGGTGTCTGCACACTTTTTGACCCCAGTCCCCCAAAGGCTGAAGTTCTGGTAACTTTTCTTGATTCACCCGTGCCCTCGTCACTTTCTTCACTTGTCGTAGTGATATTGTCAGAGCTAGGGAAACCTTTACCAATAGCTGCTTGAGAGGCTCCAACGATTGCCTTCTTTCCACTAGCAATAAGTTTAGCCAGAGGTGGTGAGCTAGAAATATCATTTTTATTATTAGAAGATTCCTGTTCATCAAGTTTCTTTAACGCCTTCGCATTAAAAGTTCTCATGGCCTTATTCTGTGCTTCAATTTTTGCCAAGTCCATAGATGCCAATGAGCTTGCATCCCTTGCCCCAGTAGCAAGCCCTCTAGACACTTGAGACACAAACTTAGCACTTGATAAGTGAGCAGGAGTTACACTTTGGGCCAGGCTTCGATCCATGCTAGGCAAAGAGAAACTAGACTTTGAAACTTTTGCCGGACAAGTAGAAGGAGCAAATCCATCGGCCTTGGGGACTGCACATGCCTTTATGGCAACACCGTTGCTGATATATTTCTCAAATTGGGCACCATCTTTTGTTTTGAGCTTACCGCTACCGTCTCTAGTCTCACTTGACTTGTCTCCATCTCCATATCGAGAAAAACCAGCAGTATCAACATATCGATCTCTATGTTGTTTAACAGTCTGAAGGTAACCTTTAATCTTACCTTCTGCTTTTTTATCCATCATATAAACAGCTAAATTTACTGCTGCCATTGCTCCCCACGTGTAGGCCCTTCCCTTTGGAGAAACAAGACCATAGTTTCTTGCGAAATTGCCCAGCAGAGCATTCATAATCATAAAATCAGAGCCAACATTTAATACTGCTGACCATGGTCCCTTGAGCCCAAGCTTACTTTTAACCATTTTCAGTCCCGCCCCAGCGGCAACTTGCCCACCGACACTACTTATCCAAGCGTGAGCACTTGGCATTACCAATTCGGCTACCTTAGATACGACTTCTTTCCATAAGCTCTTATTCTTAAAATCAGTATTCGCTAATTGAAGAGGCTTCTCTTGCTCTACGAGCTGATTAAAAAGAAACATAATCTTCTCGACCTTCTCTCCCAACATTGCAATCTCTTCGATTTCAGCCTGAGGATTGTTCGGATCAAAACTCTCCATTTGAGAAGCGAATGCAAGTCTTATAAGTGTCGAGTGGAAGTTTGATTTAACATAATGTTTGAAGTTCTTATCAAAAAGTTTACTAGTACCCTCTTCTGCACCACCAAATACTCCAAACACTCTCATATCTTTTGTGCTTGAAAATAGTGATGTTTGAGGCACACCGTAACCTTTCAATGTTCCTTTAATGACCTGAGCTTCGCCTACAGCACTAAATGGATTAAACAGATTGGAATTTCCACCTATATTTATCTGATCTAATATTTGGTCAAATCCTTTCTTCATTACTTCAAGCTGAGCTTTCTCAGTTGCCTTGGCGGTTGCAATCTTAGCAGAAAGACCTATTGAGGGCTCACCTTGCAAAGTGTTTATCTCTGCGGCCATAATTGAGTTGTGAGCATAGAGCGAGTTCTGTTGCTGAATGGTAAGTCCGGCTCCTCCACAACACTCAATCGGAGAATTTTTATAATTCACAAAAGCATTCAAAGCGCTTTTAACACTGGCCTCCAAGGCCGGACCGTCAGAAGGTATATCAAACTTAGAACAGATGTGGGTATTCGCGATTACCGAACTTATGGTAGATTGATCAGTTGAAAACTCTGCAATCATTTCTGCCTGATCCTGTGTAAAGACAGTTCCCTTGATAGCATCATCGGCTAAATCCTCAACAGGCAACTTTCCTACGGCGTTAAGGCCAGCAGACTCGCTTTTAAAAAAGTTTTTAACTTTCGCCCAAAGTCCTGTCCAAAAAGCAGTCTTCTTAACTTGAGTAGCAGCCTTGACCGTTCCTTTGGCAGAGTCTGTCGCTTGCTTTTCCGAAACAGATGCATTGAACATTGTCATAAGGCCGGTAAGGCTTCCTGCAGTTGCTGTACAATTTGTTACCGCAGCTGGATTACAGGTTGGCCCCGGGCACACAGACGCTTTTGCAACTTTTGCATTTGCCACAGCGATTGCACTGGATGCGGCAGTCTGAAACTTTGTAAGCTGCGCCATTTTCTCTGCTTTATCCTTTGCACACTGAGCATTACATTTAAAAATTCCTGCAACCTCCAATCCAAGAGATGCTGCGAATGCTGCTTCAGCAATAAGGGAAAGAGTTTGTTTAGCTTTTATCCCTTTTTGTTGTTTTTCAAAAACTTCAATTAAAGTATCAAGAGTTTCAATTTGTTTGTTCTTATAGTTCTTACCGAGTTTCTCTTGTTCACCAGTACTAGACACCATATCGAGTGCTTTCTCACTTGCTTTGCTAAATTCCATATTTGCTTTAATATCGCCAAGTATATAAGAAAGAGCTCCTAGTTGAGCGATTCTAATTGTATATTTGCCGGCCTTATTCGCAGAACAGTCATCTCCATACAACAAAGGGTCAACTTCATATAGATAACCGTTACTAAGCGACTGGATCATAACAACGCCCATCATTCCAGCAACTGCTTGCTCAAGCATCGCCATAATATTAGAGTTATGATCCGTGTAATTGGAAAACTTAGCTTTCTTTTTAATATCTTCTAAGTCGCAACCAGTTTTATAAAGACGTTCTGAGTCTGAATCTTTATTTGAGTCATAGCAGTCGACAGAGTCTTGAGCACTTGCGTAACTAACTCCTACTCCTGGGATTGGAGAAAGAATAAGACTTACTGTCATTAGGTAAGTAGAAAGTCCGGCAAGAGAATTTCTAAGAATAAGCTTCATAGGCTTCCTTTAAGCATCAATGGTACACGACTCTATTTTATCGTCATCCCCTTGTATTATCTTAATGGATTTAACTAACCTACTGGATTTATTGGCAAGGTAAATAAACTCAAGCTTTTAGCTCGCCTACTTTTTTAGGCAAAAAAAAAGGGAGGACTAACTCCTCCCAATATCTAATTATTTTCTACCCTTGAGTTTAATTAGAATAAAGGCACCTGCAACTAGCAAGGCGAGTAGATATAGAAGATTCTCATCAGAGCTAGAATCATCAGATTCTCTTTTCTTTTTTGCCATTCCAATATCAAAGTTTTGATCGGCAGGCACAAAGGTCGTGTCATCAAAGTCTGCTTCTCCTCCTGCACCACTTCCTTTAAGCTTGATATCGGCAAGGTTTTGCTTTTTCTGTCTGAAAACTCTTAATGATGCCACCACGTTGTCGAAGATCCCTTGATAGGCGCTGTACAAGTCCTTGGTAACTGAGAATGTCACCGCCACACCGAGGTCTTCTTTTACAGTAGCTAAATATCTTGTGTAAAATCCAGGAACCTCACTAGCGAGGTGAAGTGCATCCACCCACCTATGATTATTGACACTGCTAAGCTTTGCATATTTCGCCTCTGAACGTTGAGACTTTCCACCAGGTAGTTGATAAGTTTTTGCTTTCTTTAAATATGCCTGATATTCCTCCAAGGAATCTTGAGGTCCCCTATATTTTGCGGCCAGGATAATAATGGCCTCTTTCTTCCTTTCATCATTTTCCGATTGGCAAACCCACTCACTTCCTTCAATCATACAATTCCATCCAGTTGGCAATTCAAACTGAACAAACTGGTTTAAGAAAGTTTTAGAGATTGCGGCCGAGCTCCACAGGCCTATCAAGATGATTGTAAAGATGTGCTTTAAACGCATCATAAGGATTCCTTATTATAATTAGATATTGCTGCTATTTTAATCCAAAGCGCCAAACTTACAAAGGGCTAATTTTTTTCCATTCTACTCTTTAACAAGCCCAGATCTGGCAATTGTTCCATCTTGAACTTGTTTTTTAGAGTATCTTTTGGTTATTTTCACCATAGATTTAGAAGTTCCAACGCGGACAGTATATCCCGACGCAATCAATTCGTTTCCACCTAAATAGTCAAAGTGATAAAAATCAACCTTTGAGCCTTTTTCCATACCTTGACTTAATCCTACATCAATAATTACCGACGATTTTGATTTAGTTAGTTTTACTACCCTGGCATCAATGGAGTACTGCTTAAACGCTTGTCTTTTTTGCTCTAGGGCCCTAGGTGCAGAGTTTCTTCTAGCAATCATCAATGAAAACGCACTCCCTTTGTCGCTAGACACTGTATTTAATCGAGTTTCAGCTCTTGTCTCCACTCTCCAATGGTCTCCAAGAGAGAAATTAAATCCTATGTAGGGGGCAGTCCAAGAACGATTTATGCTGTTGTATAGATAGGTGCTTCCAGTGTTGACACTGGGTTTCTCTGATGGATCATCATCATAAGGATCCTGATTCAGGGAGGTGACATTTTCAACTCCTCCCAAAAGGGATACACGCTTCCAAAGAAGCACGTACTCAGCACTAGAGACAACCTCACTGGATAACGCACTGGAAGGATTTCTGTAATGAACCCTACCTGAAATAAAGTTCATTGACGGGAAGCGATACGAGCCTGATAACCCAAACGAGGTGCTATCTCCATCATCGCCCAATACTAAATCCTTCGAACCTTCGGAATTGGAAATGAAGTCTTTTAAAAAGCTTACTTCGGCTGCGAACTGCCATCTTCCTTCTCTAGGAAGAGAGTATTTAAGTTGAAAGATTCCCGACTTAACTCCGTTGCTGGTTAAGTTCTCCTCTTCATTTCCAACTACTTCCACAGACAGATTCTGTCTATAAAGAGCACCAACACCCATCTCCAAGTCATCAGTCAATCCATACTTAACAAGCAATTCCACATCAACTTTTTGAAAACTCTCATTATCAACAAAAGGTACTTCTTCCCCGTCACTATTAATCCTAGTTTGAGATTGCCAGTAGGTGCCCTTAACGCTGGCCTCGTTTCCACCCTTATCAAGGGTTGTTGAGAAAGGCAGGTATGAAGCCTGCCCAAAAGAAAAAGTGCTCCAAATGGATGCCAACAACAGTGTTTTATAATTAATCATGAAAAGATTATATCGAACGCTCCTGCAGCTGTAAAAATGTGTCCTGATTGTCCTCAAAGGAAATAAGTTCCTCCCTTAGATACCAAGATCCATTTTTCTGTTCATACAGCGAGATACCGTCTAAAGTTAGCTCGCTATTTCTACTGAACTCCATTTTAATTTGTTCAATGACTTCAATCATGTTGTCCATCAAGGAGAAGTATCCTATTGGAAGAAATTGTTTATCGTTAGTTTTATACTTCTGCCCAGCAGGAATGAAAGACTTGCAAATATCCAAAACAAGATCTGAACAAAATTTTAAGTCGGGTGAATAACTGGGAATAAGGTGAACAATATTGTTTCTTTTAGTTTGAAGAATTCCCACCCCCGTAAAAGCAAGTTTTATGGCAGAATTATGACCATAAAAGAAACTCTCCAACTCTTCTTTAAGCTCCCCTCCAAGATTATTCACATCGGTGGAGTTTACCTCAAATGGCGCAAGTAGTGCCATGTGCGGAAAGGACCGTTGGCGATACTTAGGATCGTACCGTTTCTTAAAGCCATCAATTTTACGGGATAGAGAGCTATCAGATCTAAAGTTAAGAGCAACAAATAACTTCGACAACATAAAGACCTCGATGTTTGAGGTTAAGAACTTCAAAGTTCTAATTAAATTTTAAGCGCTACAAGTGGTCTTTACAAGGTAAAATCGCTAAGAAGACCTAGTTTCGGCTCCTTAGCGATATTTTATTTAGAGCTTATGGTCAAAACGGGCACTTTCTCCCAGTTCTTCTTCGATGCGAAGTAGTTGATTATACTTCTCAATTCTATCCGATCTCGATGCAGAGCCTGTTTTAATATGGCCTGAACCACTTGCTACTGCCAAGTCGGCAATATAAGTGTCAGCAGTTTCTCCGGAACGATGAGAGATGATGGCCTTGAAGTTGTTATCAAATGCCATTTTTAGGGTGTCGAAAGTCTCGGAGATAGTCCCGATTTGATTAATCTTTACAAGAATTGCATTGGCCTCTTTGTTTTTAATTCCCTCTTCGAAAATTTTTGCATTTGTAACAAAAAGATCATCACCAACAAGAACAGTTTTACTGCCTAGTTTTTCTGTTAACTTGGTCCACCCTTCATGGTCACTCTCATCAAGGCCATCTTCAATTGAGTAAATTGGCATTGAGTCAACAAGTCCTGCATAGTACTCAATCATCTCTTCTGAGGAGTACTGCTTTCCACCCATTGTATATTTCTTGGAGTCTTTGTCATAGAATTCACTGGCCGCAGCATCTAGGGATATTGATACTTCTTCTCCAAACTTGTAACCAGCTCTACCAACAGCTTCTTTAATGCACTCAAGAGCTTCTTCGTGTGATTTTAAGTCAGGAGCAAAGCCTCCCTCATCACCAACATTTGTGGAGTGACCTTTTTCAGTTAGGACTTGCTTTAAATTATGAAAAATTTCAACACCGGCCCTTAGGTTCTCGGAGAATGTTTTGTTCATGTGAGGAACGATCATAAATTCCTGAATATCAAGATTATTTGATGCATGCTCCCCCCCATTAATAATATTCATCAAAGGAGCAGGGTGCCTTAGGGCTCCCACAGGGTTTGGACAGTTTAAATCTTCAGAAAGGTACTTATACAATGGCTTGTTTAATTCACTTGCAGCAGCTCTGGTTGCGGCCATACTTACTGCAAGCATGGCATTTGCACCAAGGTTGTTCTTAAAGTCTGTTCCATCCAACTCCAGCATGCAGTTATCAATTTTTCTTTGCTCAGATACTTCCATGCCAAGAAGTTTTGGGGCTATTTTTTCATTTATATTTGCGATTGCCTTTCTTACGGACTTACCCATATAAAAGCTTTTATCTTTATCTCTGAGTTCAAGGGCCTCTCTAGATCCTGTCGAAGCTCCACTTGGAACAGAGGCTCTGCCTTGTGAATTTTCAGTGAAGATCTCAACCTCTACAGTAGGATTTCCTCTTGAATCGAGGATTTGTCTAGCTTTGATTTTTTTAATGGCGGACATTATAAACTCCTTAATAATAAAATAACGTGAAAAGTTTAAACCAAACGCTTCAGATGTAAAGTTGAGCCGCATTGGCCTTTTAGAATTAGCAAAAATAGCGGGATTAAGAAGATGACCCTAGGCGACCTTCTTTTTATCGCTAAGAAAAGGCAGTGCCCATTCAGGCGGCCTGAATTTAGACTTGGGAAATGGCAACTTATTGGCCACAAACTGCTCAAAGAATGAAGGTACGTATCCACAAGGCACCATCTCTCCTTGGAACATACCAGTCTCAGGATCTTTCCCAGTTTGAACCCATTTAAAAATATCCCTCACAATATATCTACCATGAGGGTCAACTCCCAACACTTCAGATATATGTGAAGTTCTTCTACCACCATCGTGATACCTAGAACATTGGACTATAATTTGAAGGGCCGAACCAACCATGCTTCTAATTGCATCTGGTGGTATCTTGGTTTCACCCATCAGACATAAAGTTTCAAGCCTAGTGCATGCGTCCAATGGAGTGTTTGCGTGAACTGTCCCCATCGATCCATCATGTCCTGTTCCCATTGCATTTAACAAGTCCAAGGCCTCTTGACCTCTAACCTCACCTACAATAATTCTATCAGGCCTAAGTCTCAAGGCTGACTCGATTAAATCTCTTATTGAAACTTCGCTTATCGCATGGTCCTTATTTGCTTTTCTTGTTTCGAATTGCACAACATGCTCGGCCTTAATTTGAAGTTCTGCTGAGTCTTCAATAATCAACAATCTCTGAGTTTTTGGCATCCTAGAACCTAGGACATTCAACATTGTGGTTTTACCAGACCCAGTCCCGCCAGACACTAAGGTATTCTTACCCACATACATGCAACAATCCAAAAACCTTGCGGCGTCCGCAGAAAGAGAGCCAAAGTTTATAAGGTCCTTAAGCCCAAGCTTCTCTTGGGAGAACTTTCGAATAGCTACCGTAGTACCATTTTTGGCCATTGGTGGAATGACAACTGCAATCCTTGATCCATCGGGAAGTCTTGCGTCCAGTCTCGGATTATCTGAGTCTATAATTCGGCCAACTGATTGAGCAATCGCTCTCATAGAGGCCATAAGAGACTCTTCATCCGGAAATTTATTTGGAACTTTGTGAACAAGACCTTTTTGCTCCACAAAAATTTCATGCGGACCATTGATCATAATTTCAGAAACACTGGCATCGTCCAATAAGTTCTTTATTGGTGCTAGCAATGATCCAATGGCATCTTGAAATACGGAGCTCATTTATCCTCTCTATTAATCTCTCGGTGTCCAGTATGTTTTCTTTTCACTGGCAATTTCTCTTTTAACTTTGCTTTTCGTTCCTGGTCTTTCAACAACTGTTATATGCCCTTTAAACTTTGTAGAGGGGCAATAATACTCAAACCTGCCGGGGTATTTAAACTCAACGATGGCCTCTTGCATTTTCCCCTTTTCGGCAGATAGAAAAACATTATGATCCTTTAGTAAGAAACACTGAGGAGTATCGTCCGTTGAGGTTATAAAGAAGCGTGCTTTCTCCCCCACATAAGCAAACATGCTCTCGGGGAAATATCCTGACTTAGTGGCGATAACACCAAATTCTCTTACAGGAGACTTAAAGTCCTTCTTGCCGAATCTCCCAAGTTCTTCACTCATCAGCTCTAAGGGCATTAAGGCCACAATGACATATAAGAAGTAACGCTTCATCAAAACTCCCAACATTACAGTATCAAAGAGCTGATCGGCAGATTTGAGAAAACGCTTTAGTCAATTAATTAAGTCGCTGTTTTTAATAGGTTTAAATTGAATAGGTCAATTTTTCCGGGGGGAATATATTTCACCCCCACTAGGGTAAAAATTTATTGTTTTCAACTTTTAAAATTTCATATGCGGGAACTTCATAAGGATGTGCTTTAATCATAGCTCGCACCGCACTCCTAATGTTTTCTTCGGTGCAAAGAATTTCTACTCTCACCTCTTCCACTTTTTCAAGCTCTCCAACTTTCCCAATCGCAGGCTCCGCTCCTGGTGCAGGTTTGAATTGGCCTATACCTGAAATCTCAAAAGCGCATTGTTCGTAATTTCCGAGTTTTCCAGCGCCTGTTTCAAAGACAGAATTTTTAATTTTCTCACACGAATTTTTAGGCGCATAAAACACAAATTTATACATTGATCCTCCAAAGCTTACCGTCATTATTCATCATTATAACATTTACTTACAGGTTCTTGTTTTCCTTTGCCACAGATTCCATTCAAAGAGACAATGAAGGGATACGGCAATAACATCATGGAGGATTTATGCTTGGAAAACTTTTTAAGACAGTAACCGTTGCAGCTGTTCTGGCAAACACAGGTTACACATGCACTATCGACGGGACAGAGGGAATTGTACCTGAAAACAATTTGAAAATTCCCGCTAGCGCCAAAGCAAACGCAAACTTGGACGAGCCTACATTCAATGCAGTAATAGACAAAGTTTCTGAAATCTACGCACCAATTTTTACTCAAATGGGTGCAACGTTAAAGGTAAACAGAAACTGGGATGACGGAACAGTTAATGCTTACGCATCAAGGTCTGGTTCAGAGTGGAACATTCACATGTTTGGCGGTCTTGCTAGGCACGAAACCGTTACTCCAGACGGATTTGCACTAGTTGTGTGTCACGAACTTGGACACCACATTGGTGGAGCACCTAAAAAAGGTGGTTGGTGGAGCAACTGGGCAACTAATGAAGGTCAAGCTGACTATTTCGCAACTCTTAAATGTTTAAGAAGAACTTTCAGAGGAGAAGATCACAAAGCAGTTCTATCTAAATTGGAAGTTCCTCAAATCGTAGTAAACACATGTGCAGAGCAGTGGAGCAGCGAAGAAGATCAATTGATCTGTCAAAGAGGTGCAATGGCCGGAAAGAGCACAGCGAACTTATTTCAAGCTCTAAGAAGACAAACAACACCGCCAATGTTCGACACTCCCGACGAAGCGGTTGTTACAACTACAGACCACAGTCACCCAGACACTCAATGTCGCTTGGATACTTATTACCAAGGCGCACTTTGCCAAGTAGACGAATTAAGCGATGTTGATCAAGATGATGAAACAGTTGGAGTTTGTAACAGAGACTCTGGCGACACTTTTGGTGTAAGACCACTTTGTTGGTTTGCGCCTACAGCAAGTCTTTAATTTTACTAGTAAAGGCCTTCATACGAAGGCCTTTTCACTCTCCCCTTTCCCACTAAATTTATTCACTAAAATGCCGATAACACATTAAAGGAAAGTAATAATGAAAACTTCTCTATTGTTAAGCGCCATTTTATTCTCTTTAAATGCCAGTGCCGATGGCCTACTGGATGGAATAGGAAATTTAGCGGAACCATATAGCTCTGGTCTGATGAAAATAATCGGAAACTTATCATCAACTTCTAAGGGCGATATTCAAAAGCCTCTAACAAAAGATGAGTGTGCTGAGCTTCTTGAAGAAGAAGAGCAAGATAGAAGTAAAAGAGAGCTTCATGGAGTGATCTACTTTGCGAACAACTTCCCTGAAAGGGATTTGTTTGCTCCTTATGACTTGCTACCAGGTTGTAAGGATGGCAATGACTTCCATCAATCAAAAATTGGACTCAAAAGTTACAATAGAATGCGACCAAGCTCTTATTCAAAGAGTATATTGGCAGAGAGTCGATGTCTTAAATACCTGGAGCTAGAAAAAGTTGAAGTTGTAAAAATTCAAGATGCTGAAGGAGAGAGGAATTGCAGACGAATGAGTCTCGGTCTACAAGACAAGAAGTTTTATAGTTATTTTTGCGTGGGAGAGAACGAGGCATATATCGACTTTCAAGGAATTCCAGCAGAAGTAATCAAAGAGATTCCCTACCAGAAATAATTTTAAAAAAAAGGCCGAACAATTGTCCGGCCTATATGAATTTTTGTAATTTTTCGAATTATTTTTTCGCTTCAGGCGATACTTCAAACAATTCAACTTCAAATTTCAAAGTTGCACCACCTGGAATTTTAGGCGGAGCACCTTGCTCTCCATAAGCAAGCTCTGGTGGAATAACCAATTCAATCTTTCCACCTTCACCGATAAGTTGAAGACCTTCAGTCCATCCCTTAATAACTCTATCAAGTGGGAAAGTAATTTGATCCCCACGCTCAACAGAAGAGTCAAAAACTTCTCCGCTAGTTAGAGTTCCGTGATAGTGAACTTTAACAGTGTCTTTTGCACTTGGTTTTTTATCAGATCCCGGCTTTATAACTTTGTAAACCAATCCGCTCTCTGTTTTCTTCGCCTCAGGGTTTTTCTTCATGTAATCCTTGATAAAGCCTTCACCTTTCTCTTTTTCTTTTTTAGCAACCTTCTCCATTCTAGCTTTGAACATTGTTTGAATTTTTGGTTGATAGATTTGAAGATCAACTTCGGCCTTAGTTCCCTTGGCAGAGTCTCTTAAACCCTTGTAAAGAGCTGCAAGTTCCTCATCTGTCAAATCCAACCTTTGAAGGCTTGAAGCAAGCATGTAGCCCATAGAGTAAAAAGTTTTGTCATCTTCTGTTTTAATGCTTACGTTTGCAGGGTTCTTACCCTGATTACAAGCAGAGAATAAAAATAATACTGCAGTGAATAGTGTAAATCTTTTCATGATTTAATCCTTTTATTACTATTTAAGTACTCGTTTTTATATTTATTATTGAATACAAATTAGTCTTTTGCAAAGCTTTTAACCTGAGATTTAATCAGTAAAACAATTAGTAAAAGTGCCCCCACCACAGATGAGACCATTCCCGCAGGAAACTCAGCACCACGAAAGTCAAAGCTAAAGCACAGATAGTCCATCAGGCAGAGGGATACTCCTCCAAAAATTGGACCTAAAAAAAGCTCTCGTTTCATATTTGATCTAAAGAAATTGAAGCTTCGCAGCATGTGAGGAACAATGAGACCCAGAAAAGAAAAGACACCAAAGAATGAAATGACTACACCCGTCAGGCCTAGAGAAACCAATAAGGCCCTTTTCTGTACTTTGGCCACCGGTACTCCAATACCGAGTGCAAATTTCTCCCCAATGCTCAAAAGTCTTAGAGACTTTGCATTTGTGCTCAAATAAAAAACAGAAACAATTAAAAAGAAAAACAGTATATAAATTGTGTACTCGTTAGAGTATTTGAAGTTCCCAAACCATAGACCAGTAGGAAATTCGAAATTGAGGGCCATAAATAAAAATTGAACAATAGAAAATATTGCTCCAACAAAGAGATTAAATCCAAGGCCTATAAGGATAAGTACTTTAATATCAACACTAAATCCCCTAACACTAGGCCTCTTTGAAACTGTTTCTCCGACCAACCACAATATTGTAAAACACGAAAAGAAAAGAGTAAGCGACATGAACTCTAAAGGGAGCTCTACCCAATAAACCACCAAAAATTGAGAGCAAATAACACTTAGGGCGGCAAGTGCATCGAAGCCCAACGTGGAAGGACTCCCAAGGCTATTGTTTGTCACGATCTGGGTTAGACTTCCCGACAGAGTTAAAAAGCCACCACAAATGAAGGATGTTAAAAGTCTAAGCCAATCAACTTCGACCATGAGAAACCTCCACAAAATCGTTGCCTTCTTTCATAACATTTAAACAACCATTAAAGCTTTCATACTTCTTCACATTATGCTCAATAATTAATACGGCCTTCTCTTTGGAAATATCTTCCAAAGTTGAAATGACTTGTTTTTGACTTTTCACATCTAAGCTTTGAAGTGGTTCATCCAGCAATAAAATATCGAAAGGCAATATCAAGCTTAAGGCCAACTTTAATTTTTGATTTTCACCACCTGATAAACACGAGACTTTTTTATCAAGTAATTTCTCAATCTCAAGGTTTTTAACATGTTCACATTCTTCCCAACTCTTAACATCTACAAGCTCTTCAATAACAACAGCTAAAATCTCTGACACACTCAAATCACTTAATGGGTTAAGCTTTTCTTGGTCAACAAATGCCACTCTGGTTCCTTTAAATAGGTCTTTATTTATTTTCATGTAGGTAAATAGGGAGCTTTTTCCAACACCGTTCTCACCTATCAAAAAATTTATTGCCTTTTCTTTTATAAAAAGATCGATACTTGTTTGCTTTCCGTTAATCTTGAAAGCATTATCTAAGGTTATCCTCATCCATCCACCCTAAATAATTTAAGCTCTAATAGCGCCTCTAAAAAGTACACTTGTGTGATGCCGGGTTTTAAAGAGTTGGGAAACCCAATATTGTATGAATCAGTTGAGACTTCAGTGATTTCGAGTTTTTCTCTAGACTCATAAAGACCAATTGAAATAGGTTTACTTAACCCGCTAAGTATCCTCGACGACGGTGGAACGTAAGCAAGGTTTGACGGATAGCTTAACATCGAAAGTTTTTCCTTCAAAAACTTTACTATTCCATCATTAGCGATCAAAAGCTTTGGCTTTTTCCCTGATTTAGAAATTTTTCCTAAATAAAAAATAAATGTCTTTTTTGGAAGATTTTTTTTAAGTGCTTCTTTCTTAATTAGGTCGACCTTGTCTTTCAATCCGCTTAACTCTTTATTGCAACCTATTAAGGAAGGCGAAAGTTTTTGAACAGAAGCATTAAAAGCCATAAATGGATCTAGCTCTCTAGTCACCACTTCAACAGCCCCCTTTACATCTGAATGCTTAAGCGTTCGCGAAAGCTCCCTACTTTCATCATAAAAAACAATGGAGTCTTTCATTTGCATTAATTTCTTGGGTGCCAGGAATATGCCTCCGTGTAGTTTCTTAACTTTAGAATTTTGAACTGAGTGGTAATTAGATATTGCTTCTAAAGATTTGTCTTCTAGAAGTTTTAACTCTTCTAGAAGGTGGGTAATTGGTGCAGAAAACGACACGTAAGTTTTGCTTGGCACAAGCTTACAGGCAAGAGCTCCTTCGAAGGTAATAAAAAAGAGAGCTAAACTAAAAGCCCTGAGCATCAAGGGCCTCATTTGCCAGTCTATCACAGAGCTCGTTCTGTGGATGCCCCGCATGGCCTTTAACCCAAATAAATTCTACGTTAAATTTTTCATTGAGTTGATCTAGCTCCTGCCACTGTTCCAAGTTTTCAGGTGCTTTCTTATCAGCCTTTTTCCACCCTCTTCTCTTCCAGCCCTTCACCCAGGAGGTGATACCGTCAACAACATACTTTGAGTCTGTATAAAAGAAGATTTTCTTAAAATTCTGGGGTTGATCGCTTACAAAGAGCAGTCCCTCTATAACACCCTGCAACTCCATCTTATTGTTTGTAGTTAACTTGCTTACACCTGAACTTGAATAAACAAGCTCCCCTTCATGATTCTGGGCAATGAAGGCCCAAGAGCCTGGACCAGGGTTGCCACGACACGCACCGTCAGAATATAAAGCGATTTCATCACTATTTAAAATTGGAGTTGGTAGACTCACTGATGGACTCTCACTCTCCTCCGCCATGCTATTTATTGATTCCTCAATCTTCTTGAAGGCACCAACAAGGTATTCTTCGTCCAATGCTTTTTTAAGAGTATTTAACGCACCAATTAATTTCTTTTTTGTTGTCATAAGTCCTTGTATCTCTTTATTTGTGATTTGAAAACAGAGGATGGATAACTCGCAGCACAAACAAGATTTGCGCTCTTTTCAATTAGCGAATGCTCATATAAGCTCTCTGACTTAAAAGTGAGGTTATTTTTGGATTTTAATTATTCAATCAAAGTCTATAAACAGTATTTTAATTTTGCCGCCTCCCACTTCTTAATTTTTGAAGATGGCACAAGAGAACCTTTGCATGGCCACAACTACAGGGTCATGGTTAAAGGAGAAGCTCCAAAGCTTGAAGGAGATATGGTTTTTGATTTTCTAGATATTAAACCGATTGTAAGAGAAGTATGTGACTCCCTTGATCACCGACTTCTTCTACCCAAGGATAACCAACATTTAAAAATCCACGACAAAGGAAAAAGCTTCAAGCTTACAACTCCAGATGAGTCAGAGTTTTTAATTCCAAAACAGGACGCGTTGGTTCTTCCCATATCCAATACAAGTGCTGAAAGACTTGCAATTTATATTTGCGAGGAAATTACAAAAATAACTTTTGAGAGATTCCAGTTTCGCTTTTCTGCCTTAGAGGTTGAAGTTGAAGAGACTCCGGGTCAATCAGCAGTTTACGCTCATAAGGAAACATTATGATTTTTCACCCCCTAGAATCTGGTACGAGTGTCGAAGGAAATGAAATAGAGGCCTTTAGGACCGATGTAAAATCTAAAAAATACATCTACTTGATTGGCGGAACTCATGGAGACGAAGTTGAAGGCGTTTATGTTCTAAAGCAGCTTTTTGACTGGCTAAAGAACGATCACTCACTTGAAGAGATGCCTTTGGTTGTAGTACCGATTTTAAATGTGGACGGATATAGGGCCGGTACCAGAGTTAACTCTCACGCTGTAGACCTAAACCGAAATTATCCCTCCTCCAACTGGAGTGATCAAGTAAGAAAACCAAAGTATAACCCAGGACCAAGTGCTCTATCCGAGCCAGAGAACAAGTTTCTTGTAAAATTATTTAACAAATTCAAGCCAGGTTTTGTTCTTTCTTTTCACTCTTGGAAACCCCTATTAAACTTTAACGGAGATGCTAGAGAGATCGCTGAATATCTTTCGGGTTACAATTCTTATGAAACAGTGCCTGATATTGGCTACCCGACTCCAGGCTCTCTGGGGACATTTGTACCAGAAACATACGACTGCGGAGTTTTGACATTTGAGTGTCCGACACTTGACGATGACTTGTCTCTTAAAAAGATTTGGCAAGATAATGAGGCTGGCCTTAAAGAGCTAATGAAAAGCGAACTCCTCAAGGCAAAAGTCCAAAAGTGACAACCGTAGCGAGAATTGCTTTACAGCCTTTCTCCTATGCCATTGCCGTGGCAACATTTTTTTTAACGATTTTGCCCGGCTCTTTAATTTCATTACCTTTTAGCTTGGAAAGAAGAGTCGCAATCTCTGGTCCCTTTTGGAAACTTTGCTCAACTATCATTCTAAGAATTAGCACTTTATCCAAGGTCTACATCGAAGACCGTCGCCCCCTAAATGAAAAAGAGAGTGCCCCAAAAGGTCTATATATTGCTAATCATCAGAGTTTTGTGGACATACCTCTCATAATATCTTGCTTGCAAATACCACCAATAATGAAAAAGGAAGTTCTCTACATTCCTATACTTGGTTTATGTGGTTATGCTTCAGGGGCCCTGATCGTGGATAGAAAGAGTGCAGCCTCCAGAAGAACAACACTCATTAGGGCACAACAGCGACTTCTAAAAGGCCTCAAGGCCTTGCAAGTTTACCCGGAGGGAACTAGACAAAAACTAGGAGATGGCCCAAAAGATTATAGTTTTATAAAGAAGGCACTGCTTAAGTATGCTTTTGAGAAAAATCTTCCAGTCTACCCTATCAGTATGTACGGAACAAAAAGAGTCATTAACAGCAAGACGGGCTTTATTAATCACGGTCAAAAAGTGGGAATTATTATTAAAGAGGCTCTTAGACCAGACTTATTTCAAAGCTCGGATGAGTTTATGGAAAATTGCTGGAATGAGGCTCACTTAGGGTATAGCGAGCTTCAAGAGAAATTAACCTGAACTCTCCACTCTCCATCGATCTTTTTAATTAAACCTAAAAGCTTATCATCCGCACTATATGCCCAGTAGAGTAAGCTCTCTGAATCCTCACACTCTAAGGCCCTATCAAGTTTTAATTGAACTCCATTGGCAACGAGCTTTGACTCTTTAGGAGCGAAAATCACTTTCGGGAGCAGTAGGGTTTGTTCAGGACGAAGGCCAAATCCGTGATAATCCCAGTCTTGTCCATTTGGCCAATTGTTTTGTTGGATGCTTTCTTTAATGTGATGATGGCCTACGGCCTCACGCTCAAGAGAAACCAGCGATCCTATAGTTCCAAGATGATTTGCACACTCGGAAAATAGGGTTCTAATATAGGTACCGCTACTCACTTTTACTCTAATTGTAAGAAGGGGAAATTCGTAAGAGACAACTTCAAGCTCATAGATATGCCTAAGCTTCTTCTCTTTCTTAATATCAACACCCTCTCTGGCCCACTCAAGCAGCTTCTTTCCTTGGTGCTTTGCAGCGCTGTACTTATGGGGTGCCTGATAATAGTCTCCCAGAAATTTATCCTGAAGCTGCTTTTGGATAAATTCCACATCCAATTTTGCAATCGTCTGATCCAGATATGGACTTGTATCTTTTTGGCTAACCGGTGATGTAAAATCACCTGTTTCAGTTTCCTCGCCAAGTTTTCCAACTGCTAGGTAAGTTTTTGGCATCTCGTGAATATATTCGTTAAGCCTGGCCGCTCCACCTACGCCAACTAGAAGCACGCCGCAAGCGAATGGATCAAGAGTTCCAAAGTGACCTATTTTCCCAAGTTTCTTGCCAAAACTTCGCTTAATGGTGCGAATAACATCATAAGAGCTGATATTCGCAGGCTTATACATATTAAATGTTAATGGGATAAATTGTTGGTTACTCACCAGTAGGATTATCTTTTAACAGACTTTCAATCTTTCTTTCATCTTCAAACTGTGAGTCGTAGGAAAAGTTCAATTCTGGGGTGTGTCGCACCTTGAGATTTTTAGCGAGAAGGGACCTAAGTCTTCCCTTGGTCCCATTTAAGGCAGCTTTAATATCACCACGTTTGGATGAGTCAAAAGTATCCCAATATACAGAGGCCACTGAATAGTCTTGATTCAGTTCTACTCTAGTAATACTCATTAGCATAAGTCTAGGATCTTTAAGCTCAGTTCTTAGGAACGAATTCATTTCGTTTTTAATTCGTTCCTCAAACATGGCCTTATTATGTGAGCCACCCTTTCTAGCCATTATAGCGTCCTACTATCTGCGTCCAACTTTCTTTGCTTTTGCTCAAGTATGTACGCTTCGATCAAGTCGTTATTCTTAATGTCATTAAAGCCTTCAAGTGCCATACCACACTCATAGCCGTTGGCAACTTCTTTAACTTCATCTTTGAACCTCTTGAGAGTTGAAAGCTTGCCATCATAAATGATTTTTCCATCTCTAAGAAGACGGATGTTACAGCCTCTTTCGATTTTCCCATCAATTACGGCCGTACCAGCAATAGTTCCAACTTTAGGGATATTGAAGGTATCGCGAACTTCAGCTCTACCAATGTATTTTTCAATGCTCTCAGGCTCTAACATACCTTCTAGAGCAAGAGTGATATCATTAATTAGCTCATAGATAATAGAATATGTTCTAACTTCAATACCATTTTGTTCTGCCAGTCTTCTAGCACTTGTCATTGGTCTCATATTAAAGCCAATCAAGATCCCGCTAGAGTTTGTTGCCATAACAACGTCATTGTCTGTGATTGCTCCAACACCGCCAGTAACGATCGAAACACCAACCTCATCATTTCCAAGACCTAATAGTGCATCTTTAATTGCCTCGTATGAGCCTTGAACATCTGCTCTAATAACAAGATTAAGGATTTTCTTTTCACCTGTATCACTTGGAGCACTTGAGAAGAAGTCTTCAAGGGAGTTAACTTTTGGTGCCTCAACGCTTTCAAGTTTCTTTCTCTCATCAGCTCTGTTTTCAGCAACCTTCTTAGCTTCTCTTTCGTTCTTGGCAACATTTAGTGTTTCACCAGGAGCAGGAACTCCGTTTAAACCCAAAATCTGCACAGGAATAGATGGACCTGCAGATTTAACGTCTTTTCCAGAGTGATCGGTCAAGCTTCTCGCCCTTCCATAGAACTCATCACAAACAATTGCATCGCCCTTCTTAAGTGTTCCTTTCTGTACTAGAACCGTTGCCACAGGACCACGCCCTGTTTCAACTTTGGACTCGATAATAATTCCTTCTGCTTTTCCTTTTGGTGACTCTCTAAGCTCCATCATCTCTGATTGAAGTTTTACAGACTCAAGAAGGTCATCTACGCCCTCGCCTTTTAGAGCTGAAATAGGAACAAACATTGTATCTCCACCCCAGTCCTCAGGAACAAGCTCAAACTCAGTTAGTTCTTGTTTAATTCTTTCTGGGTTTGCACCCTCTTTGTCCATTTTGTTAATAGCAACAATAATTGGACATTTAGCATTCTTAGCAAACTTAATAGACTCTTTCGTCTGTGGCATTACACCATCGTCAGCAGCTACAACTAAGATTACAACATCTGTTACATTAGCACCTCTTTGCCTCATTGAAGCGAAGGCGGCGTGGCCTGGTGTATCCAGGAACGTAAGAGTTGTCTCACCTACTGGAACAGAATAAGCTCCAATGTGTTGAGTGATTCCTCCGGCCTCACCTGCGGTAACTTTTGCATCTCTTATATAGTCAAGAAGTGTAGTTTTACCATGATCAACGTGACCCATAACAGTGATGATTGGGTTTCTTAAAGGAAGATCAGACTTTGGTGCCTTAACTTCAGATTTAAGAACTTCTTCTTCATCAAATGCTTTATTTTCAACCCTGTAGTCATACATTGCAGCAAGCTCATTCGCCAGCTCAACACCCAAGTAGTCATCTTCTTTCAATAAAAGGTTCTGCTCAAGGGCATCGTTTCTAAGTTTTTCAAACTTAACGGACAACTTATTTGAGAGATCCAATGCCGTAACAGCGTTGTGAATATTAACAACTCTCTTTGACTTTTTAACCTCAGTAATTTCAGTTTGCTTTGTGCTACCAGTGAAAACTTTCTTTCTCTTTACTGGAGTATATACTTGCCTACCAATAATATTGGTTGCAAGTTTCATTTCCTCTTCGGCTCTAATATTGGTGATATCTTTTGTCTTACCAACAGCTCCTTTCTTGGAAACCATTGCCGCAAGATCACCCATTCTCTTTTTACTGTCTTTTTTGTTCTTGTCAGCGTCTAGGTCTGGAGGTGTTTGAGGACTTGAAGGTCTTGAAGCTGCAGCTTTCTGAGCTTTTGCTCTCTCTTCCTCTTTTTCTTTTTCATCCGGAACATACACAGGGGTAAATGTATGCATTTTCTCTTTGAAAACTTCTTTTTTCTCAATCTCATCCATTTTATCAGGAAGAGTTTCAGAGGAAGTCTCCTCAGCTTTGGCGGCAGCTTTACGGATAGTTGGTTTTTTCTTTCTTACAACGGTCTTCGGAGCTGGCTTCGACTCTACCTGCTCTTCTTCTACCTTAGGCTCTTCAACCTTTTTCTCAGAAGTTTCAGGAGCAACTTCAGCAGCAGGTTTCTCTTCTACTTTTGGCTCCTCTACAGGTTTCGAAGGTGCAGCAGCTTTTTTAACAACTTTCTTAACGACTGTCTTTTTAGCAACTTTCTTCTTCGTAACTTTCTTTTTAGTTGTCTTCTTTTTGGCCTCTTTGCTTGGCTCGTACACTTCAAGAGCTTTCTTTACTTCATCGTCGCTCAGAGTGACCATATGATTTCGCACATTGAGTCCGGCAGACTTTAGTTTTTCAACCATGTCGATTGAACTCACGCCAATTTCATTTGCCAATTCAAATACTTTCTTCGGCATCAACTACCCCTTTTTTATGTTCCAAAACCGCCATTAACTTTGAACATATTATTTATTATTTCAATTTAAATGCTGCCAATTCCTCTCTAAGCCTCTTCTCAGCTTCAGAGAATTTATCGTCATCACCTTCTTCGGTAGACTCGCTTTCTTTGGCGATCATACCCATTCTTGCAGATGGAACAGCAGATGCTGAAATAATCTCAGCTTCTTCTGAAGGCTCATTTGCAATCTCTTCACTTTCAATTCCTGCAGCAGCAGTATCAATCATTTTTTGAGCCTCTTCACTTGATAGATCTAGGAATCTTGCAAGATCATCCGCTTCAGTTGCGCTCAAATCCACGACGGACATAATTCCACTTTGGATAAGAACTTGAGCAGTAGCTTCAGTAACTCCTTCAAGCTGAGTAAGGTTCTCAACAGAGAACTTAACTTTTTCTTGAAGTTTAGACTTGGAGATGATGTTTACTTTCCAGCCTGTAAGCATTGCCGCAAGTCTAACGTTTTGACCTCTTCTTCCGATGGCCAATGACAATTGATCTTCTTCAACAATTACATCAAGAACTTTCTCTTCAGTATTTCCGTTAATGGATGTGATATCAGCAGGTGCCAAAGCATTTTTAACAAATACTTCAACTTCATCATGCCACTTAACAATATCAATCTTCTCGCCCTGAAGTTCATTTACAATGTTTTGAACTCTTGAGCCTTTCATACCAACACATGCTCCAACCGGGTCAATATCTCTGTCTTCAGTCCAAACAGCGATCTTTGCTCTATGCCCTGGCTCTCTTGCAGCAGCTTTAATCTCAATAGTTCCATCTTGGATCTCAGGAACCTCAACTTCGAAAAGCTTAACAAGAAACATTGGAGACGTTCTTGAAAGACGAATTTCAGGACCTCTATTAGTCATTACAACTTCAGAAAGATACGCTTGAATTCTATCCCCAGGCTTGAAAGTCTCACCGTAAATAATTTCTTTTCTAGCAAGGATCGCATCTGCTTTTCCAAGATCAACAATCACGTTTCCACGCTCGTATCTTCTCACGATACCTGTAACAAGGTCACCTTCTCTATGCTTGAACTCTGAAAATAAAATTTCCCTTTCAGCATCGCGAACTTTTTGAAAGATGATTTGTTTTGCAGTTTGAATATCAACTCTAGAGAACCTTGGATCTTCAATTTTGATACCTAATTGATCGCCGATCTCACAATCTTCATCAAGTTCTTTTGCATCATCAAATCCAATTTCTACAATTGAGTCCTTAACGGAGTCTACAACGTTCTTATATTGATAAATTTCAACTTCACCATCATCTGTATTATATCTAGCCTCAAACTCTCCTTGAATGCCGTATTTTTTCCTAGCAGTAACCAAGAATGCTTGCTCAATAGCTCCAATAACAACATCTTTTTTGATGCCTCTGTCTTTACCTAGTTGCTCAATTACTTTGCCTAATTCAGAAAAGTTCACCTTGTTCTCCTTGAATTAAAGATCTGGATCGAGATTTGCTTTCTTTATCTTAGAAAGTTCCAACTCAAATTGCGTCCCGTCCGCGTCCAATATTAATTTTTCTTCTAATATATTTTTTAATAATGCTCTAAATTTCTTAACGCCCTTGCCTTTCTTGGTAAGACCTTCAATATCAAGGGGCTCGTTAGTTTCGATGAAAATAATTTCATCGATGGCCGACTCAAAATGTTCTTCTGTTTTTAATTTTCGGTAGACACCTGGAGATGACACTTCCAAAACAAAATCTTCAGGAACCCAATCAGCAGCTTCAACGTGATCAGTAAATGCTCTATCCACTTTCACGCAATCTTCAATTAACGCTGAACCTGTTTCCTTATCGGCGATATAAACTCTAAGAGTTTTACTTCCTTTAATATACTCCATGTCATAAAGGTAGTAACCTGTTTCTTCGGTGACTTTTAAAGACATGTCTAAAAATTTCTTTTCCATTGCGCTTAGGCTTTCGCCGTTCATGAAATGCGCCCCCACTAAAAAAAAGGGGTGGATAAAAGAATTTCCACCCCAACATAAAAATACCACTGTAACAGATTGAATTCATATCAAATGGAATTGATATTGACAAGACATATTATAGAGACAAAAGCATGGCCTGGGCGTCCGCCCCATCGGAATAATAATCGCTCTTTACGCACAAAGTCAAAAACAAATTCTTTCTATAAAACGAAATTGCTCTAGTATTTCCAGCCTCTACTTCTAGGTAGATTTCTTTCATGCCGGTCTCTACGATATGATCTTTACAAAATAAGAACAGTCTAGAGGCCAAACCAGATCCACGCACTTCGGGACAAATAACGATTTTCAAAAGATGTGCCTGAAGTGACCAGTTGTTAAGCTCAAAGAGTGAAAAACCAGCTAGTCTTCCCTCTTGCAGTGCAGTACATAGTAAGAATCTTGAATCCTGATTAATAAACACATCGTGCCAAAGCTCTTTCTTCCATGGGTAGGCCAAGTGCTTGGAGTCGATACTTAAAATATCCTCTTCAAAAGTTTTATTGTGCTCTCTTCTAGAGAGGTCCTTAATTGTCAAAGAGTTCATGGTCCACCTGGCTTCTTACCGACTCTGCCAGCGAAGAAATATTCTTAAGAACCGACTTCGCTTGATCAGAAGTTAGTTTCTGTCCCGTTTTAGGCATAAATCTGGAACGAAGAAACACCTCCAATAGGACAATGTCTGCCAATTCTTTTTTAAACCCCTTCGCACTGAATCCATTTAGCGAGCATTTGTTTTTCTTGGCGGAAAGCTTCATTGCATTTGGGAGACTTGAGCTTACACTCACCCCTTGCAAGGATGCATACTTATTCAATTTCAGAACAGTAATAAATTTTTGAGTCACTAGCTGATGGTGAGAGTTGTGGGTTTCAGTTTTAAAGTGAGAAATATCAAAATAGTCTTTTTCAATATTCAGTAATTCAGAAAACGCAGCTACTACAATAGATTCAGGATAGAAGCATTTGAAGTCTTTCAAAAAAGAGTGGTAAGTTTGGAGGGTGTCCAAAGAGTAGACGGAATTATCCATCCGAAAAACAAATAAGTCCGAAAATACAACCTTGTTAGCAGTGGCTCCACTGCCAAACAAGACTAAAGCTGCCATTAAGGCACAAAGCTTTCTCATTAAGAAATTGTATTAAACTGGTGAGCTTATTTCAATATTTCCAATAACCTTTTTGGTCTTCGGATCATCCTCTTTATGAAATCTGGCCTTTACTCTTGGATTAAAGGTGTACCCGTCTTTCCCTCTCAAGATGTATTTTCTGTTTGAGCCCTTTGGTTCAATCAGCTTTCTTAATCTTGAAATGCTGGTATAGATTAACTTGTCATGAATTAACGGATTATATTCATCTTTCCAAATGGACTGTGCAAGATCTTCTTTATTAAAATGGGAGCCAGGGTTCTTAGCTAAAAGGAATAGGATTTCAAGAAGCACAAATCTATGCTTGAAATCGATAGAACCAAGGTTCTTTTCATGAATGACTCTATTATGTCGATCTAGATATAGATCAACACTGGAATCATTAACATCTTCAACTTGAGTTGCAACAAGGTCACGAAGTCTCTTATATTGTGAGTTGATCGTATTTAGGGCCAACTTAAAGTACATTAGCGACTGATTGTACTCACCCATTTTTTTATAAGTAATACCTTTACCTAAAAGGATGTAACCATACAGGTTCCAGCAGTTCTTTTGCTGAAGATAGGCTATTGCAAGATCAAAGTTCTTTAGGGACTCAGAAAAGTTGCCCATGTCCTTATATAGGTTTCCATATAGAAGATGCATACTTCCCTTCAAGTATCCTTTTCTAAGAATATTTAAAAGTTCACTCAATTGAGATAGATAACTGAGAGTCTCTTTATGAAGTTTTAGGTGATAAGAAGCTGTGGCCGTGGAATATAGAGACTTTGCTATTAGCTCTGGTTCATTTTCAGTTTGTGCTTTTTTGTAAGCAAGCTTAAAGTTCTCAAGAGCTTTCTCAAACTCTCCCTTATATGTGTAAACCATTCCAACGTTATAAAAATACTCTGCTCCGAGAGTTCCAAGCTCACTTCCAAGTTTTTCAACAAGGTCGTAGGCAAGGTCTATAAACCTGTCGGCATCTTTCTCTCTTTCGTTTTCAGAATAAATTCTGATTAGAAAACCATAGCACTTAAACATGGCAAATGCGTCTTTAGGATAGATAGTCTTGTCCAATGCTCTCAAGAAGTAATCTTCGGCAGTATTTAAATCTGCTTTGTCGTAATAAACTTTTCCAAGCCTATAAAAGCCCTGACCTAACGCTCTTTCTTGGTCACCTTCAAGTTCAGCGAACTTCTCATCCACTTCTTTAAGTAAAGATGATTTGGCCATGTACCTTTCTTGAAGTTCGTTTCTTAAGGCCGTTTCTTCTTGAGTTTGTGTTTCCATATTCTTCCTACCGTCCAACAATATAGATTTGCTGCGGGAAACTTACATCAACAAATCCTAGTTGTAAAATCAGTTATTCCTGTAATTTAGGTCTCTTAGGCCTTTTTCAATTTTTTTTCTTACAAATATCAAGGCCATATGACGGATGGTTTCTTAAAAATTACAGGGGCTTAGGTGTAAGACTTTGTAATATAATGAATATTTCCATACAAATATTTTCAATGGTTTCTGGTCTGTAAATTTTTCTCACAATCTTAGCACTCAAACCTAAAACTGGTGCTTATCACCACTAGTCAACTTATAACGAGTTTGCTAAATTACCTGAATCATTATTGGCACCTATAAAAAGTCGAGAATAAAATGGCAAAATTCGATTTAGAAGTAATCAGACACTCAACCGCTCACCTCATGGCACAGGCCATTCAGGAACTATATCCAGATGAAAATGTGAAACTAGGAATTGGACCAACAATTGAACACGGTTTCTACTACGACATTGATATGGATAAAAAGATCCATGATGAGGATCTTAAAACGATTGAAGCCAAGATGAAAGAGATCATTAAAAGATCTGACGAGATAACTAGATATGAAGTTTCCAGAGAGAAAGCTCTTGAGATTTTTGAAGAGGCCGGACAAGAGTATAAGGTTGAATTAATTAAAGACCTGCCTGATGGTGAGACTATTTCATACTACACCCAAGGCGAAACGTTCATTGACCTTTGTCGTGGTCCCCATGTTGAGACGACTAGACAGCTACCGATGTTTTTTAAACTACTTCACACTGCTGGGGCCTATTGGAGAGGTGATGAAACTCGGCCAATGCTTCAGAGGGTATATGCTGCATGTTTCGACGATAAAAAGAAGCTCAAGGAGCATCTAAACTTCTTGGAAGAAGCGAAAAAGAGAGATCACAGGAAACTAGGAAAGGAGCTTGGCCTATTCCTTTTTGATCAAGCTGCTCCAGGCTCTCCCTTCTTTGAGCCAAAGGGCACTATTGTTTATAATGAACTAATTGCTTTCATTAGAAGAATTTATCAAATCTATGATTATAAAGAAGTTATCACACCTCAGGTGCTCGACGTTGAGCTGTGGAAGACTTCTGGACACTGGGATAACTATAAAGACGATATGTTCTTCACAAAAGATGATCATAGAGAAATGGCTGTTAAGCCGATGAATTGTCCGTGTCACATGCTTATGTTTAAGCATAAGAAGTACAGCTATAGAGATCTTCCACTTAGGTTTGCTGACTTTGGCAGACTTCACAGAAACGAAAGATCTGGGGCATTGGCGGGTGTAACGAGAGTAAGAACCTTCTGCCAAGATGATGCTCACGTTTTCCTTTCTAAAGAAGACATCCAAAAGGAAGTAACTAGTCTATTGGACATGTTCAATGTCTGTTATGACCACTTTGGCTTTGAAAATATCAAAATTGGATTATCAACCAGGCCTGAAAAGAAGGTTGGAGATGATGAGACTTGGGATACTGCAGAGGCTGCTTTAAAAGCGGCTCTTGACGCGTCCAAGTACGACTATTTTATTAATGAAGGCGATGGTGCTTTTTACGGTCCAAAAATAGATATTCAGATTTCCGACGCAATCGGAAGATACCATCAACTTGGAACTGTACAGCTAGACTTCCAACTTCCGGAAAGATTTGACCTTAAGTTTACAAACTCAAATGGAGAAGACGAAAGGCCAGTAGTTATTCACAGAGCTCTACTTGGGTCGCTTGAAAGATTTTTTGGAGTTTACCTTGAGCACGTTGCTGGGGCATTCCCATTCTGGTTAGCACCAGAGCAAGTTGTGTTTGTTCCGGTGAACAACGAAATTCATGGTGAGTACTGCCAAGAACTTGCAGCTCAACTCAGACATCAAGGACTAAGAGCAAGAGTCGACGATTCCAACGAAACCATGGGTAAGAAAACCAGAACTCTTCAAAAAGCCAAAGTTCCTTTCATGGCGGTAATTGGAGATAAAGAAATCGAACAAAAATCACTGGCACTTAGAGCGTATGGCTCTAAAGAGACAAATGTTTATTCACTAGAAGAGGCCATGGATAAGTTTAGAGAGCTAAGCAATCAACGCTTTCCTAAGCAACTAAGAGAACTCTAATGAAAAACCTTTTGTTACTTAAAGGTGGCGGCGGCCAAGAGCACGATGTCTCTCTGGTTACGGCAAATTATCTGGGAAGTGTGATAGACAACACCAGGTTTCGCATCTTTGAGGTCGAGGTTGATCAAGAATTCACCTGGAGTGTTGATGGCGAAAAAGTTGAACTAAACTTCCATAAAGAACTACTTTTTAGTAACTCAGGAAAGAAAGAAAAAATAGACGTGTGTGTTCCCTGCTTTCACGGCTACCCAGGGGAGACGGGACACATTCAAGCTTTTTTTGAGATGATAAAGCTTCCTTATCTAGGTTGTGGCTATGAGGCCAGTGCGATTTGTTTCAACAAAGTTTTGACGAAACTGTGGCTTGAGAAGGCATCAATACCTGTTACTCCATTTATCATTGCAAATGACAGTTCCGAGGAAACTCTTGAAAAGGTTTCTTCATTTTTTGATGAGCAGGGTTCAATCTTCATAAAGGCATCAAATCAAGGCTCTTCCGTTGGCTGTTACCCAGTAGATAAAAAGTCAGAGATAAAAAAGTTTTTAAAAGAAGCCTTCAATTTCTCAAACTTTGTAATCGTCGAAAAAAAGATTGTTCCACGAGAACTAGAAATATCAGTTTTTGAACATAAAGGTGAAGTGATAGCAACTTCTCCCAGCGAAATAATTTGTCCTGATAAGTTTTACAGTTACGAGGAAAAGTACTCTCAAAAGTCTAAGACTCAAACCAATTTAAATCCAGACTTGGATCCACAAATTACAAAAACTATTCAAGAGTTTGCAAGGATGGCCTTCATAAACCTCAAGTTGGCCCAATTCTGCAGAATGGACTTTTTTGTAGTTGGAGAGCAGGTCTATCTTAACGAAATCAATACCTTTCCAGGAATGACACCAATTTCTCTTTTCCCAAAGATGATTGAGAACTATGGGCTGTCTTACCCACAGGTCTTAAATGACCAGCTTGAGTCACTTTCAAAATAAAACTATGGTATAATTGTACCTATGAGAGTGAACTACTTGGAAAGACATCGACTCCCTTTGAAGCTAAAACCCATCTTTGTGGGACAGCTTTCAATAATTGATGGTCTAGGCCACAGCGCTTACGCTTTTAAAAATGGAGTTTTTGAAGAAGTCCTCAAGGCCCACGAAGGAATAACTCCTGACTTCATCAAGCAGTATGCAGGAGAAGAAAGTTCAGAGATCTATATTCACGAAGAGGATTATGAATATCTCCACGATAACTTGAGTCAAAAGCTTGTTAAGTTAACTCGATCACTTTCTATTGGTGATCCCCTAAAGAATGCAACTAGGCACACCCACCTGCTGAGCCTTCAAATGGCAAATCTTTACGAAGATCCCTTCAATGATGAGCTTTTAAACAGCCAATTCCAAAGTGGTCAGAACCTAAGTAATTTGCTAATCAAAAATAAGCATACTCATAAACATTTATATCGTAACATTTCTAAGCAAGGCCATCACTACACTGTCACTCAACCGTTGTTGTCATCTATTCTTCTTCTTTCTTTTCTCCAAAGCACAGGTCTTTTTTCAGAAAAAGAAACACAGACGTTATTTATGACATCTTACTTCAAAGACATCGGTATGAGTTTTATACCAAGAGAGAAGTTTGATCTCGCACACTTAAATGATTTTGATAAAAAGATTTTTTCAGATCATGCTGACAACTCGATGAAAATATTAAACGGCAGAGTTCCTTTGGGTGCCAATCAGTTAGAGCTTATAAAAAACCACCACTACCTAAATTACAAAATTCAGGCCCTTGCGAATAATGAAAAATACCATCCACAGGGACTTATTACTGGAGTCGAGTCGGCACTATTAAGTGCATTAGATATTTTGGTCGCGATGACCTCCGACAGGCCTTATAGACAAGGTGCCAGTGTTTTTAAATCACTTGAACTATTAAAAAGAGTCTTGGCCGACGAGCACCCTCAGGAATTTAAAAGTTTAGTTCATTTTTTAAAGCATTTCTTTGGTAAATGATTTTTTCCTTTTCAAGTTATAAAAATTATTGAAAAATTATATTCACAAAGCGAAGGAACGCTTTCTAATGAATTTCATTAACCAGCTACTTATTCTAAGGAGGGAATAAATGGCAGCAGCTATAAAAGAATCTAGTCCTTTAACTGGCATCATCGCTGAAGAGTCTGTAGTAATCGACTTTGGAGAGCACGAAGGTAAGAGTGTGCTTGAGGTCTCTGACACTCATCCCACTTACTATCATTATCTTGTTGAACAAAGAGAAAAAGGAAACTTTGCAATCAAAAGATCCAAAGACAAGATCTTTAGGTTGTACTGTCATAGTTCTCGCTATCACTAAAAAGTGAAAAGTTATTTTTTAATATCAATTGCTGGTGTCTTGGGGATTCTCTCAAGACACTTTCTAGAATTAAATTTTGGAAAACACGGCAATTGGATTCCCTTAGGTACATTTGGTGCCAATATGCTTGGCTGCTTTATTGCCGGAGCTATTTTTCAAGCTTTCCAATCTAAACTTATCGACCAAAGCTTCAATACTATTCTCCTTGTTGGATTCTGTGGCGGACTTACAACATTTTCAGGATATGCTCTTGGAGCAATGAACGATCTCTCAAATGGTCTTGAATTGAAGGCCATAATCTACTTGGTCACCTCACCTATCATCGGTGTTTGCTTTGCATTTGCAGGCCTTAAAATAATTAAACTAATAGCTTAAATTCATACAACAGTGCGCAATGACAGAATGCCTTTAGATAGTGGTAAAATATCTTTTTCACCATTAAGGAGATAATAACATGAAGTTGTTGCTGCCACTATTACTTGCGCCCCAAATTCTATGGGGCGACTCTTACAAGGTCCGTCCACTTGCTAAAGGTGAAACTATCTCCGATATTTTATACAATGATAATTACAAACCACTTTATGGTGAGAATGAGTGGGTTGAGAAAGTTTTAAAGCTCAACCGTCTAACTGAAACACAGGCCAAAAATCTTGATCCAGAAACTCTTCTGATTGTTCCAACCAGAAATGTGGACTCTATTAAAATAAAGCAGTCTTCAGTTCTGAAGAGTGGAATTCTTACCAATAAAATACCTGAAAACCATGTATTTAAAATTGGATTCGCCATCCACCATGCCCAATCATCCGTTGACACCCAAAAGGTTATTTCGAATGAAAACTTTGGAATAACACTCTCGTACACAGACAATCAATCCCATTCTTGGAATGGAGCAAATTTCACTCCAACATACGAGTTTACCTTTCAAGGACATGGCGCAAATCAATCGGACAGAGAAACAATTGCAACCTATGAGAACACTTATCGTTTTAACTCTAGGCTTGGTTTTAAATCAGAAAAAGGTCTAGACTATGGCCCAACGATTAGCCTTGAGCAGGCATCCAGGTCAACTCAGAATGATAATGAGCTTACAATAAGAAGAGATACCGCAACCTTCATTGGAGCCTTTGCAAGTTATCGTTTTAATCCCGTTGAAGAGATTGAGCTCAATATGGATACAACTTTACAGAGAACAGTAGTTGAAGCGAACTCCGAAAACCTTAATTCCTTGAACGCTATTAGAGTCGATCTCAAGCTTAGCACTCTAATTACAACTCACACCGAAGCACATATATTTTCTCAGTATGAGGTGTATGAAAATGCAAACCTTGACACTAGGTTGAGCACAGGTGCAGGGTTCACGTATTTAATAAAATGAGGATTAAATGAAAGTAATATCTAAAACATTTCTGATGAGCAGTCTCATCGCTTTTACTGCTTGTAAAGATCAAGTAGTAAAAGAGAACTCTTCAAAAAGTGTTACAACTCCATCAATCTGTGCAAAAAATCCATACCCAAGCCCACCATCAGTCCAATTTAATGGAGTAAGTGAGGTGATAACAGTCGAACAAACCAGGCTGGAGATATCTTGGGAGGCCAATGATCTTGCAAAAGCATACTTAGTATTTTTGGCACCTGATGGCCAAAGGATGAGACTATTTAAAACAACATCGTCAGATAAGACTTCGACCTGGCTTGAAGGCCTAACTCCAAATACTACATATAACATAATGGTAAAGGTTCTTGATGAAAGAGGACTGTATGATCTGAATGAAAAACAAATAAGTGTATCAACTAAAAGCTCCCCGACCTACATTAATGAAAAATCCCTTCTTTTCAATGGAATGGCCAGAGTTGGCCTAAAAGGGGCAAGTGAATTAATTAAAGATCAAAACTTCACAATATCAATGTGGTTTAAAACAGCAACTAAGGCATCAATGGATTCAAGGCTGATCACCTTACACAAGGGCTCCTACGCTGGAACGGCATTGTCAATAGGGCTCAAAAAAGACCATATTTTTCTCCAAGTTGAAGACAGCTTAGGCAACACAAGCAAAGTAGAATATCAAATGAGCTATGATGACAGCACTTGGCATCACACCAGTGTAACTTACAATGGAAAGTATCTTGCTTTTTATGTTGATTCAACAAGAGTGAATTTAAATGAAATCAAAATTTCTAAATTTGGATCTCACCCAATTTCTGTTGGCAGCTATACAGGAAATAAAAAAGGCTATAAAGGGCTTATAGATGAGGTGTCCATTTGGTCCACTGCGATGAGTTCCTTAAGTGTGAATCGGGTCTATAACGACAGAGTTTCAAACAATTTAATGACACACCCAAGGCATAACTCATTGCTAGTTTGGCATCGCTTTGGCGATGATATCAAAGACTCTGAGGATGGCCTAAATGATCAGCTTGGTAACTCCCATGGTGCCCCACTAAATATAAGATCAAATGACTTTGTAGAGGACTCTCCATAATTTCGACAACTTAAGACCACTTGACTGTCCGAACGATCGTGCTATTATATATACATGAGTAAAGGTTTTAATACAAAAGAAAACATTCTCAAGTGCGCATTTGAACTCACCAGCAAGTTTGGACTTGAATCACTATCCATAGGTGAGCTGGCAAAAAATGTTGGAATGAGCAAGTCCGGACTGTTCAGTCATTTTAAATCAAAAGAGAAACTACAAATAATGGTAATGGATTACGCCTCTTCTAACTTTGTTGGTCAGGTCGTAAAACCAGCTGTTGAAAAGGAAAGAGGAATCCCTAGAATTAGGGCCTTGATGGACAATTGGAAAAAATGGTCTAGCTCTTACCTGCCGGGCGGATGTCCTTTTCTATCAGCAATTGTAGAGTTTGATGACAGGCCAGGGAAAGTTAGAGATCACATTTTAAAACTCCAGAGCACAATGATTGGAACATTTGAAAGAGCAGTAGCCATTGCCCAAGAAGAGAACCAACTGAACCCAGAGGTAAACACTGAACAAATCGCATATGAGATCTACTCAAATATGATTGGATTTCATATTTACAACCGATTATTAAAAAATAAGGCGTCTCAAGATATGTTTGAAAATAATTTTCAAGCGATTTTAGAGCGTTCAAGTATATAGTTCTTATTTATAAGGAGGACAACATGACACTTACAATGAGAGTGGTAAATTTAGTGGACAAACTTAGACTTCAAAAGTTTTTTGTAGAGAAGGACAACAAGGCCCACCTAAAGTTTGTGGAATTTAGTCCTGCTAGAGTCGAAGACCTTTTGGACAAAGTGATCAGAACAAAAGGCCAAGCGTATAGACCAAATCAATTTGAAAAAGACTGCCTTAAAGAATTAGATTTTTAGAACAAAAAATCCAGTGTTTATAAACACTGAGATTATTAATAAATGAAGAGCGTTTAAATCTGTCTCCGTACCAAGTTAAATTGATATAAAGATAAAACCGCCTCTCGGTTTTCGTTTCACTAAACCTGGGGCGGTGAATAAAGGTTAAAAGGGTAAGAGTAACTAGTGCAATGCCCTCACAAGGCGGAACCCCATATCGGGTCCCCCGTAAGTCGGCCTTGAGTTGCCACGACTAGCCGAACGCAAGAACCCAGGACTGTAGACCCAACTGCCGCCACGAATAACACGGACGGAACCGGCTCCTGGACCTACAGGATCGATTGTCCCAGTTGGGTCCTGTTCATACCAATCCTGAGTCCACTCCCAGACATTGCCATGCATATCAAAAAGACCAAAAGCGTTAGGCAGATTTGAATAAGTTCGAATAGGTGCGACCTCATGAGTTCTATCTCCTAAGTTACCTTCAAAGATAGCATGTGCGGAAAGATTAGCTGGTCCCTCTCCAAAAGAATATGCAGTTTCTGAGCCAGCTCTGGCTGCAAACTCCCACTCTGCCTCTGTTGGAAGACGATAATTCTTACCTGTCCTCGCATTTAAAGTACTAATAAAGTTCAGTACATCGTTATAATTTACACTATCAACAGGGTTGTTAGGACACAAATATTCATAAAATCCCGTAGTGTGACTTACCCTAGTTTCAAAGCTATTGGGGCAATATATTTGCTTTTTAAAATGAGAGGGGTTTCTTCCTGTTACTTCAAAATACATCGACTGGGTAACTTCAGTTGTCATCATCTCGAAGTCTCGGGTGATGGTTACATATCGCTGTTGTTCATGGTCATATCTCTCAAGTTCATTCTTAGGGGATCCCATCATAAAGCTGCCTGCAGAAATTTTCACAAATTCCATCCCAAGCCTCTTAGGCATGTCTCCAATTAATTCTCCTACTCTTTCAGAAACCTCAGGTCTCTTTAATTTGGAGAAAATATATCCAACAATTTCTCTGGCCCTAACAGAGTCTTCATCCCCGTATTTATCTCTAAGATAAGCATAGATGGTCTCATGAAAAATAAGTGCCGCTTTGTCTGATGCACTAAACATTTCATTTTTAAATAAGTGTTCATTAATGAGCACACTTCCGTAATGAGTATAGTTTGCAACTTGAACATACTTAACTTCACCACCTAGGCAATCTCTTGCTGGTGGTCTGACTCTATAAAGAGAATCATCAATAACTTCAAGGTCAGCATCAACCATTCGAATATTTCTTTCTACTTCTTCAAAGTATGGGGTAAGTTCTTCATAAAAGGTATGATCTACAAAGTTAAGCCATGACTTTTGAACTTCTACAATGTCTTGATATCCATAATTATCATGATAATACTTAATCCCTAATTTAAACTCTTTTTCTGCTTCATATAGATCTACTAGTTTTGCCCAACGAATTGTTTTTAGTTGATCGTTATTTTGACATACCCATGCTCCTCCCCCGTTCCCAGCTCCTTCGCCAGCAATTACAGATAAGCTCATACCTGCGACCATCATACTTGAAAGTATTAGTTTTTTCACTTTGTTACTCCTTGTTCTTTTTTGTCTAATTTATTTGTTAATGAAAATAATTGAATATTAAGATGATAAGTATCATCAGATTGCTTACTACTTGCTTCAAATTCATCCATAAATTCTTGCGTAAACTCTCTTAATCTTTTCTTTGCATTTTGAAGCTGCCCCTTTTTAATATTGAAACAAAAGCTATTGTACTCACGCTCAGATACACTTTGTTTTGAGACTTCTTCTTGAGCAATTCTGCTCATTTTCTTATGAAACTCTTGAACGGCCTTACTTGGGACATCAGTTTTATTTTGTATGGCCTTAAACTTTTTGATAAGCTTTCCATCTTTCTCATCTAATAGATCTAGAGTCTTAAGCCTATTGATTACTTCTTCAATCTCTCTTTGGGAGGTTTTAAACCTAAGTGTACTTTGAATCCATGTAGGATCATTAACAAAATCCTCTCTTTCAATAAGTGTTCTAATTATTGAGTGAAGAGGGTTTTGAAAATACTTATAGTGTTCGACATCAAGAAACTTTACTTCTCTCTTCTGAGGTCTTAGATGGTTTAGTCTTTCATAATAAATATTCTTTTCATCTTGAGTTTTGGCCTTCTCATAGTCGACAAGGGTTTCAAAGTACATTGTCTCCCCTACGGAAAGATCAAGGGACTTTGCCATACTATGAATGTACTTTTTGGGTATGCCTCTTTTGCCAGCAAGCATCTGTTGAAGGGCACCATGAGATTTAAGCCCTAATTGAGTAGCCCACGAACGAATAGAAAAGGATGGATTTCTCCTTTTCTTCTCCTTGAACTTATCGTTCAATAAAGTACTTGTTTGTAGGTACATGTATGCGTTCAAAATAAAACCTTTAAGTTAAGTTTTCGTATGAACGAGTTATACAGTGCCTCTAAACTTCGCTCAAGAATCATGAGTACAAAGCGGATCAGAATTGAGCCACCCTGTAAGAAGTTCAAAGTCTAAAGTGTTGAACTATGTATTAATTACATAGTCCTATTAGAGTTTGTTCTCACCTTTAAGCTTTAGGAGGTGTGAATTGATATTAGCAAGGGCATATTTATGAAGCTTTTGCGGTAGATCAAAGTAGATTCTTTCAAGCATTTGTTGTTCGTTAAGCCCCGATTCGTGCATCTTTTTAATTTGTGCCTCTCTAAGCTCTCTATGCTTTAAAGTTTTTTCAAGGATATGAGTTCCACCAAGAACGATGCCATGACTTGGATATACAGCTTTTGGAGAAAGTTTAATAACTCTTTTTAAGCTTTGGAAGTACTTGGACATGTTCCCTTCCTTTCCTCCAATAACCACAGTCCCCACCCCTTGAAATAAGTCTCCAACTATAAACCACTCGAGAGTCTCAGGTGCAAGACCAAGATGGCCTTCATCGTGCCCAGGTATTTCATGAACAATAACTTTTTTACCTAACCATTCCGTGATGCAATCACCTTCTTCTAAAAATTGTACATCTATGTCTTTAAAGTGATCTAGGCCACCAACTTCAACGATTCGGTAGTAGGTATATTCACTCAAATAAATAGGAGAACTGATTTCTCTAGCAAGTTTAGTTGAAAGATTATGATGATCCCCATGGTGGTGTGTAATAAAGATTTTGTTTACACTACTGACCGGGATTGAGCTTATCAGCTTCCCAAGCTCAACCTCATCTTTCGGAGAAGGATCAACAAGTGTGTCTCCAATAAGAAAAGCATTTGTTCGTTCAGCAGGAGGAAGAGTATTTGATAATGGCATGAATTGTTTCACACCAAAAAACGACTCTAGCCAAGGAACTTTTTTATCATCGCGATCTAAATCAAAAAGTTCTTCTTCGTAAGCATTTCTTTCAACGTAATCAAGAATTTTCCAAATGGGAGGAATAACGATGGCCTCTCCCTTTCTGTACCTTGCCTGAAATTGTTCAAAATTAAGCCAGTGCCCTTCCTTTATTTCAGTGTAGTCTAAAACAAATGGGGGCTTTTCTGAGACTTCGACTAATATGTAGTACGCAAGAAACCTATAAGGGTTAAAGTCAGGGGTTGTAGCTTGGCCTATAAGTCTAAGGTCTTTAACCGTACCTTGCTCAACTTCATTTCTGAGGTCATAGTGAAGCTCCTCTTCAAGTTCCCTTTGTGCCGTTGCCATAATGTTGCCAGGTATATTTTTATAGGAACTAGCGCCATCACTTTTCTCAACTTTTCCGCCTGGAAAGGATGTATAACCAGGAAAAACACGAAGATGGTTTTGCCTAGTAATAAAGTACAATTCTCTTTGATATTTAAAAATAACTAAAACAGACTCTGGAATTCGCTTCATAGGATCCAATATATACCTTTTTATGAATCGAAACTATTAAAAAACTAAATTTACTCTGGCCCGATAATGGATTGTCTTATGACTTCTGTAAGGTCTTGCGGAGCAGAAAATGAGATTCTATTTGTAGAACCAGCGTCAAATAGATCAACCCAAAAGTTTATACCTTTAGTAGTACCAAGGTAAGCATAAAAGTCATCGATATTTTCACCTAGAACAGACTTTAAAGATTCATGGACCAAATCTCTTTGGACCATATGCGAATACGCACCATGTCCTACGAATCCAAAAAACTCTCCATCAATAAACGGTCCTGTGGCTACTGCTTTCCTAAAGGCCTGGTTCTTATTAAGCGGATTAAGGTCATCGTAGTTATGCTTTCCAGTGATGATATGCTTCCCATTTTTAGGAGGGTATATCATTTTTGTAAAGTTTGCATCATCCCTGCTTTTAAACCGTCTTATTAAGGTTACCACTATGGCCCTGCCATCGATGTAGCCGTCGTCCTTCACAAGATTTTTCTCAGTTGCATAAATATACGACTCGGCGTAGAGCCTTTTTAAATAATTTTTTACGTAAAACTTATCATTGAGCGTGTTATAAACGCTTAAAATAGAATCTTGCAGTTTGGTGTCTAGGTCATAGAACCTTCGTATCATTTCGACTTTTTTCACATCTTTACGGTAAAACTGACTTACTTCAAAGGGAAGATCATCTATTCGATCAATAGAGCCCCTAAAGACATATCCATTTGCTAAATTGTTGTACTTTAATGAAAAGGTATAGTCTTCACTTAATAGTCTCTCAATTTCTTTATCATAATCAATTTTTCTGGAAGCCTGGGCATCTGCGAGGTTATTTTGAAATCTAAAATCTTCAGGAAGAAAAGAAGACTCACAGATTATCTGAGCGTAGGCTAATTTGAAATGTAAAGACAAGATGATAGCAAGTGCTTTAATCATATTGTTTTTATTCCTTAATCTAATTAAAAGTCCCCCTATTTAAGGGGGACAGACCTTTTATGTCTAATGCAGGATTGTTATTTATTAACCAATCAGTCTTAGTGCATTTTGTCCTTGAGCGTTAGCTTGAGAAAGAACTGAAGTACCTGCTTGAGCAAGAATGTTGTTTTTAGCATTCTTAGCTGTTGCAGCTGCGTAATCAACGTCTCTGATTCGGCT
>PBFR01000025.1 GCA_002718735.1 Halobacteriovoraceae bacterium | reverse complement strand
TTATGAAATGCTTGAAAAATACCGATATGTAAAACGAGCTGCATAGATTATGACTAGGGGCAGCTCGGTATCATTTAATTATGACTTAATACGAAGAAAGGAAAGATGAACAACCTTTTAAGTGGCCAGGCCCATGCCTTTTACTTTCCAAATTTTATTGAACAGGAAGAATCTAGATCCTTGTTGGATAGGCTAGATAAAGAGCTTTTATGGCGTCAGGAAAGTATTAAGATATTTGGAAAGCTTGTACCTCAGCCCAGGCTAATCTCCTGGCAGAGTGATCTGCCCTATAAGTACTCAGGATTAATCTTGGATCCAACTCCTTGGACTAGCACAATATTAGAGCTTAAAGAGAAAGTTGAAGCTGCTGCAGGTGAATTGTTTAACAGCTGCCTGATTAACAAATACAGAAATGGAAGCGATTACATGGGCTGGCATAGGGACAATGAGAAAGAACTTGGACCAAACCCTGTGGTTGCCTCCCTTAGCTTAGGAGCGGAGAGGGTGTTTAAGTTTCGCAAAAAAGAAGATAAGGCCTCTCAAGTCAGTATCTCTTTGAAAAATGGAAGCCTTCTTGTGATGGGAGGCACTTGTCAGCATGAATGGGAGCACGGAATTTCGAAAACTTCAAGGCCTATAGAGCCTAGGATAAATGTTACTTTTAGGCGCATAGTAAGAACTTAAGGTTGGGTAAAAAAATCCGATACGTTTGGTGTGAAAAAACTCATAATACCTTTTATTTTAGCCTCTTGTGTGTTTGGAAAAACGTTTGAGTTTGATCAAAACAGCGATGGCAAAGAAGACTTTCATGTCTCCTATGAAGGCGAGAGAATTAAGTCGAAAAAAATTGATTACAATCTTGATGGTAATTTTGATTATATTCAAACCTTTCATATAGAAGATTTTACCTTTATTACAAAAATTGATTCCAACTTCGACGGCGTGTTTGAGCTTGAAAAAAGAGCAAAAATCGTTGGTTCCAAAGTGGTAGTAAAGACTTATGGCCTAAAAGGAAAGACCTTAGAGTTTAAATCTGAAGAGAGTGTTGACCTTCTTCAAGCGCACGTAAAAGATTGTGTTCAGAGAAGAGATCAAACTATAACCTTTTTTGAAAACTTCACAAATAGCTTTGCTCAGATTCTAAATCACTCTAGAGATGATTTTACCAATATTGATTTTAACCTAAGTATCCATAAGAGTTGTTATAAAAACTTTAGTTCAAAAGACTTTAATGAGCATGCCAAAGAGACTGTAAAACGAGGTATGAGCTGTCTTGCCACGCTAGCAAGCAAACATAAAAACACCCCAAAGAGGATAGAGCTTTTTAATCTTTTAGACATGTTTAAAATCCATTATGAGAGCGGTGCTGCCAATACCGAGATTGCATGTGGTGAGAAAAACGTAAATTGGGAGGGGGTAGCAGCAGTTGGCTCAACAGTTCCTTATAAGGGTTATGGTGAGCATCAGTTGAATCATCCCTTTGTAATCTTGAATCCAAATTTTAAGTCTGGTTTTTGGGGAGACGTTAAAAGTGGCAGTTACAGTTTTGAAGATGAGGAATTTCGGGGAAGGATTTTTCATGAAATGATTCATAATATGGGATACACCCACGATGTTGGACTTGATATGGCCTACGCATGTGAGGGGTGTTGTTTTAGTGAGGGAAAGCTTAGGGATCGTAATATCGTGGATGATGGAAATGTTGCTTGTAGACTGTGTGCAGGAGACTATGGGAGCAATACAGATGAGCGATACATGGAGGACCTTGCAAAGTTTGAAGGCGATAATAAGGCGTCCTTCGCTTTTAGTCACCTTGTGTTGAGTAAAAATAAAAAGATTGATTGGAATGACAGACGCTTATCAAGTTTGCTCGAATACTTCTTTGAATACGAAGGCAGGTTTGGAAAGTCACTTGCGGGTGAGTTGTTGCCGCTAATAAAGGACGAGACCTTGAAGAAAAAATGGAAGGCCAAATCAGACGAAACCTGGGAAGGTAAACCTGGCGAAAAGCTTTTTAACGACTCTTTTGCCAAATTCTTTAAGACCTTTGTTGTGGATGGAAATGAGGAAAGGGCCTATAAGGAACTAATAAATCTTAAAGTGGGTGAGTTGTTGAGGTCACGTGTTTCCAGTTCAATGAGCATGTCTGACCAAAGAGTAGACAAGAGTCTTGCTTTCTTAAAAGGCCTATTGAGACAACTTGGGGAAAATGCTAAACATAAAGAGCTTAAAGATGAAATTAGCGCGTTTATGAAGAGCAAGATTTTTAAATAACAGGATCATCGCCTCCTTTGCTGAAAGGGTGGCATCTTATAATTCTCCATACTATTTTCGGTAAAGCTCTGTATAGAGGCAGCTTCTCAACGGCCTCGATCGCATATGAACTACAGCTCGGGTAGAAGCGACAATTGCTCCCCAAAAGGGGCGAAATAGCATATTGGTATAGCCTGATTGGAAATATTATTATCGTAGAGATAAACTTTTTCATTGTCTTACTTATCCCTCAAAAGGCATTTAAAGTAAATGAAACCGTGTAAGTCGGCTATATATATAGGGTTTTGGCGTTTTGGGGTGGTCAATTTGAAATCCTTCATTTAAAATAAGGGGAAATTTGCCCTATTTGTGGCCTAGACTTTGCCTGTATTGTTTAAGTATGCTAAAACAGGCGGCTAAATTGGAGAAAAGCTTATGATGGATCAGACTTATAGTGAATTTGCCTCACTAAAAAATAAAGTAATAGATGATGTAATGCAGTGTGATCTTAAGGATCAGTCGGGACTTAATGACTTTCAAAAACTGCCAAGCAATGACAATATAGCCATACCTAGAGTTGGTATTAACAGGTTTCGCTTGCCAGTTATAATTAATAATAAGTACGGCGAAACTAGATCTCATGATGCTGAAGCTGCAATGTATGTATCTTTGAATGAAAGTAAAAATGGCGTGAGCATGAGCCGTCTTTGCTCTATTCTTCAGGCCGAGTCTCTTGAATCCCCAATCGATGTCGGCACTTTGAAAACAATTATGGCCAGATATAGAGAAGAGCTTAGAGATGAGACCGATAAAGATCTTATTGAGAAAGCATTCCTAAAGCTTAAGTTTAACTATCCTGTAAAGCAGAAATCTCTTAAAAGCGACAACTGGGGGTGGCAGTACTATCCTGTTGAAATGGAGGCAGTTGAGACAGAAGAACGTGGCTTTGAGTATTTTTTGACGATGACTTACGAATACTCCTCGACATGCCCTTGCTCTTTGTCTATGGCAAAGCAATATGAAAAAGAATTTGCGGAAGGCAAAACAACTGAGGGGAGCGGTATTGGTGTTCCTCACTCGCAAAGAAGTAAACTAACTGCCAAGGTTAAGATTAATCCTGAGGAAGAATTCTACGTTGAGGATCTAGTAAGGCTTCTTAAGCTCGCTATCCCAACTGAAACTCAATCCCTTGTTAAAAGATTGGACGAGCAAGCTTTTGCAATTTTAAATGGTGCACACCCAATGTTTGTTGAGCATGCGACTAAGCGTGTTTATAAGTCTTTTAACGCGAATGAGCATGTGATTCTTGATTGGCTAGTTCAACTAGAGCATATTGAATCGCTTCACAGTCACAACGCAGCAGCTGTAATCTATAAAGGTGTACAAGGCGGGCTTAGAGCTGATACAATTTTTTAGAACTTTAAGACAAATTTAATCTTAAATAGACTCCCGCCACGAATTCAATTCGTGAGTTCGGGAGTTTTTTTTATGGTATTTTTTGGAGCAAAATATGATTAAGGGAACCATAAGCAAGCTTGGAACAAAGCATGAAGAAACGGTAAAATACTCTCTAAAATTAGGTGAGGAAGTGGTTGAGTTGAATGAGCTTGTAGGAAAAGAGCTTAAGCTTGAATTCACCCAAAATATCTACTGTATAGACACTGGAAAAAAGATCAAAAAATCTTATGGACAAGGTTACTCGTGGGAGTCGTTTGTAACTTTACCCGAATGCGACACATGCATAGTTAAACCAGAGCTTTGTCATTATTCTAATGGAACATGCAGAGATCCAGAGTGGGGGGAAAAACATTGTCTTCAGCCGCATATTATTTATTTAGCAAACTCCTCCCAGCTAAAAGTGGGTATTACAAGGAAGGTCAATGTTCCTCATAGATGGATGGATCAGGGTGCAGTGTTCGCTCTCCCTATTTTAGAAGTCAAAGATAGAAGAACCTCAGGCCTAATAGAAATAGAGATCGCTAAAAAGTTTGGGGATAAAACCAACTGGCGAAAAATGCTAAAAAACGATAACGAAGATATCGATTTAGTGGCAGCTAGAGAAACCGTATTCACTGAGTTCGATGAGCTCATCACTAAGCATGGTGCTAAGAAAATTAATGAGGATGTTTTATCCTTTGAGTACCCTGCCATAAAATACCCTGAGAAAGTTAGTTCTTTAAACCTTCTTAAAAAACCTGTGATAGAATCTACTTTTTTGGCAGTTAAGGGCCAGTACCTTATTTTTGAGTGCGGAGCGTTGAATATGCGAAAACACCAAGGTTATGAAGTAACACTAGATTTTTAGACGTCGAAAATGGAAAATTTGCTCTTGGTTTTGGTAATAGTCTTGTTGTTGACGCTAATTTGCGTCATAGGCGCATTAGTTTGGACTGGGCACAGGTTTTTAAAACTAAAAGAGCAGCAGTCACCCCCCAAGAAGCAGCCTAAAGAACCCATGGTCATGCCGGCCGTCTCAAAGCCGGAAGGGGATGTCTTAAAGGCCATTCGTACCCAGTTAAAAAGCAGTGTTTACTGTGTTGATCATGAAGACATGCTTGCCTATGGACAATGTGCTATTTCTGGAGATTCTTATTGTGAGCATTGTCTAACAAAACAAAAGGACATCAAGGTTGCTAAAAAGTACCTAGACCTATACTTGGATAGTGAGTGGGTGGAGGTGTCTATGATTGCCAACGCTAAAATCTCTCAAGATGCTGTCGATCGCCTAGTTAAGGTAAAGCGCTGCCTCTGGGAAGATGAGTCCCTTCCTATGATTGTTCAAGGGCACTATAAAATTAATGTTCAAAGTGACGAAATAGAAGCATATACGGTTATAATAGCACGCAAGGAAGATTGCGATTACATACAGAGTGAACTCTCGTTCATGGCCTAAGAAGGAGCAGTAAATGGCATTAGCAGTATACAATACGATGAGTGGTAAGAAAGAGAAGTTTGTGCCTCTTGAAGTGGGCAAGGTTAAATTGTATCTTTGCGGTCCAACCGTTTATGACTACTTGCATATTGGAAATTTCAGAGGCCCAATCACATTTAATCTAATGCGTAATTGGATGGAGCATATTGGTTACAAGGTTGAGATGGCATACAATTACACTGACGTTGATGACAAGATCTTAAAGCGTGCAAATGATGAAGGTGTCTCTCCAAGTGAAATTAGCGAAAAATATATTGCAGAGTTTGAAAAAGACTTTAAGGCCTTAGGTCTCAGATCGCACGATCACAATCCAAAGGTTACCGATCATATCCCTCATATTATTGAAAGTGTTCAAAAGCTTATTGAAAATGGCAAGGCCTATGAGGTGGACGGAGAAGTCTTTTTCTCTGTTAAAAGTTTCGAGAATTATGGCCAGCTGTCAAAAAAGAAACTTGATGAGCTTGATGAAGGACACAGAGTTGAGATTGACCAAAGAAAACGTGATGCTCATGACTTTGTTCTTTGGAAGCCTGCTAAAGAAGGTGAAGGACTTTCTTGGGACTCACCATGGGGCAAAGGGCGTCCAGGTTGGCATATTGAGTGTAGTGCCATGATTCAAGCAATATTTAAGGGAACCATTGATATTCATGGTGGTGGGATTGATCTTATTTTTCCCCACCATGAAAACGAAATTGCTCAAGGTGAAGGTTGCACAGGATGTAAGTACTGCAATTACTGGGTGCATAATAACTTCATCAATATGAATGATGAAAAAATGAGTAAGTCACTTGGAAATATTATGACGGCACGATCGTTTATGGAAACGTATGATGCTGAAATTTTAAAATACATGTTTTTGTCTGCACACTATCGAACTGTTTTCTCTGTAAGCGATGACAGAGTTCTTCAGGTGATTGCCGCCTTAAATAGAATTTATAATGCTCTGGAGCTTGCAAAAGAAACTGTTGCAATGGTTGATGACCAATCGCAGGTGGACAGCGGGTTTAGTAAAAAACTTGAAGGCCTGGATACAAAAATTAAAAAAGCTCTAAATGATGACTTTAACACTGCAGAGTTTATATCGCTTGTGTTTGAAGCTGTTAGGACTTTTAACGCTCTTGGTTTTGCAAATAAGAAAAAGAGAAACACTGTTCATAAAGGATGTTCAGAATTGTTTATCTCTTGGATGAAAAAGTATGGCGATATGAGTGCGCTATTTAATGAAGAGCCATCCAAGATGATTAATAAGCTGGATGAAGTTTCAATCAAACTTAAAAACATTGATAAGGAAAAAGTTGAGCATCTTGTGGCCAAAAGAAATGAGGCCCGTGAGAATAAGGACTGGGAAGCAGCTGATAAGATTCGTGATGAACTAGCGGCCCTTGGGGTAGAGTTAAGTGATGGCCAGTCCAGGGGTTGGAGAGTTATTTTAAATGACTAAGGTCCTTTTTGTCTGCCTTGGCAATATCTGTCGCTCACCAGCGGCTGAAGCAGTATTTTTAAAGCTTCTAGAGTCAAGGGGCCTTGAAAAAAATTATGAAGTAGATTCGGCCGGAACCAGCGCTTATCACGCAGGAGAAAAGGCCGACTCCAGAATGATTTCTGAGGCCCAAAAAAGATCTATCTCAGTCCCGTCAATATCCAGGAAATTTATCGAAGAAGACTTTGAGCTTTTTGATCGGATTATCGTTATGGATGACTCAAATCTCAAAAACGTTGCTAAGCTTGATCCTGAAAAGCTATTCATGCATAAGGTTTCAAAACTCACACATTACAGCTCCAATCCTGACTTAGACCTCGTTCCTGACCCATACTTTGGAGGACAGGACGGGTTTGCACTTGTTTTGGATATTTTGGAACACTGCTGCTCAAATCTATTAACTGAGCTCAATAAAAGCAATTAATCAAGTCCAGGAATATTTTTCTAAGACGCCTATGGCCACTCAGGTCTGCTGCCAGAAAGTCGAAATGCTCTCCATAAGGAGAGATTATGAAAATGGTACTTGGTATGGCCTTGGCCTGGTTTTTAACTTCCTCAGCACTCGCTACAACCCATGAAGGTGTTCAGGCATATTTAGACTTTGACACAAGTTATGAAGTTCCTAGAGAGAAGGTAAGTGATAGCTATTTAAGAGTTGTTCCCGAGAAAACCCTTTATTCAATACTCACTTCCGCTCAAGAACAAAAATTTGAACTGGCACTATCTCTTTTAGAAGAGACTCTAAATAGTGAAGAATTTAAATTGAAAGTACTCTCTTATAAAAGAAGCGATGGCAAAAGATTGTTTCAAAAGAATTACCTCTGGAACAACAAGGCACAGGAGCTCTCTAATGAAGATATTTATAATATCCTAATGAATGCAGATGAAGCCGCAATTCCTGGTACGAAAGGGGAGATGAACATTTACAGCTGGATTAAGAAGTGTAAGTGGTATGACTATGCAAACCCAGTAACTAACGTTTGGTGCAGAAAGGTTGTTGGCTCAACAAGTCCTCACTCGAGCGAGTGGATAAAGATAAATTACAATTTTTATGCAGGCTATGAGGCCCCTCAGATGGTGAATAATCTAGTTCACGAGTGGATTCATCTTCTTGGATTTCTTCATGGTGAAGAAAACATGAGGGAGGAAGCTCCTTATGTAATAGGGAGAATCGCACAAGAAGTAAGCGAAAAAGTTCTTAGAAAAAGAGCTTTAGGCCTGTACTAGTTCCTGCTATTTGTACCAGTGAATATGCCAACTTTGGTTGCCATTTTCACTGGTGATCACTAATTAGAAAGTCAATAATATTAGTGCCTTAAAGGCTTTTTCCTTTGAATTGTTAAGAAATGGACATGGCCGCATTAAAGTTAATTCATAAACTGAACCAGGAAGAATAGTGTGAAGTGGACTTTAATATTTTCATTTATTTTATTTTTAACCTCGTGTGAAAATCCGATTGTCTGTCAAGAGGGTTATGAACTAGAGAACAATCTATGTGTTAAGAATGAGTCTGTGGCAATAGAGCACACTCCCTCAGACGGAGTCGTTCACTTTTCAAGTAGCTTTGAAGATGAAGATTTTTTTGGGCCTAGCCCTTCGTTTAAGTTTTTAAAGGCCGAAAGACCTATGGATAATGGGATGATGTATGGACCTAAAGATATTTATTACATATCTCAGGATAGGGCCTTAAGGGGCGATAAATCTCTTCGGCTGAACTTTGGTGGGAGAAATAACTTTTGCAATACCTGTGGAACAAAGACTATAGAAATTAGTCAATCTGAAGTTGATTCTGGCTGTACTGAATTACCTTCCAACTTAACTTATGGCGGTGTTGTCTACAATAAGTCCAAAGGGTTTTCCACATGGCAAGTGAAGTCTTACGTAAAGAAAACAGGTAAAATCTGTATTGATAAATCAAGGCCTATAAAAAAATCAATATCAAGAAACAGTGATCAAATAAAAGCTGGGGATAAGCTGAGCTTTCCTAAAATGTGTGGAACTGATGGAGCGGGAATTGGAGGCTCCTCTGATCGAAAATCAGACTGTGACAAGGCCGTAAATTACTTCAGGGGCACTGGCGACAGAAATAAGGTCTTCCCCTATGGAGGAAAGCTCTCAAGACGGTTTTATATGTATATTCCCTCACAAACAGTACTGCCGGAAACTACGTTTAAATTAGTGTACTCACATTTTAGAAAGGGTTCAGATAATAAAAGATACTCCAATGTCCTAACTATTTCTGTTCAAAGAAATGAAAGAGTTCATATTAAGGCTCCTGGTGGGAGAGCATTTACAAGTGAGTCAGTTGAGAGAGACAAGTGGTATTATTTTGAGGAAGTGTTTGAGAGGGAATCCTCAAAAGGTGAGGCCGATGGATCCTATAGGATGTACTGGGGAAAGGCCGGCAAAAATAATGATATTGCACAGGTCGAACAAGACAATATTGAAATTGGTGAATTTATAGACCTTTCAATAAACGGAAACTGGCAGCACTCCAATGAAGTTTCTGGTTATGTATACTTCGATGACGTTAGTGTTACCAACTTCTATCAAGGCGACAATGTTAGATAAAAAATAAAAAGGCCTCTTATAGAAAGAGGCCAATTATTTTATACTCTTGCTGTTAAGTTTACTTGCTGCCCAAGTGACTTGGATCTTCTGCCGTGAAAGCTTTGTAATTCGTCTCTCTCAGACTCTTCCTTGCACCCTATGCACATTGTGCTTGTAGGTCTTGCCATTAGTCTTTGAAAAGTGATTTCAGCTCCACAGTCTTCACATACTCCATACTCGTCAGTATCGAAAATAGGCAAAGTCTTTTTAAGCTTTTTTAGATAAAGCGTCTCGCGAGTTGTAAATCTCAACTCCGAGTGTTTGATGATGTCATCATTGGCAGAGTCAACTTCGTCGCGTCCCGAGTTCGCCATCTCCATGTGGGTCTTCTCAGTAGCAAGCTTGTTTTCGATTCTTTCGATTTCCGCCATTACTTTGTCTCTCAAGGTTTCCAACTGACCTTCCGTGAGGTGATCATTAAGTCTGTTGCTCATTAAAGCTCTCCTTGTCTAATAAACCTTTACTCTCATGTGTGTGGAAGCATTAAACCAACGGCGGTTTCGTTTGCCAATTACATGTAAGAAATTATTAGACCTTACAGGCCAAAATTAATGCTTTCTTCATAAAAGGTTCACAATTGTTAACGAGAGTGCAAGGTGTCACAATAAAATATGTATGATCTAAGTGCCCACTATTGCTGACTTCTGCGTGTTGCGCAGCGGGAAAATAGTTTCTTGACAAAAAGTAATAAGCATAAAAATTTTAGAATTTCTTACGGCCAAATTTAAATGTTAGAAAAAGTTTTGAAAGGAAAAGTTCCTTTTGCAAAAAGTCCTTTTTTGCAAAAGAAACAGTGTGTGTTTAATCAGAAAAGTGAGTGTCTTAAGTTTATTTCATGTTTTTAAAAATAAAAGAGGATTTTTATACAAAGTTTGAAATGGAAACAATTTCTTGAGCTTACCTGCCTTAAGAGATGAAACCACTCGGATTAAGACTTCTTTTTTGTTTTTGAGAGTTTTTTTATTTTATCTTCGATCAACTCTAGCTCTTCAATTAAAATTAGTGTCTGTTTGATAATTTCTCTATTCATAAAAATAATTATAATAAACTTTGTTTGGTATTGCAAACATGTGTTGGTTAGTGCATACTGAGTTTGCACATTCCCATATCGATAGCAAACGATAGTGTACGTTTTGAAAGTTAAAGGCCTGCTTAAAGCAGGCCTTTTTCATTTTTATCTATGAATGGAGCTAAGCACTAGGCTGATATAAGAATTTTCAGGCCAAGTCCAAATAATAAAAGTGAAAGTAGGAGTTTCTTGCGAGATTCATCCACGTTGTCATTCAGCTTTACACCAAGTTTTGAACTTAAAAATGCTCCTGCAAATAAGCATAGGATAAATAATAAATTTACATGTCCAATGAAAGCAGCTTGAGCAAGCTCACTTTTAAGTTCGAATTCTCCAGGCCTAAAAAAATGGGGGATTACACCTGTTACTGAAGCCGCCACCATAGCAATATTTGAATAAGGAGAGATCTTCTTCATAGGAAGCTTCACAAAGCTTATGAAGAACGGAACAAAGATTGCTCCACCTCCAAGGCCTGTGACACTAGAAATAAATCCTCCTAAAAAACAAACTACTTTAAGAATTGTTTCCTTTCCGTCACCTTCTTCTGAAGGTGAGCTTGAACCCTTTTTAATAAAAACCTTTATGGCCAGCACTATCAATACGACTGAAAAGAACTTTTTAAGAACCGCCGCGGGTAAGATATAAATAAACTGTGAACCTATCACCGCACCTAAAGCAGTTGCACTGAAAAGGGCAATAATTTTCTTTTTACCAGGAGTAAGTCCAGCTTTGGAAAATCTTAAAGTGTTAAGACTTGCGCTTAGCGCAATTGTGCCAAGAGAAGTGGAGATCACGGCCGCAGGAGGTAAAGAGGGGAATAGGATGTAGAGGACTGGTATTATTATTGATCCTCCACCAATGCCAAAGAAGGAGCTTACTAAACCTACAGAAAGACCTGTAACCAGTAACGCCAATAACTCCATATATGCCCCTTAAATGTTCGAGATTAATATTGTCTATTAAAGCAATAGTGTTATCATATACTTAGAACTAAAAACACGTTTATCAAGGAAGATTTCGTGAAAATATTGCCTATGCGCAGCTGTGCAAATGTTGCTCAAGCTGTACCAGAACACTCATTTTCATTTAAAATCTATACAGGAATTCGTGATGCAAAATAAACAAGGAGTTGTTTAAATGAGACTTAGTAAACTTTTTATTGCTGCAGTTTGTGCTGCTTTCACACTTCAGGCCCACTCTGGATTATTGATTGAACCATATGTTGGTTATGGAAGTATTGCTACCACGACTGATGTTCCTTCGGATGACAATGAAACTGAAACTGGCGCATTTGTTGGCGGAAGACTTGGTTATAGCTTCCTATTAGTGTCTGCTGGAGTTGACTATAATACAGGAAGTGCTGGCGATTATGATAGAACAAGCACCTCTGCTTTTGTGGGTGTAGATCTTCCAATCCTTTTGAGATTTTATGGAAAGTATACAATCTCTTCAGACCTTGAGAATAGCGACAACGATTTCGAGTATGACTTTAAAAGCGGTTACGCAGTTGGTGTTGGATTTACAGGGCTTCCATTTGTTAGCCTTAATCTTGAGGCCGGAGCTGAGAAGTACGAAGTTGAAATCGCTGGGACAGACTATGACGTGGATGCGGCCAATATTTTGGCCTCAATCTCTCTGCCACTAGATTTCTAAGAAAAAGTTAACAAGGATTGTTAATTAAAATTGATAAAAGGATGTATCATGAAAAAGAACTTACTGATCTTGTTGTTTTTTGCTTTGATTGCAAATGCAAGAGCTGGTCTGTTGATTGAACCCTACGCTGGTGCGGCACTTAGCGGCAGTTGGGAGAATGGAGCAGCAGACGGAGATTATAGCGGAAGCACTATTGGAGCGAGACTTGGATTCCAACAACTTGGTCTATTTGGTGGGCTAGATTTTAGAAAGTCCTCAATAACTCTTGAAGAAGATGGGCAGTCTGATGAAGATCTGGATGCAACAACTTACGCTGCAGTAGTAGGATACGACTTCCCGATTTTGTTAAGAGTTTGGGGAGAATATATTTTTGGCGGAGAAGCCGAACTAGATAGTATCGATTACAAGGAGCCTTCTGGGACAATTCTTGGAATTGGATATACCGGGCTTCCATTTTTAAGTGTCAACTTTGAGATGGTAAACTGGAAATACGACGAATACGATGCAGGTGTTATTAGTGGTGATACTGATTTAGAAGGAAGTCACTACTTACTAAGCATATCTCTGCCACTGAACTTATAAGAGAAAACTAATGATTAAACTTCTAACTCTTTTCTTTATATCTTTCTCTGCTTGGGGCTCAATTCTTTTTGAGCCCTATTTTGGGCTAAGTATATCGGGAGAGTTAGAAGAATCTTCAACCGATGCACAGTTTTATGGGCCAAGTTATGGCCTAAAGTTTGGTGCCCAGTACATGGGGCTGTTTGGTGGCCTTGATTATAGACTTGGAACTTTTTCAGTGGATGCCAGTGAGGCCGGGACTACTCTTGAGGATGAAACTCTGGATGCGGAAATCTACTATGGATTTATTGGTTATGAATTTCCGGCCTTCTTCAAAGTGTGGGCAGGACTTGGAGTTGGTGGTAAGGCTCAGGCTCCGGGACTTGATTTTAGCGAAGGATCAGGATCTCTTTTAGGTCTAGGCTATAAAGGGTTTCCACTTGTTTCAATAAATATTGAGTACATGACATTTAAATATGATGAAGTTGATCCAGGTGATGAAAGTGATCTTGAAGGACAAAACATCCTGGCATCGATATCTGTTCCTATTAACTTTTAATCCATTTCTTTTCTCTGGGAAAAATCATGAAGATTTTGTTCGCACTTTTCTGTTTGTCGCTAAATACACAAGCTTCTTTTTTGATTGAACCTTACGCTGGGTTTAATTTTAACGGGGGTTGGAGTGAAGATGACAGCAATTCCACCAACCAGTTTAGCGGAACCATGTATGGCGCAAGGGCCGGAGTACAGAACATGGGTTTTATGTTTGGTGTTGATGGTAGAAAAGGTGAGTGGGAGATAGATAATAATTCAAGTACTGAACTTAGTTACAATCATTTCGCTTTGTTTGCAGGATATGACTTTCCTATTTTTCTTCGAGTGTTTGCAAGCTATATTATCGGTGGAAATGCAACTGATGATGATGACAATGAATACCTTCAACCTTCAGGCTATACGCTTGGAGTGGGTTATAAGTTCTTCCCATATTTAAGTGCAAACGCCGAGTATGGAACAATTAATTTCAAAGAACGAGAGAATGCTTTGGGCACAAATACTTCCACTGACGAGAGGGCAAGCTATCTTTTATTCAGTGTCTCAGTTCCTTTTAATATCGGAATTTAAAATTCTAGGCCTAATGCCGCCATAATTGAGCTTATATCGATCTCTCCTTCATAAGAATTAGCGTCCTCGGTATCTAGAACAACCTCTCTATAGTGAAATTGGCCTTTCCATTTTTTATAAATTGAAAACTCAAGACCCACTCTGTATCCAATGCCATTGGCGATTCTGTATTTATCAAAGCGTCCGTGTGAGCGAACATCAGGCATTGTGGCCTGAACCCCTACAAGGAATGTGAACTTTTCATCAATTCTACTATGTGCATTGAAATAGGTGTGGATGAAAGATATGTGCTGAAGATCATCTCGAGATGTAAATGCTGATGGATCTTGTCCTTGATCAAGAATTGTAGTATTTTGTTTTACTTTAATGGGTGCCTGATACTCCGCACCCGCACCTAAAAAGAACTTTCCATCATCCATAAAGCGATATTCAAGCCCAACTCCAAAGTCTCTCTCAAAGTCGTGCTCGTACTTAATATCCTGAGCCCCAATTGTCCCAAGTTCTCTATAAGAGTTCTCTTGTTGAAGCAATAGATAAGAGTAGTAAGAGTTGGCACGGGCCGTGAAAGCGAATATGGAAAGAATAATGAAAATTAACAAGTTTCTCATTAAACCAAAATACCATCCTAGGAGGCAGTTTCGCCCTACGAGCTATGATACAAAGGCCGTATGTAGAAATTAATTAACAAAAAAAAAGCCCCGCTAAAAAGCGAGGCCTTATATCTAAATCCTAGTATAAAACTATGATTATCTAACTTTCCAGTAGTATTCGATCACTAGACGTTTTTCGAATGGGAATGGAATGTCTTCTGGAAGTGGCTCAGAAACCATTTTAGCTTTTTCTTTCTCACCGTCTTTCTCAGAAGATAGGTAAGCAGGAATAGCACTTAGTCTTGGCTTTGCTTTGGCCTGAAGGTAGTTTCCAGATTTAGCACCTTTGTCAGTGATAGAGATTTCGTCGTTTACGCTGATCTTTGCAGAAGCAACGTCAACTTTCTTACCGTTAACTTTGATGTGACCGTGGCTTACCATTTGTCTTGCAGCTGCAATAGATGGTGCCCAGTTTAGTCTAAACACAACGTTATCAAGTCTTTGCTCAAGGTTTACTACTAGTGTGTCAACCCATGCTCTTGAAGTGTCTTTCTTAGCGTTCTTAACCATTTTAACAAGTTGTTTTTCACGTACACCGTAGTGAAATCTAACTTTTTGTTTTT
>PBFR01000024.1 GCA_002718735.1 Halobacteriovoraceae bacterium | reverse complement strand
GTCTAAAAAAAATGCCTCCGAGTGAATTTCGAAGGCATTTAAAAGTAGGGCCTCTTTAATAATCGGTACCATTTTTGGGGTACAGATCAAAATAGTGCCTTTTTTAATGCCCAAAATTAAAGCAAAAAAAAGGGACCCAAAAGGGTCCCCTGTATTTTCAAACTTAATTAAAAATTAAATTAGAAAGTTACTGCGAAGTTCGCAACGTTAAGTCTAAGTTCAGTAGACTTAAGATCGTCAGAACCATCAGCGTAGAACTCAGCAGTAGCCATAGAGTAAGTAGCTGATGGAGAGTAAAGAACTGGCATTCCAAATACTTTACCCATTTCCATTCTCTTACCAAATTCAAGAGTAGTTACAGTAACATTTTCAGAACCAGTCGTGTCGGTTTGGTCACTTTCTTCAAAAGAAGTCATGTCATATCTTAGAGCAGCATACATTGACTCCCAACCACCGTCAAAGTTCCAGAAGAAGTTTAGACCGATAGTGTTGAAGTTCTCATCTTGGATAGAGTCAGAAATGTCACCATCTCTAGTCTCAGATTGAGAAACATACTTAAGACCAGCACCAAAGTTGTTAGTGAATAGGTAGTTGTAGTTGAACGCAAAGTTCATCTCATCAAGTTCATTGTCATCAGCATCGTCAGTTGACATGTTGAAGTCAAGGTTTGAACAACGGTTTCCGTCGAAACAGTCATTTAGTTCAACCATGCCTTTACCGTTAAAAGCAAAAGCAGAAGTAGCCATAAGAGCAACCAATACAAGTTTTTTCATTTTTCACATCCTTTTGTTAGGTTGTTTGTTAGTAGTTAATAACGTTATGTAAAACGCATTTAATTCATAAACTATATAATTAAGTGTAGCGATAAAACTTAATTTGCAAATAAAAAATTGCGAATTAAGTCGGTTTTTTTTATTAATTTTTTTCTCTTTATATATGTTAATTGATTAAATTTACTAGCACTGTTTAATATTTGTCTAACTTGCGCAGTGCGCAGTTTTAACACTGTTTTTATACTTAAGTTGGCAGTCGGCGATTATAAGCGCAGTTACGTGCCCCGATGTTAAAACATTAGAGAAATTAAGACTTATTAATTGATCCTTTTACTCTTAAAACTTCTAAAACTTAACCAATGTGTTTGACAAACAAGGACAACCTTTTGATGATTTTAGTATAAGGAAAAATATTCCCATTTAAGTTTGTTTCTTTAAAACAACACTTTTAACTCAGGGATTAACAAGGAGATGTTATGAAAAAGCAAATTGCTATCGCCATGGGATTGGCTGTGATTTCAGGTTCTGCTTTTGCAACTAAAGCAAGACTAGAAGCACTAGGTGAGGATCAGTACGGTTCTCAATTTATTTCGGACAATAGAAACGTATTTCTAAACGCCGCAACTGTAAACTTTCACAAAGACCTTGTGTACATGGAGTTTGGATCTTCTGACTCAACTGGCTCTACAACTTTTGAGGGCGTTACAATTGGTGTTGAAACTGATCAAGATCTATCTGCTAGCCCTAAAGCAGAAGGTGGATTTTTCAAAGCTTCTGGTAACATGGTGTATGGTGTAGTTTTTGGAAATGAGTCTAACACTTCTAATGGTTTAAGAACTCTTGGTATGGCAGCTAACGCTGTACATGAAGAAAATAATGTAGATTTTTTTGTTGGTGGTGACGCTGGTGTTCAGTGGGGAGCTAGCTTAACTTACTCTGACTCTAAGGATCAACAATCAGGAACGGATACTGAGCAAAAATCAATGAGAGCTAGACTAGGTGTTATTTCTGGCGATATCTCCGGTTTTGCTAACATTAACCTTCAAAACCACGCTGAAAATGGTTCTGCTGAATTTGATGGCCAGTCGGGCTTTCAGGTAGGTGGTACTTATGAAATGAATGACATGTACTACATGGTTCAGCACAGAAGCTTTAAAGGTGAAGATGGTGCTGGTGATGAAATTAGCGTAGGTAAAACCTGGATTGGTACAGCTAAAGCCTATAAGCTAAATGATAAGTCAAATGTATGGTTGTCTGCTTGGTATAAGACTGAAGAAGTTGATAATGACTTTGCTGCTTCTGGGGCTACTGGAAAAAGTAAAACTGATTTCATTCCTGTAACTCTTGCTGCAGAAGTAAGCGTTAAGGAATGGTTAGCTCTTAGAGGTTCTGTTGGTCATACTCTTTGGGGGACAAACGAAGATGATGACGGTGACGAGGCAACTGTTAACAATACTTTTGTTAACGCTGGTGCATCTCTTATCTTTGGAGACTTCCAAGTTGACGGCCTAATCGGAAACGTAACTTCTGATGCAAATGGTGCAAATGCTGCAGGTTCTACTAGCACTGACGCTGGTAACGGAACTCTTAGAACTGACACTATTATGTCTAGAGTTTCTCTTCTATACAGATTCTAATAGGATGTTAGAAATATAAACAAGGAAACTTGTTGGCCGCGGCTTTGTTCGCGGCCTTTTTTTGGCTCTTCTTGTAAAGCTGTAAGCTAGGGCATATAGTGGCCTAGATTATGAAAAAATTTGTGCTTTTCATTGCTATCACTATTTTATTTCCACTTATTTTTGCAGGATCGACGGTTCTCTATATCATCCAATTTAACAATGTTTCAGAGCTAAAAAATAGCTACCCAATCTATTCAAAAAAATTAAATAGATACACATTTCAATCCAAGCGACCTTCAACTTGGACTTCGATTAATGCAGTTTCAAATTACGCTAAATGGGCGATCGTAGTGAGTGAAGACTGGGCCTTTTATGATCACCCAGGTGTGGATTTAAATCAGCTTAAAATCACCATCTTAGAGAGTATAGATGAAGGGGAGTTTACAAGAGGTGCGTCTACAATAACCCAACAGCTCATAAAAAATAGTGTATTAAGCGATGAAAGAACTCTATGGAGAAAGTTTCAGGAGATCGTACTTGCACTCTATTTAGAAAAGATGATGACAAAAGATGAGATCCTCGAAAAGTATCTTAATATTATTGAGCTTGGAGATGGGATTTATGGCATTGGGCCAGCCGCAAAATTTTATTTCGATAAATCACCAGAGAGATTAAACGCTAGGGAGGGAGCTTTTTTGGCAATGCTTCTTCCAAGTCCTGTGAAGTATTCAGTGTCCTTTCATAAGAAGGAACTGACTGAGTTTGCAAAAGCAAGAGTAGAGGATATCTTAATAAAGCTTCGACAGGCAAATATTTACGACGAGCAAGAAAGGCTCAACCAGAGAAAAAAGAAGTTTTACTGGGAAGAAGACTTCTATCAATCATCACCAGAGATGCCCTCTGAAGGCTATGATGATTATCTAGATGATACCTTTTTCTAGAATTTTAACTGCCTAAAGCATTCATATGCTGCAGCTGTGGCGGTATTTGAAAGATTTAGGGATCTTATATGTTCGCTTCTCATTGGAAGAAAGAACATCCGATCGTGGTAATCATCATAAATTTCTTGTGGAAGACCTTTTGTCTCCGCACCAAAAATCAAATAACAATCATCTGTGTAATTGGCATCAAAGTAGCTCTGTTGGCCATTGTTTTCAAAAAATAGAAGCTTGTCCCGTTCTGGTTTTTCACCTTTCAAGAAGTCATTAAAGTTTTCATACTCTTTAATTGAGACATGCTTCCAGTAATCAAGGCCAGCTCTTCTAACCGCCTTTTCTGATAGGTCAAAACCGTATGGTTTGATAAGGATGAGGTTAAGGTCGAGGGCGACGCATGTGCGCCCGATGCTTCCAGTGTTTCCTGGAATTTCGGGCGCAAACAATACGATATTAAAACTTCTATTTGCCATTTGTTAGAGCGTCGTGAAGAGTTCTCACGATTAATCCTGAAGCACCTTTTGAAGGACAATAAGGAAGGTGAGCTTGAGAGTCGCCAACACCGGCAATATCAAGGTGCGCCCACTTTACGTCATTTTTAATGAAGTTCTCAAGAAATGCTGCCGCTGTTGCAGTTCCAGCTCTTCCTGCAGTACCAATGTTTTTAAGGTCAGCGATTTGGCTTTTCATATCATCACGCCACTCAGGGATGATAGGAAGTTGCCACATGTACTCGTCCTGCTTCTTTGCGTGAGTTCTTAATTGGTTGATCCACTTGTCATCATTTCCTAAAACTGCACAAACTTGGCTTCCAAGAGCTACCAAACAAGCACCAGTTAGAGTTGCCGCATCAATTAAGTAGTCCGGTTTTTGATCACAGGCATAATCTAGACAGTCTGCTAGTACAAGCCTACCTTCAGCGTCTGTATTAAGAATCTCAACATTAAGTCCATTTCTGGCCTTAACAATTGAATCTGGCATAGTGGCAGTACTGGATACTGCATTATCTGTCATTCCAAGAATACATGTGATTTTGTAAGGGGAGTTGTTTAAAACAGCAGCTCTGAATGCTCCGTAAACTGTTGCAGATCCGGCCATGTCAAACTTCATGCCCATCATAGCACCACCTGGCTTGAGCGAGTATCCACCGGTGTCAAAAGTAAGACCTTTGCCAACCATTGCAATATGTTTTGTGTTCTTAGTGGCCTTCTTTGGAGTATAAGTTAAATGAACAAGCCTTGGCCCATAAGCAGAGCCTGCATTTACAGAAAGGAAAAGATTCATTTTTTCTTTCTTTAGCTCGGCCTTTCCAAGAGTCTTTACCTTCACTCCTTTAAGGTTCTTTTTAACGTCTGCTTCAATAGTTTTAGCGTATCCTTCAGAATGTAGAACGTTTGGTGCTTCGTTTACCAAGTCTCTGGCAAAGTTAACACTCTCAGTTACATTGAGGGCCTTCTCAACCGCTTTCTCAACAGATTTTTTACTCTTCTTGTCGTCAACAAATAGACAAATCTTTTTAAAAGCAGGTGTTTTCTTGCTGGCCAGGTATTTATCAAATCTATAAGCACTTAATTGCAAAGACTCACAAATAAGTTCTGCTACTTTTGCCTTGTCGTTAACACAGTTAAAAGAAAGAGCATCAATTGCCACTGTTTTGAACTTTTTACCGGCAACTGCGTGGTATGTCTTGGCGATGGTCTTTCTTAGTTGTTCTGCCTTGGCATCTTTTTTGTTTCCTAGACCAACTGCAAGGACTGTTTCCCCCTCTGGACCTGTAAAAGTCAGAAATTCCCCAGACGATCCTGAAAAGCTATTTGAAGAGCGAAGTCCTTTGAAGTGGGACATTAAATCCTTACTGCTCCAACTTCCTTGAAAAGTTTTATCTTTCTCTTTGCCTTCCTTTTCGTAACAAGCAACGACTTTAAGGTCGGCCTTGTCAAAATGTTCGCTGGAAAAGTCCAATTCTATTTTCATTTGCGGCTCCTTGATAGCGCAATTTAAGCGCCATAATCGGTTTTTGATGTTTTTTTAAGCTTAACAGAATAGGCCATTATTGTCTAAGTAGGGGGAATAAAGTAACCTTTGTCCATGTCAAAGTTAACACCAAAAATTTACCAATTTTACTTGGCCTCAAATACAATAGTTCCCTTCGTCGTAAGTACCGTGTTCTTTGTAACATTTCTTTTAACCTTTGAGATGTTTCGAATTCTTAGACTCATGTCATCCGATGAAGTTTCAATTAGCTTCGTGGCCGGACTAATGGGAGATGTCGCTATTACTTTGGTACCTATGGCAATACCTTTGTCTATGTTCTTCTCTGTAATCTACAGTCTAGGAAAACTTTCAGGGGATTCAGAGTATGTGGCCCTAAGAGCGGCAGGACTTGAAAAATTTAGGATACTTATTCCATATGCTTTGGTTTCGTTTTTGGTGGCACTAAATGTCTATTATCTAGGACAAGAGCTGGTTCCAAATGCACATACCCGCGTTAGAACTAAAGTAAAAATCATAAGCTCCGCAAGTCTTATTCAGGGAATTAAAGGTGGCCAGTTCTTTACGGCCATACCTAATATCACAATCTTTCCATCAAAGATGAATGATGAAACTTTGGATTTGGAAGATGTTTTTCTTCACATCTACAATCCTGGACAAGTACTGGACAAGGTTATTTGGGCCAATACTGGAGAAATTCTTCACGACAAAAACGAAGCCACTGGAATTGAGACATTCAAACTTCTTCTCAATAATGGAAATATCACTAGCTTCTCAAAGGGGGAGAGTGATGTTGAGAAAATTCTTTTTCAAGAATATGTTCTGCCAATCTCTGAAAAGCGCTTCTCTTATGATCCATCAACAAAAGAAATTATGATGGATAGAAAGGAGTTAAAGGCCTTCATTGACGCTGGATTGGAAGAGGCGAAGAAGCAAAACTTCGATAAAAAAGATTTCTTTAATGCAAAGTATGAATATTGGAACAGAATGAACACGCCAATTTTATGTATTTTGCTTTCGTTTCTTGGCTTTGGTCTTGGGATAACTGGCAATAGGGGAAAAAGTAAGAATCCAACAGGAAAGGCTTTGCTTTTTATGATCGGGTATTATGTGGTTTTCTTCTCTATGGTGAATGTGGCCAGGTCTGGTTCAATTCCTCCTTGGCTGGCCATGATCATACCGGGTGTCATTTTATTTGGCTTTGGCATTTACTACTATCGAAAGTTAGACTGGGTTAGCTAGTCCGCTTTAGGTGCCATCTTTTTCTTGTAAACATCTTGGCGATATGGAACGCCTTTATAGCTTGGAAAAAGTGGAAACTCATAGTTTGCGGCCTGTGCTTCTGGAAAAATTAAACTCTTAACACCAGTTCTAGTATCCGCTTCTACAAGTTTATTGTTGTAAAAGATCTTAGCTGCATTGAAATTCCCCATAAATAGTAGGATTACTTCTTCGGCCTGTAGGAAAAGTGATTTTCCTTTTTTCAGTACAAACCTTTTAATATCCTCTCCATCGACCTGGTAGCTTAGCCAAGTGTCACCTTCAAGAGCGTGGATATAGAGATTTTCTTTATTCTCATCCATGGCCTTTCTGAATCTTTCAGGAAAAACTTCAGGATTTTCAACTTCGTCAGTGCTTTCCGACAATGTGAATAGATTTCGTGGAGCAGGGTAGAACTCCTTAAAAGGAAGCACTCCCTGTGCTAGTTCCTCTTTAGGTTCTTCCTCTTTGGACTCTGATGTGTTGGTTGCAACTTCATCATCTTCCTTAGTGGCAATAGCTTCAGGCTTTTGAGGGGGAGCTTCTTCAACTTTCTCTGGTGTGGAGGCCTCCTCCGTCTCTTCAACTTCTTTATTATCAGCCGCTATCTTCTTGCTGTTTTCAAGCTCAAAAAGAGATGCTTCTTTTGGTTTAATATCATCTTCAAGAGTTTGAGTTTCATTTGAGTCTGCAAGAGTCGATTGTTCGTTGCTAATTGTTGAAAAGAAATTGTAAATCCCTTTAACTACGAAGAACAAGACTAGAACTGCAGCGATACCTGCTAGCAATTTCTTATTAATTAACTGTCCAGCAATCCCTTGGATTCTGTCTTGAAGCTCTCCAAGATCGATTTCTGATTCTTTGGCGGCAACTGGTTCTTCCTCATCAGTGGGAGCTTCAACCTCAGGCTCATTCTCTTTGTAAAGAAGCTCATATGCCTCAATGGCCTGGTTTAAGTCAAGACCAATTGTTTTGGCATAGTTCTTAACAAACCCTTTAACGTAAGTTTTATTGGGAAGTGTTTCAATATTCTCTTTTTCCAAAGCCCTGAGGATGTTGATATTAATTTTTGTTTTATTAGCAACATCTTCCAGAGGAATATTGTTTTTAGTACGGGTCTCTTTTAATAGCTTTCCAATCGTTTTATTTTCCATATTTCAGCATTTTAAACGAAATAAAAAAAATTAAAAGTCCAAAGACTTGACTGGAGTATTCATTCTTTTAGAGTAAACCTGACCTGAGCGCTCTTGCTTTGATTGAAGAGTCTTAACTTTAAGTATCGTTCTTCTTGCAAAAGTTTCGTATTTTGTCATGGCAAAACGCTCCTGCATGTCGGCCAATTTTACTAAAGCCTCGGAGTATTTACGCATTTTTATTAGGGTGTTGATTTGGCCTAAAAGCGGTTCTGGATTGTTATAACACACTCCGAGACTGGCATCTTTGTAGGATTGATACGCCTTCTCATAGTGGCCAGATTTATATGCCATTTGGGCTATTTTAAAGTGTGCCGGGCAGTAGTTTGGATTAATATCCAAGGCCAGTTTAAACTTACTTAAGGCCTGGGTATTTTGGCCCTTAGCGAGGTCGATAATACCTAAATTATAGTGAGTTCTATGTTGTCCTTCGTAGGTAAGATCTTCCAGTATTTCTTCATAAAGGCTTTGTGCTTCTGGGTAGGACTTCTTTTCTAAATAAATTGAAGCAAGATTTAATCTTGCATCCGTATTTTGTGGGTCCAATTCCAGAGATCGCTTTATGTGCCATATTGCTCTGGAGCTGCTCTTTTTAAACCAATAGGCCATACCCAAATTATTGTGAATTTGGCTATTCTCAGGGTCTAGGGAGGCGGCCTCCATAAGATTTTTTAAGGCAGCAGTGTAGTCTTTTGTTACTAAGTCTCTGGTACCTTGGTTGTAGTAGAGTTTTGCCTTTTTCTCAGCAGGAGAAAGCTCCCTTTTAGGATTGCTCGAACAGCTGGACAAAATAATCATGCCTAATGCCAATAGAAAAAATGTCTTCATGCTAATCCTCCAAGATATTACTTATATTTTGACCAATATCATGGGATTTGTAAAAACTTATTTAAAGCGAACAACCGTCATTGCTTCAAAGTGAAAAGTCGATGGAAATAGGTCTAGAAGCTTTGCTTCGACAATCTCATATGGCTTTTCCAACTGCTTTAGATCTCTAATCATTGTCTGTGGGTGACAAGAGACATAAATAAGCATCTTTGGACTAAATTTCTCCACCCAGTTCGAGAGGTGTTTAAACCCCGCCCTTGGTGGATCCACCAAGAAAAGATCAAAGCTTTCCCTGCCCGCCATCTTTGAGAACCTATCAAGACTTGATTCTTCTGAGAGATCTAGGGAGAAAAAGTTGTCTTTTTGTTCGAAAGGATACCTGTCAATGTGAAAAACATCTCCTTCGATATTTTTGGATAAATTGCCATCGCCACCAAAAAGATCAAGGGTGGACTTTGGAGAAAAGCTTAGAGTAGAAGTGCGGACAGACTCTAAAAGCTTTTGATTCATCTGTTCATTTACTTGTGTAAAGCCATCTGAAGCATAGCGCGAGTCCCAAGTCTCTTTGATTTCATTATTTTCTCTAAGATAGAGCTCAACATGGCCTTTAGGTCTAGGCCTTTTGTTTAAGAGCTTGGTTTTTTTCTGATACAGTTCGTTAAAACTGGGCATTAGTTCATTTCTATATATTTTACAGCCTGGCACCTCAAGTATCCTCTTTTGGGAAGCAATTATAAAGCCTAGAGATTGTGATCTTTTGTGATAATGAAGCTGTACTCTGTTTCTGTAACCAACTCTTTCTGGTGCGCTTACTGTATCAAATTTGGGAGAACCTATAGGGGCAAGCATCCTTTCAAAGCTTTTTTCTTTGAATTCAAGCTCTTGTTCGTATGAAGTGTGCAAAAAATGGCATCCTGAGCACTCGCTAAAGTGCGGGCAGAGTGGAGGTATTCTTTTGGGGCTTGGATTATCAATTTTGACAAGCCTGCAAAAATGAATATTCTTTTTACTCTTTGTGACTTCTGCTTGGCCTGTTTCGCCTGGCAAAGTCTTGGGGATAAAGTATATTTGGTCTTCGTTTTTAAAGACGCCTTGTCCTAGTGGATCAATATGGTCAATTAAAAAGTGAATAAGGTTTTTTGCCATAATTTTCTTATCTCGTTAATTTTACAAAAATCAATTATCATAAACTTATATATATGAACAAAAGATTTCAAAAATTGCCTTTTATACTTGAGCTAGTCTTCAATGGAGCTTTTATATTTCTATACGCTTTTTATAAAGGGAATAGAATCAAAACGCCTTTGGTCTCAAATGAGATGGTTGAAGTTGTGCTTCAAAGTCTGGCCTGGGCCGCACCATTGTTTGTGCTTTTCTCAATTGTTTCATTCTTTCTTCGCTCTGAAAACGTGGAAGAGTTTTTTAGAAAGTACGTATTTAGTCTTATTGTGTTCTTTCCAATGTTGATTACATATGGGGACGTTCAATTTACATTTTGGCTTGCAGCGGTTCACTTATTTTCTTCGGTACTATCTATATATGAGCTGAAACCCGAAAAACATGAAGAAGGACAGGATTATGTGCTTGGAATGCTTGAAAAGATCAGGCTGGCTCCCGCTCAAATCGTAATTTTGTCTTTTAGTGCGATCATATTAATTGGAACCCTTTTGCTGGCACTACCAATTTCAGCTGCTGAGGGTAAGAGTATCTCTTTTATTGATGCTTTTTTTATGGCCACATCCGCCACTTGTGTGACTGGGCTTAGCACAGTCTCACTTGTTGATAATTTTAGTTTTGTTGGGCAGTCTATTGTATTGGTTCTCCTCCAGATTGGAGGGCTAGGTTATATGACTCTTCATTCCTCGATGATGATTCTGCTTGGAAAGTCCATGGCCGTAAAAAACCAGGTAATGATGCAGGATTTGTTGGATATTACCTCAATGTCTGATTTGATTGCCATGATTGTGGACATCATAAAATATACGATAGTCATAGAGTTTTGCGGTGCCATAATCTTAACTTTTGCCTTCAGCTTTGAAGGTTATGAGTTTGGTCAGGCCCTCTATTTCGGATTTTTCCATGCCATTAGCGCTTTCTGTAATGCTGGATTTGCTCTATTTAACGACTCCCTTGAAAACTTTGCTTACAATCCAGTAATAAGCAATACTATCGCAATATTAATACTTCTGGGCGGCCTTGGATTTATCGTTTTAAAAGAGGTGGAATTGGTGCTTAGAGGCAAGAAAAAGATAGTAAATCTGTCTGTTCACTCGAAAGTTGTCTTTACGACGACCTTCTCTTTAGTTTTGCTAGTTGCTGTTTATATTTTCTTTTCGGAATATCTTCACTCTTTAAAAGATTTAAGCTTTTGGCAGCAATTGCAGGTATCATTTTTTCAATCTGTAACTACAAGAACTGCAGGATTTAACACAATAAGTTTAAGTTCTTTATTTCCGCACACACTTTACTTATTTGTTTTGGTGATGTTTATCGGGGCCAATCCTGGGTCATGTGGCGGTGGAATTAAAACTACGACCTTTGCCATTTTATTTCAATCTGTTCGCGCAACTCTTAAGGGAAAAGACAGGGTGGAGTTTTTTGATAGAACTCTTCCAAATGTATTAGTTGTTCGAGCGATTTCAATCATTGTCATCTCTCTTATGATTTGTAGTGCTTTTATACTTCTTTTAATGAGAATTGAAACTGAGCATAGTTTTCTTTCTATTTTCTTTGAAGTCGTAAGTGCATTTGCCACGGTGGGATTGTCGCTTGGTATTACTCCTTACTTGACCGTGGCGGGCAAGGCGGTAATTATTGTTTTAATGTTTATAGGAAGAATTGGCCCTTTGACCATGGCATTGGCCATTGGACAAAAGAAAGAAGAGGCCGGGAAGTTCAAATATCCAACTGGAAGGATAATGATAGGGTAATTTATGATTGTAACGGTAATTGGACTGGGAACATTTGGCTCAAAGACGGCAACTAGGCTTTTTGAAAAAGGAGCCGAGGTAATCGCCATTGATCAAGAAAATGAGCTTGTAGATAAGATTAAAGAGCGTGTGACACATGCAATTTGTGTGGATGTTACAGATGAGAGAGCAATTAGATCCCAAAACATCTCGGATGTTGATGTTGCAATTGTTGCAATCGGGGACAATATCGAAACAAGTATTCTTGCAGTTGCCATGCTTAGAAAGCTCGGTGTCGGTAAAATCATTGCCAGGGCCACAAGCAAGCTTCATGAACATGTATTAAAAGAAATTGGCGCATCCGAAATTGTAAAAGTTGAGGAGGAGATGGGGGAGATTGTCGCTTCCAAGATTGTTGCTCCTCACGTTCTTCAAAGATACAACTTTGCAGCAGGTTACTCTATTGTAGAGATTAAGCTTGGAAAGAAATTTGAAGGTAAAACACTAGTCGAGAGCCAAATTCGTCAAAATTATTCTCTAAACATTGTGGCCCTTCAAAAAAGAGTTCCTTATATTACTGAAGATGGAAAGTCTGCGTTCAGGGTAGAGATTAACGATAGTCCTTTGCCAATGGATATAATTGACGCTGACGATATTGTTGTTTTAGTTGGAAGTGAAAAGAATTTTAATAAGCTTTTTGCTGATCTGGCAGAGGGTTAGGAGATAGAATGAATATTTCATTAAAAAAGCGAATCGCAGCAAGCTTTGTATTGGCGAACTTGATGGTACTGACCATTGGTTTTACTGTGTTCTTTTATTTAAATTCCCTAAATAAACAAATTGAAAACATCACAACAAACACAAACCAAATCAACTTATTGACGGACGAAATAAGAATTTCTGCAGTCTCCATCCTAAAAATGCAGAAAAAAATCCTAACAAATAAGGCCTCAAGGCCTGACTTGGATAAATTGAATGCTTTAATTGACGGGTTTCACTCTCAACTTCAAAGACTTGACACCTTTTACAGTGAAGTAGAAATAAAAACCACGATATCCAAGATGCTTGGATATGTTGACTCCCTAAAAACGCTGTTGTCCAAAGTCTCAATCTTTGACAATAGAGACAATGCTGGTCTTTCAACGATAAGTGATTTGGCCGACAAAATTTTGGAAGCATTCTCAGAGTTTCAAGATATTCAGTATTATCAAAATGAGAGAAGGGATCAGCAAATTGAAGAGATTATTGGAGAAACCAGAAGGTATATGTTGATAATTCTAATAATTACTTTCTTGGCGACAATTCTGATGAGTTTGGTAATCCCTGGAAAGATCGCACTTCCGTTTAAAAAGATAAACGATGCTGTTCGCGAACTGCAGGATTGTAACTTTGATGTTTCAATTTACTACAATCAAAAAGACGAAATTGGAGAGCTGGCCGTTGAGCTTAATAAAATGATTGCAAACATGAAGGCCTTTGAAGAGCTTAGAACGGATAGAATCTCTGTTGAGCATAGAAAATTTGATATGCTTGCAAACATGGTTAGACGAAATGTTCTAATCGCCAATGCTAACGGAGAGTTAATTTATTTAAATAACTCCATGTATAGGCTTCTAGATGTTGAGTCTGAGGAAGTTCTAAATAAAAACATGACAGACACCATTATTCCTCAGTCAATTAAAGAAGCGTATGATCTAGCACTTAAACGTCGTTCAAAGATTGAAAATGCTGAAATTGTCATTACGCACAAGAAGACAGTTGAGGTTGAGAATGAAGAAACTGGTGTTATTGAAGAGATTGGAGAAGAGGTCGAGGTCTTTAATGGTTTCGCAAATGTTATTCCGATTAGGGCAAAAGAGAGTGATCTAGACTACTATATGATGGTTTTATCTGAGGAAATGTTCGCATAACGCGCCAGACATAGAACAAGGCCTCTTATAAGTGGCGTCTTTTCTAAAAATCGTGTAAGGTTTACTGGCAATTTAAAAGGTTATATGGACAATAAATTTATTCGAAATTTTTCGATCATCGCACACATTGATCATGGTAAATCCACTTTGGCGGACCGTCTTATTCAAGAGACCAAATCCATTACAGATAGAGAGTTCAGCGACAGAATGTTGGACAATATGGACTTGGAGAAAGAAAGAGGCATCACCATTAAAGCTCAAACGGTACGTCTTGAGTATAAGGCCAAAGATGGTAACACATATCATCTAAACTTAATCGATACTCCGGGACACGTTGACTTCTCTTATGAAGTTTCAAGATCCCTTGCATCTTGTGATGGCGCGCTTCTTGTGGTTGACGCTTCCCAAGGTGTTGAGGCGCAGACTCTTGCAAACGTGTACATGGCAATTGAAAACGATTTAGAAATACTACCAGTTTTAAATAAGATCGATCTACCGCACGCTGATGTGCCTAGAGTTAGAGATGAAATAGAAGAAGTTGTGGGTATAGACGCCCAGGAGGCCCCTGAGGTTAGTGCAAAGTCCGGGTTGGGTGTTGCAGATCTTCTTGAGAGGATTGTTGAAACCATTCCAGCTCCAACTGGAAATCCTGAAGCGCCTATGCAGGGATTAATTTTCGACTCATGGTTTGACCCGTACAGGGGAGTTATCATGCTGGTTAGAATGATGCATGGGACTCTTAAAGCACGTGAAAAAATCTATTTAAAGCATTCCAAGAAATCTTACGAGGTATTAAATCTTGCTGTGAATACTCCATTTTACACTGAGCTTAAAACACTTACGGCCGGTGAAGTTGGGATGGTTATTTGTGGTATTAAAGATATTAGAGACATCAAGATTGGTGATACCATCGTTATGGATAATGCCAAAAATACTCCATCTCTTGCGGGATATGAAGAAGTAAAACCGATGGTTTTTTGCGGAATCTTTCCAGTTGTAAATGATGACTATGAAGAGTTGAAGGTGGCACTTGAGAAGCTTGCCCTAAATGACTCGTCATTTACTTATGAACCGGAGACTTCCCAGGCCCTAGGGTTTGGGTTTAGATGTGGGTTCTTGGGTTTACTACATATGAGTATTATTCAAGAGCGTCTAGAAAGAGAGTTTAGTCTTTCTCTTATCTCTACTGCTCCTAGTGTGCGCTATAGAGTAAAAACTAAAAAAGGCGAAGAGCTTTTAGTGCAAAACCCATCTGAGCTTCCAGAGCCAGGTGAGATTGAACAAATCCAAGAGCCGATGGTCTTGTTGTCAATTCACGTTCCTAATGAGTACGTAGGGGTGATAATCACTCTTTGTGAAAAGCGAAGAGGTGTTCAACAGGACATAAAGTATATTACTAGTGATAGGGTTCAGGTTATTTACAACCTTCCATTAAGTGAGATGGTCTTTGATTTTTATGATCAATTAAAATCGATAACCAAGGGCTACGCTAGTATGGACTATGAGTTTAACGACTATCAAACAGCAAAGATGGTTAAGCTTGATGTCCTTTTAAATGGCGATCCAGTGGATGCACTTTCACTAATTACTCACGAATCAAGTTCTTATTACAAGGGACGTGATCTCGTTGGAAAGCTTAGAAAAATTATTGATAGACAACAGTTTGATATTGCAATTCAGGCGGCAGTTGGAACGAAAGTAATCGCTCGTGAAACGGTCAAGGCCCTTCGAAAGAACGTTCTTGCCAAGTGTTATGGCGGGGATGTTTCTAGAAAAAGAAAGCTCTTAGAAAAGCAGAAGGCCGGTAAAAAGAGAATGAAAATGGTTGGAAACGTTGAGATTCCTCAAGAAGCATTCTTGGCCGTATTGAAGGTTGACGAGTAAAACGATGAATGTGATCGAAACTCATATTGAAAAGATTCTTACTCACTACACTCAGGGTGAGCATTACGAGCTTTTGAAAAAAGCAAAAGAGATCTACACGCAACTTACTGGAAAGCTCGATGAAGAGTCCGATGAGTATGAGCTAAGAATGAACTCTTTCAATGACTGGTTCATTTTCAACTTTCGCCGCGAGAACGACAGAAGAATCATAGACGACTATATTTTTGAGTTTAAAATCGATGACGATCTCGCAAGATCATTTCACAACATCAACTATTCACTCTTCTCATTTTTGAAAACAAACCTTAAAAAGCAAATCGTTTTAAAAGATATCCTTCACGACAAGAAGATCGCACTAAGCAAATCCTTGAAGCATTTTGGAATGGTTCAAGATGATCTTTTTGTTGGAAGATCCATCGAACATGATGGCGAAACCTATCTATTAAAAGGTATGTGTCCTCTTCCTGGAAACATTCTTTCCAATCTTAAAAAGCAATCTAAGAAAGTCAGAAAGCTTAATAGCCATGAGGAAGAAGAGAAATTCCTACTAGAGCTTGAAAGATTAAAGATTAAATCACTAAATTACGGCCATATAGACGCCAACAAGATCTTTATCTTCAAATAGAACCCTGTAAAAACTTCACAAATTCCAAAAACGTACCCACATGTAAATGAGTGCAATGCCTCCTTGCGTTAGTTTTGTCTCAACCTAACGATAACCAAATCTCACAAGGAGACGAAAATGAAAAAGTTAATAGGAGCTATTCTTGCCACCACAATTCTAAGCACATCGGTATCAGCGAGCGAATTCACATGTAAAAAAGAATTTGAAAGAGACACCGCCTACCACATGCCGACTGTAATGAACGGAAGTGATGCAAAGAAGTTATTAGTTGAGATTCCAAAGCTTTGCTTTAGCTCTGAGGCGTGGAGTAATGAGGGCGGCGGTTTAAATGATGGCCTCATGGGCTGCGTGTTTGGATCTGTGGTTTGGGGAGTTGTGCCATTTCTCTGGGCTCCTGGAGCTGGACTTGCTATGGCCGCGCCTGCTTTTCTAGGATTTAAAATTGCACTTGATCATGACTATGACACTGCAGTTGCTCAAACTAGGTTGAACGATATTGTAATGAGTGCATTAGGAGAGCGTGAGCTTAACCAATCTCAAATTAGATACTTAAAGAGAAAGTACTTCAAAAGACATGACTACACTGATCAAGAGATCGCAGATTTTTTTGAATACCATGGAAATTCAAAAATTCTTTGCTCTAATCCTGCAAAGGAACACACAGTTGTGGGGGTAACTGAGGAGGGACTGAAGTATATCAGAAGCAAAGGGTACAATTCCATAACAGGGCTATTGCTTGCTTCATTGATAGAGAAAGAAACGCCAGCACATGAATACACCGAATATAGAGGAGCCACAAAACTCTTAAATTATGTTCAGAAGAGTTACGGAAGGAGCGAAGTTTCTTACTACGGAGAAACAGTGACTCCTTCGCAAATGTTTAAGCTTGCAAGGGATTATGCACAAGAGCATGGAATTAAAAGAGTATTTAAATACTAACTCAAATCGCCATCACCTCTCACCAAGGGAGGTGAAGGGCATAGCTGCCTTATTTTCGCAAAAATGTAAAATAACTAAAACAAAGGATAAGATATGAAAACTTTAATTTTTGGAATTTCACTTCTCACAACCCTATCGATTTCTTCAGCTGGTGCCAGTTGTTTGTCCAAATACTCGAAGAGAATTGCTGTTCAGGAGAAAAGTATTGAGGTCGGGGGAGAAATTATGCCTAACCTTATATTTGGGGACTTGATGCTCGGAGCTGCTTCTGGAGTCTTTGCCATGCCATTTACAGCATCAAATTCCGGTGCAATGTCGCATGCATATTATAAAAAGAAACAGTACGAGGAAGTCTTTGATCTAATAAAGTCATCTTATAGAAGAGTGACCACAACTGATAACTTAAAGTTTCTTAAAGATATTAGAAAAAATACGAATAGATTTGACCTGCTAGATTCCGAGATTATGGACAAGGTTGTGTTATTGGATATGGAAGACAAATTTTGTAAAGAAGAATTGCCAGTAAAGTATGAAGAATTCGTTACCATCATCTCATCTGAGTTTTAATTTGAAAAAAAAACAGAAAGTATTAGGCCCCGTTATGAGGGCCTAATAAAAAAAATGCACCTAGCGTACTATCAGGCCATGGCTTTATCTAGAGTCACAAAGTCTGCTCAGTTCTTTCTTTATCGATCATGGTTGACACTAAAATCTGCCACAGTTTAGACCAACTTATTACTTAGGCCCAAAAAAATAAAAAATGCACAAAATTTTAGGCACTTTTTTATAGGTGTTACTTTTCTAACAGGGCATATAATTTTACCTCTGAGACGTTCAAGTTTCGGAAAAATTGATAATCTTTGACTATGAAAAAAACAATCAACCTTTTAAAAAACGCCTCACTGTGCCTTCTACTTGCCTCCTTTTCTCTAAGTGCCCAGGAAATTGAAGACTCTTATTCTACGGGCATAGAGTTCGAGAGTTCCAATGACGTTTATAGAAATGGCACCATTTTTGGAAGGAAAGCCGACAGAACCCGCTTTAAGGCAAAGATAAAGGTTTATGAAAATGGAGATTACGAAGTCGAAAGTATTGATTGGACTTACTTCGCTTTATTGGACAAATATGAAAAGTTTGGGATCGACTTTGAAGTGGATGTTCTTGGGGCCTATAGAGATGTTATCCAACGTGAAGTGGGAAGAGAGTTAGGCTTTAAAATTGCGGGACTGAAAGGCACAAAGGAGTTTGAAATTGAGGCCGTAGATGGACTGACGCTTACAATTGAAGGAGCGGTAGACCTCAAAAGTATAACGAGTCTAAGGGCATATAAGGAAAACTCGTTTGTGGCCGATCGGATCGATGAAGAGTCTGAGAACAAGCCATATAAATTTTATCAGGACGGTTACGGGCTAGATTATGAAGCAAGTGCCAGAATTAACTACGAATACAAAAACATGGATTTTAGTTTTGCAGGCTATGCAAAAGTGAGAGATACAAGAGAGTCTAACCATAGAGATGGCCACAATTTTAAATATGACACTAAAGAAGTGGGAGTAAAGTTCTCTTGGGCCCCAAATAAAAATAAGTGTCACCTAATTGAGCTTGGAGCACGCTCTTCAAATGTTAATCAAGAGTTTAATCATACTGCACATGACTTCACTAATTCTGAGGTGTTTGTTCAGTACAAATGCAAATTGAATTGGGATAGGGACTTTTGGGGCGTTGAAAAAACTGAATCTCGTGATTCATATATAAGGTATTAATCCTCAAAAAAACCGAAGGAGCTTTTTTTATAAGCTCCTGTATTTTTCTTTACCTAATTGAAAAGCTATAAATTAATTAGACTGTTTAGAATGACTGAGTGAGTTTTAAATCGACATAAAAAATTGCCTCACTTAGTTCCAACTTAAATTCCAATCTTAAGTAATAAAAATTGCACACAATTTAGGGCTTATGCCAAAGAGGTTACTAATTTATTGTTAGAAAACTAACACCCCCTATAAAGCTTTCTATCAGCAACAAAACAGCCATTATTAATAGTAATATATGAGTATATTGAATTTAAAAATCATTATTTAAAAGTTGAGGATATAATGAAAAAATTATTAATAGTACTCTTAACATCTTTATTATCGATATCTGCAATAGCAGACGAAAAAGTCAGAGAAAGCGAGATCAAGAGCTATAAGGGAACTTTTTTACTTATCCCGGATATTGATACTTTCCGTACCAAACTTATTATTAAGACTACAAGCGGTGAAAAAATTAATCTTGGGCTAAAAGACTATTATCAAGGAAGTAATTTAGAAGAACTCGTAAACTGTAAAAGTGGATTTTACGAAGTAAGGTATGGGGCATATATGAAATCTACTTCAGGCTCTGCTCATCTAGGGTTTGATGCTTATTACTATGATGGTGGAAAAATTGTTACAATCTTCGATTGTGATGAGCTTCTATGAAAGAAAACAACTAGTAATACGACCTATTAAAGGTCATTAAAGATAAGAATTTAGACTCAGGCCCTTCCCTTAGAACGGGCCTATTTATTTTGTAAAAGACCTTCGGTATCCTATTAGCATTTTTGAATATCTGCTATTTTATTTAATCACTTTTTGTGCGAATCAGCAGCATTACTAATTTCACAGAGGTTCCATTACCTACGAGAGCTAGGAGTAATAAAAAGCCCTCCTAATGCCTATTTTGGTTCCTAAGTGCCTAATACACCAATCGTTGCCATTTAATGTACGTCCAAAATGAGAGGTCGATTCTTAATAACTTAATCTTAAATTATAAAACCTGGACAATACTTGGGGTGTTTCTGTGGGATTGCCATAGAAGTGTAACTTTTCTAACAGGGCCTATAACTTTAACAATGAGGCACCTTGAATACGCAAAAGTTGGTAATATTTGAGTATGAAAAACACCATCAAACTTTTAAAGAGCGCCTCTGTGTGCATTCTACTCGCCTCCTTTTCCTCTAATGCTCAGGAGATTGAAGACTCTTTTTCTACGGGCATAGAGTTCGAAAGTTACAATGATGTTTATAGAAACCGTACTGTTTTTGGAAGAAAAAACGACAGAAACCGCTTCAAGGCAAAGGTAAAGGTTTATGAAAACGGAGATTATGAGTTAGAAAACATTGAGTGGAGTAGTGGAACTTTATTTGACCGATATGAAAAATTTGGAATCGACCTTGAAGTGGATGTTTTAGGTGCCTATAGGGATGTTATCCAACGTGAAGTGGGAAGAGAAGTCGGTTTAAAAATGGCGGGACTCAGGGCCAGAAAAGAGCTCGAAATTGAGGCCGTAGATGGATTGACCCTTACAATTGAAGGGGCGGTGAACCTTAAAAGGATATGGAGTCTTAGAGCATATAAGGAAAACTCATTTGTGGCCGATCGGGTCGATGAAGAATCTGAGAACGAGCCGTTTAAGTTTTATCAAGACGGTTATGGGCTTGATTACGAAACAAGTGCCAAAATTAACTATGAGTACAAAAACATGGACTTTAGTTTTGCTGGCTATGCAAAAATGAGAGATACCAGGGAATCTAACCATAGCGATGGTCACAATTTCAAATATGACACCAAAGAATTGGGAGCGAAGTTTTCCTGGACACCCAATAAGAATAAATGCCACATGATAGAGCTTGGAGCAAGATCATCCAACGTCAATCAAGTTTTTAATCATACTGCGCATGACTTCACTAATTCCGAGGTGTTTGTTCAGTACAAATGTAAATACAATATAGATAGAGATCATTGGGGTTTTGAAAAAACTAAATCTCGTGACTCATACATAAGATATTAATCATTCTTAAAACTAAGGAGTTTTTATGAAGAAAGTACTACTATTTTTGACTTTAATGGCATCTACAAGTTCATTTGCATCTGGTGAGAAATTCACTGCATGCGATGTTGAATACAATGATATTTCTGTTAATGTTTCAATCAATGGGAATTCCATTGAGCTCATTACGACTAGTCCAATGGGAGAGCATCAATCAAAGGGTCAAATAACTAAGGTTCAACCTGTATCAAAAGCAACTACAATTTATTTTACTGACTCTGACATCATGTATATTCATTCTGCCAATAAAAAAAGAAATGAGCTAACTGTAATTGATAGCACTGACCCTGCTCCTGCTTTGAGATATAGTTCTGAATACTGTAATTAAAAAATCAGCACATGGCCTCATTTCTGAGGCCATGCTTTACTGTCTACTTTCTAAACACCTCCTGTAAATTTAGCTAAATAGGCCTTTATTGCCTCCTGCTTTGCTAGAATAAAGCTTATCAATCTGTATAAAGGGAAATAATTGATGGCGATTAAAAAGGTAATTCTACTATCTTTACTAAGTATGCAAGTACTTGCGGATCCTTTGAGTGAGGCGATGTTTCAAGATAGGGATGCTAATGATTTTGACCTTTATTCTTACTTCTCTAGAAAGCCTATAATTGAAAAAGGCTCTTTGCCGGTAGTGAGCTCCAAAATTGAAGGGGCCCAAGGTCGTATTCAAGGTTCGAGTTTTATTATCCAAATCAGAGATCATTCAGGGCCTAAAGGAAATTATCTCTTAACAAACGCTCACCTTTTACAGGGAAGCGATAAAATGATTTCAGACTTGCCCATACCTGATGATCATTCTTACTTTTGTTCAGATGATGATGTCGCCATTGTTGATTTAGCTTTTCTTGAGGCAGATCTCCCTGCTTTTGGTGTTTATGATAAAGAGGAAAACTCCCTTTACACTCATGGTAAAAATAATTCACCACGAGGTTATGTTCTAACAGACTCTTATAGTGAAGGATTTTACAACAAAAATAAACGCCCACTTTTTGAAAACCAGCTAACTGGAGAGAGGTTTAACTTTGTCCAGATGGGCAATATGTTTGATCTTTCCTGTAACTATTACCCAAGCTCACCAGAGTATTATGACGGGAATGCGGTATTTATACCTATCACCGAGCACATAAAAGACATTGCGGAAAACCCATCACCTTTTACTCAAAGAATCTTTAACCAGATAAACACCTATCAAGCTCACATGGCACGAACGATCAAAAATGACTGTTTTATAAATATGGATGGCGAGATTCAAAATAACCATCTTCATAAGAAGTCTTATTTTAGTGGCAATATGCTTTTTCCCGCTGGAATTGTTCCTGGGATGAGTGGGTCACCCCTTCTAATAAATGAAGACTTGAGACAAAGCAGGTATGAGATCGCCGGAATGGTCACGGCCTACGATAGAAGAGTTCAAGTTTCCCACTTTATAGGACAAAAGAGCATCAAGTCTTGTCTGGATAAGGCCATTGCAAAAAAGCATGAAGAAGGAACTGTATTCAAATATGACCCAGTTCAAAACACCTTGTACAGGCAAGATGAAAACTTTGTGGAGATCCCATTTATAACAGCAAGTGCGGGAAGTCATTTTGCAGGCAACGGTGCTGCTGGAAATGGTGGTAACGGAGCTGCTGGAAACGGTGGGAATGGAGCTGCAGGAAACGGTGGTAACGGAGCTGCTGGAAATGGTGGTGATTGCTCACTAGAAAATGCTGGGAATGGAGCTGCTGGAAATGGTGGTAACGGAGCAGCCGGAAATGGAGGGGACAGTTGCGATTCAAAATCTGCCTCTCCGAAAGCAGGACTAAACTATAAGGGAGAGCACACTCTTGGATTTAGATGCATTGTTGAAGGAAGAGCCTTCAATATCTATGCAAACTGGGAAGCTAGACTTCTAGTTAATGAGGGGCACGATTGCTCCCCAATTACTGCCAAAGATGCAGATCTAAAGAGCTTACTACTTGAAAAGTTTAAAGATGGGGATTTGGTCGACGAATCTGCCAAGGCAAGTTATCTACATAGTTTTGATTTGAAAATAAAGGTTGAAGAAGTCCTTGAAGACAAAGCTTTGATTAAAGTAAGTGGCAGCTATTACGTAAAGGAAATCGATACTGATATTTACTTTAAAGATACAATTGAGTTTGATTTTAACTCTGAGGTATTTAATCCTTTTGTTTCTATTAAGATCGATAAAACAAAAATTACCAATTGGTTTAACGATTACGAGGGCGGCGAGGAGATTATACTTGATTTAAGAGAGTTTTTCTTCATTAACCTTGAAAGAGTTTACGCAAAAGACTATGGCGTTCTTGAGGCCTTAGAAGAAAATAATCTGCCCAAAGTTCATGCAGCTTTAAAAAGTAGAAAAGCAAACAAGGGAAGTGTTCCTGTGGAGCTTAGATGGAAGTAACTGCACCAGGTTCTGGTATTAAAGACCTGGTAAACCTAAGTTATAATCAACTTTTGCTGAGAAGGGTCAAGTTTAAAGATCGCTCTCCTGAAGATCTCTATGCGAGACTTATGTGCGCTTATTATCAAAATGAACCCTCAAAGCTTATAGTCGTCGAAGATATAATCAAGAGTGCCACTCCCTTTGAAAATAAAGAACTGCTTTTAAAGCTATGCGTATTTAGAAAGAAAATGCTGAATATAAGTGTGACTATAGAAGATGCAAACGAACTTATTGAAGCAGGGATTAATTCTAGCTGGAGTGGTGATATTTATTTTTGCGCAGCTCTTGGAATGTATAAAATCTCAGAATATGTTCTCGCAAAGGATCTATTCATTAAATCTTATGGTCTTCTCAATGATCAGGGAGCATCTAGAAAGGGACTTCTTGCCAAGCAGAATGCTATTACAATGGAAGGGAATATTCATCCTGAGAATAGGCTCATTGGAGACTACCAGGACCTTATAAAAGAGGCAAAACAGATAGACGCCTCTGATGTTGTTGCCAATGCCTGTTTAAATATATCTGATGAATTTTATAAAATGGGTGCCTATGATGTGGCACTAAGTGTAATCAATGAGGGACTAAAAGCGTTAGTTGGTCATTCTCTTACACATCAAGAAAAGGAAGCATTACTCCTAAAGGCTGAAATCTTGAGTGCATTAGATAGAAAGAAGGAAGCAAAGGAGCTTTTAAATCTTTTATGTCATGACTCAAATGAAGAAATTGTGAATGCCTTGAAAGTTATTGAAAAAAGACACTATGGAAAAAACTCCGCGATTGATGTTAATAAGTTGTCTCCTCCGTGGAGGGTAAAGTTGGAAGGGTATAAGGATATCCAGAAGCTTGGCAGACTTGAAGAGGCCGTAGTGGAGTTGCTCTCTACTACTCCAAGCACCATTTATGAAATCGCTGGTCACCTATACGAAAATGTTGATGAGGGAGACGCTGCCAATAGAGCGAGCACCTTAATTTCAAGAATCAATAAAAAACAACCAACCCTAATTAAGTTTGAATCAGAATTAAAAACATACTGTTTGAGTGATAACGAAAAAATCGAATTTCAAAAGGGGGAGCGTTGAAGCATTTAGGCCCTCTTTTTCCCGAGTTTAATTTCTCTGATCCAAAAATAATTAGTGTCGTCAGGAAACAGGCGAATGTTGAAAACTCTCTTAAATACACTGCACTGTTTTACGTTCTCGAAGCTTTAAGTTTTGAGTATGACGCCATTGCAGAGTTAAGGGGGATTTTAGATGAAAGAGTCGGCGAGGACAAAGTTTTGCTTTTAATCTTATTGTCCCTAGAAAGCAAACGAGTTTCAAGGGAGGAAATTTCAAAGCAAGTCGACAAGATATTAAAACAAATGGATCTAAACAACCTTCCACCAGCTTATACAGAATATATTAATTCTCTCAATATAGCTCCCAAGGCCCAAGTCATGCTAAAGGGAAAAGAGAAAATACTTTTTGATGCTTTGAGCGAGTCTCCCAAATCAAAAATTGATCTAGTCATACTTCTCTATGGTGAAGACGATGTCATTAAAGGGGAGGCAAAATTTAAGGCGCTGCTCTCCAGACTCAGAAAGAAAGTTGATGAGCAGATCATTATGAACTCTGATGGACTTTATGAGTTGATTAGTTAGAGATTGGCCTCTTTTTCCAATTCATTTAGAGACTTTCTTTTACTTTTATTCATTAATAAATAAGGAATTATGCCAAGCAGGTTTCCAAGAAGAAGAAGGATAAAATAGATATTAAATAGCGATGCTCCGTTTGCCACACCCATAAAGCCAAACAACTTGTGAAAGACAGCGTGCCCAACGCCAAGTCCTGATGGGGCAATAGGAAGAGCAATTGCGACAAATCCAATTGGCACTATACTGAATGAATATCTAAATAGAAACTCCCCTTCTGCAAAGGGATGTACAACATACCAGAAGTTAACCACTGTAAGGCCTTGAATAATCATGCTTATGAATGTCAGCATTATTATTCTGTGCTTGAACATACATAGGTTTTCCCAGGCATCGATAAGTTTTGGAAGGAGCTTTTCTAGAAAAGCGATTTTCATGAAAGGTGAGAGAAGCTTTTTAGGAAGCTCTTTAAAAAAGAACAAGGCCACAAAGCCAAAGATAACCCCGGCCAAAAGTAAAAGATTTATATCCAACAAGGTTTTAATGTCTGAGGACATCTGGCTTAGATTTTCATAGTTTATAATGGAGAAAAGCCCCAAAATTATAATGAGTCCAAATAGTCCGACAAACCTATCAATGAGAACTGAAGCAAATAAAAACCTATTGGATAAATTCTTGTCCAGATCCTTAAGGTAAAAGACCTTTACAATGTCTCCACTCACGCTTCCTGGAAGAACTGAATTAAAGAAAAGTCCAATCCAGTTAAACTTTGTTATTTTTAGAAATGAAGGCTTCTTAACCATCTTGTCAGTGATAATTAGATAGTATCTCCAAGTTACCATTAATAAGATGGAGAGGATTATCAAAAAACCTGTGATCATTCTCAGTGGATCTTGGGCGGCCTTCTCCAGGACAGTTAGATCCAACTTTCCGGAGTCTATTAGCCAAAATATGAGACCAAAGGCAAAGGCAAACTTAAGAATGGTTTTGACAGCATTTTTCATAATTGGCCACAATCATACAGTTTAGATAATCTTCTGATAAGAAAAATATGGAGAACCCCATGAAGATTGCCCTCATTCAAATATGCTCGGAGCTCAATCCAGCCCCAAATATGGAAAAGATTCAAAACTTTATCAATCTTGCCAATAAACAGGATGATATTGAGGCCGTGTTTCTTCCTGAGGTGTTTTACTCAATGTCAGATGGCACCAAGGCCACTCCGTATCTTGTAGAGGAAGGCAATGAACACTATAAGGCCATTCAAAAGCTTGCCAAGGACAATAGCGTCTACCTTATTGGAGGCAGTGCAGCCACAAATCTAGACGGAAGAGTTATAAATAGAGCTTGGAACTTTGACCCCAATGGAAATGCAATGGGTCACTATGACAAGATGCATCTCTTTGCGGTAGATCTAAGTAAAACAAGTAATAGGACTGTAATTGACGAAGCCACCGTTTATACATCTGGGTCCTCTCCAAAATTGATAAATGTTGGAGACTGGCAAGTCGGTCTGGGAATTTGTTTTGATCTAAGATTTCCAGAGCTATTTAGATACTATCATGAGCAAGGTGCAAATCTTTTAACCATGGCGAGTGCTTTCACTGTTCCTACAGGAAAAGCTCACTGGGAAACTCTTCTTAAAGCAAGGGCAATTGAAAATCAAAGCTATGTAGTGGCCGCAGGACAATGGGGTGAGCATAACGAAAAGATAAAAACCTACGGGCACTCAATGGTGATTGATCCTTGGGGTGAAGTCATTGCGGAGCTTGGCGAGGGTGAAGGCTATACTGTTGTGGACCTTGATCTTTCAAAGGTTGAAGAGTTTAGAGCTCGAATGAAGGTAAAACCAAAATTCGAGATTAGTTTGTAAGAAGCTAAAGCTTGTTAGAGATATCTTTTCAGTGACTTTTGAAGTCCCTTAAGTCCATTAGCTACTGGTTTATTTAAATCTACTTAACAAATTAGGGGCTCTCATTCTCACCTTTCAAAAGCATGTCTAGAGAGATTACTTCTTCGTCCTTTCTTTGGTGATACGCTTCAAGGTCAACTATCTCTTCAAGTTTTTCAATAATGGCACTTTCAATAAAGTGTTGGATCTTCAATCCTTTCCTATGACAATACGTCGTAAGGGCCTCTTTCGTTTGAGTGTCTAATTTAAGGGATATTGTCTCTAATTTGCTCATAGCAAACTCTATATGGAAGAAGATTTAGAACCAAGAAAAAACTTGTTTTTGGTTGCTGGCTAAGTCACCAAAAGTATTAGAATTGATTTCATTTTAATAATATCTTTTCCACTTCCAGATGAAGTGGACTGTAATAGTTCTGCTCAAAATAGGTCATTGCCACAGGTCTAATATATTTTTTCTTATGTGAGATTAAATTAAATCTTTTGTCATCTTCAATCATATGTTTAGACATTACGGCCTTTCCAAGACCCAAGGCAACGCCATCAATAATAGAATAGACATCACCCATAAATGCTCGATCATATTTTTTTTTGAAACCAATATGCTTTAGATAGGAGTGAGTCGCATTATCGTAGGGCCCGTGGTCCAAAAATATATTCGAACCACTTTTGTGTTTTTTTGACTCAATAATTACATACTCTTCTTCTGCGATTTGTTTGCACTGAGCACCTGAAAGGTTTGGCATGTAATCGGTGAGGATAAAATCAGCTTGGTTTGATTTTAATATATCCTCAAGCTCATACATCTCATGCACGCTAAATTCAATCTTTGCTTTTGGGTTGTCTCTAATAAACGGTGCAAGCTTTGGAATAATCATCGAGCGCATAATGGAAGAGAATCCAGCAATTCTTATTACTCCACTTAATTGTGTTTGGTATTGATCAAAGTTTGCTAGGAACTCCTCTTGCATCTGAAGGAGCTGCTTTGCATGAACCAATAGTTTCTCACCGCTGCTGGTAAGAGATAGGGACCTGGATTGTCTAATAAAGATAGCAGCTTGAAGATACTCTTCAAGTCTAGCAACCTTTAAGCTTAATGCCGGTTGAGATACTCCCAAACTCTTGGCCGCCTTGGTAAAGCTGCCTAATTTGTGTATTTCTAAAAATGCCTGAAGATCATCTAATTTAAAACTCATAATTAATCGTTATAGATATATAAATCTTATTAATTTTTCAAATGCATTTGCTAGCTCTATAAATTCTTCAACGAATCAACAAGGGAGGATTTATGAAACTTGGTTTGTTTATGTGTTTGTTTTTATTAAGTTCGGCGAGTCATGCAATGACGTGTACTTCAGAAGAAAACCCAAGCAAGAAGCTTGTGATCGAGCCATTTGGATACAAGGCAACTGCAAAGATCTATACTGAAGGGCAGAGAAATTATTATGGATCAGTATTGGCAGGAAAGTTCACAGGTCTAGATTGGAATGCTGATGGGAGTAAAAAAGTTAGCGGTTACACCTTCTATAATCAAGATGGTGAGCTTGTTACATTCCACTATAAGGTTGATGGTTATGGAGTAGGATGTCGAGCGAGAGTATGTGACCCACGCCCTAACAATACTATAACCGGCAAACTAAGTGTGGACGGCGGCGATTATGAGTATTTTGATTGTTATTAAAGCAATGTACCTTCTCCTAGATTTTCTGGGAGGAGGTTTTTTTGATCAAGAAGTACTTTTCGAGTCCAAAGAGTCTAAGACCCAAGGGGGAAGCGAAGTATTTAATAAGATAAGTTTTAAGAAGCTTCCAAACAAAGACATCTGGACCATGAAACAGTCCCATAATGGAATTCACGCAAATGAATGGGATAAGATTAAGATTGTCGTGGATACATCTTCAAAGCCCTATAAAGCGAGTTTTCATCAATTAAAAGCTGGTAAAGAAGTTGAATATAAAACAAGTTGTTTTCGTTGCCACTCTGGAGGGCCACGCCTTATTCGACCTGTATGGGACTCAAAAGAAGCACCACTAAACATCAAAGAAAAACTCGTAATAGCGAAGTGGAACTTGAGAATTAAAAGCTATGGTGATGTTCATATTAAGAACAATAACCCCTTCAAAAGAATGGTTCCCCTTCTAAAAGACCAGAATATGAAGAAGCATGTCTTGAATTTAGAATCATGTTCTAAATGTCACTATCAAGGAGGACCGAGAGCTCCTATCACCAAAGCAAATGCAACAACTGCTAAATTTTTAGTGAAAAATAAAATGATGCCGCCATGGCCATATGAGATATCCAAAAGAGAAAAAGCCCATTTAAAGGAGTTTTTATATGGGCTTTGAAATTTTCATAGTGGATGATATAGAGATGGTTATAGGCCTAAACTCACTAAGCTCTCAAGTCTTCGGTTTACTCTCGTTATGTTGTTTCCGGTAGATAAAAAACCGTTGATTGCCTCTTGAATAAGGTTATTGTTCAAGCAGTCACTAGCTTTTTCTGATAAGAACTTTGATGCATCACTGTTTAAGTCTTTAATTTTTAAATCTTTAACTCCATCTAAAACCATGATGATATCCTCCAAGTCACTACTGAGTCTTGGATCACTTATGCCTCTGCTTTCAAAGGCTTCAAATTTGGAGGCAAGAAAATAGGGGAGTGAGAAGGCACTTATCTCATGTCCACCTAGGTCTACTTTGATTCTATTCTGGATACCTGCTTTGTACCAAGAGTTGCTAAACCCCAGAATTTCTTGATCATCAGGCATCACATCTAGTGTTAAAAGTTCACCATAAAGAAAACGACAAATTGGAGCATCCTTTCTGGTATCATTTATAAAGCCAAGTTTTCTTAGTCTCTTTTCAACCTTATAGTACTCCTTTATAGAATAAGCTCTAACAACGCAGTCTACATCCTCAGTTGGCCTAAGTTCATCACCGATTACCGGATCAACGTATAGACAGGTTGTGGACCCACCCACAAAGACAAGATCTTCTTTTAAATTTCCTAAAAGTTCTGCTGCAAGCTTAAGAAGTTTGTAATTGTTTTCATAGCTCATATGAAGAAAGTTCCTTTTCCAAAGCTTCCATTGCTAATTTTTTCTCCCTCACTTTTCCAATTCTAACTGAATCGATAAGGGCCAAGAATTGATGTAGTTTTTCATCATTTAAGGAGGCTTTTGGAGCGTTCTTAAATAATGGGGACACAGATACTCCTTTTACTTCTCCATCAGGGAATGGCCAAACATAATTGACATCACTAACAATTTTTTTCGATATTGGACCAAAGCTATGAGCTGTTAAAACCCCTCTTTCATTTTTGCCTAATCTGGCCGGAAAAGTATAGCGCAGGCCATATAATAAGAACTCTTTGAGGTTAGTTACCATAGGTGTTTTCTTATCATTTGAAATTAGGGCACAGGCCTTTAGTCTTCCAAGGCAGTTAGATACTTCTCCTGCACTCAAATCTAATTCATAAGCGAGATCTGAAATTCTCCATGGAACCTTACCTTTGGATAGAACTTTTAAAATAACGATTACGTCTTGTGGCTTAAGATTTAAATTTTTCCCTTCCATAAATTTATTATATCTCATGATTTGCGATTTGCAATTTACAATTCATGAATTGTGAATATTTGAGTTTAAGGTATTGAAATTACATGTTTGTAGGAGGTGTGAAATTATGAAAAACCAACATGTTGATTAAATTAGAGTTTAGCTTCAATCCTTATTGGAGGTTATTTAACTTCGAATCGAGGCTGTTCTAGATATGGTGCAAAGAGATGCTAACTAAGTGCTAGACTTATAACTTAGCTTTAGAGCACCTCAATAGTGAAAGTTGATTCAATGAAATTGTACTGGAGAAAAACTTTGAAAGTATGGTTGAGAGCACCAAATAGAATCTTGAATTAGATTTAGGGGGAATAAAGATCTTCCCCTAATAAAAAAGAGCTTTATTACATGAATGGATTTTCACCAGCGGCGTGGTCGGTAAGATCCACAACTTCGTCGATGAAATCTGGGTATTTAGTTTTAAGCATGCGCTCAATACCATCTTTCAAAGTCGCTCTTGAGGAAGAACAACCTTGGCATCCGCCGGTAAGTTTTACGAATAGTTTATTATTGTCAAAATCCACCACTTCAATGTTTCCTCCATGGGAAGCAAGAGCTGGGCGAATCTGGTCATCTAGTGTTTTTTCAATTTTTCTAATCATGCACACTTTTTATGGCCTAAAGCGCCATTAGGCAAGGGCCAGGCACAGAATTTGCTCTATGCCCGAGTCATGCAATCAATTCAAACAATTCTGGAGTATGACTCAAATCTACTATTTCTAGCTCCTACCGGGTGGGGAAAAACCACTTTGCTTCTGGACCTTGCTAAAAATACTGAAAAATCAATCGTTTACCTTTCACCTCTGAGGGCATTGGCCAATGAATTCCATGTGAGATGCCTTGAGAATAAACTTTCAAGTTTTGCTCCGAGAAAAATGAAGGAGTTAAATCAGGCGATCAAGGGTGGTTTAAATTTTAAACTCTTTGTTCTCACTGTTGAGATTATAAGTGAAGAAATCTTGGGAGATCTTTTAGAGGACAAGATTATTGTCTTTGATGAGTTTCATCTATTTTACTACTGGGGCAAAAGCTTTAGGCCAAAGCTTATGGAGATCTCTGAAACCGTCATGGGAAATTCCCTTCCTGCACTTCTACTTACGGCCACTGCAAGTGAAGAAGTTGTTGAATTCTGGAAAAGCAAAACCAATGGCTACGAGAATCGCTATTTAATGAATCTTGGAAACCAGCAGATTAAAAAGGAACCAAAATCGTTCTATCTGATACCTAAAAAAGAGTGGGCCTTCAAACACCTGGAGCTTTCAATGCCAGGGATTAAACTCGTGTTCTGTCAGTACAGACAAGAAGCAAAAGGGCTTGCAGACACATACAACCAAAAAGGTTTCACGGCACTCAGCTGTGTGAGCGGTGAGGTGGAGGAGTTTCAAAGGCAGATGAGCGTGAGCGTAAAAATAGACTATATCTTCTGCACTTCAACACTTAGTCACGGCGTAAACCTTCCTGAAATCAGCTGGTTGTACATTACATATAAAGTCGACAGTTTGGATATGTGGTTGCAGATGGCCGGAAGAGCTGGAAGAAGGGGTGAGGAGTTCTGTCTGATTTCAAGACAAAGGGGCAAGCGCTCTTATCCCCAGGCCATAATTTCTCTTTTTAACTTTTTGTGTCATTATGGGGTGAAAAAAATTGGCAGAGTTATTCATGCGCTTAGAAGGCATTATCATTCATAAAACCGTCTATAAGGAAAGAGACCTTATCTGCAAGGTTTTGCTTCGTGACGGAAACCTCGCCACACTTTATTTTTATGGTGGAAAAGGCGGGGGCAAAAAGAACAAGGGAACGATCCTTGAGCTTGGATTTATGATCAAAGTCCTTCTGGCACCTCGAAGAAAAAAAATAGAACAAGAGATTCACATCGCTCAGGAGTGGGAGCTTCTTTGGGAGTCGAAACTTGTTCGCCAAGATTATAGGGCCTTCTATCTTGTGAGCTTTTTCTGCGAGTTTCTTCAAAAGGTTGCTCCTAAAAAAGACTTTGATTATGACGACACTGAAAATATGGAAAACGAAGGTGTCTTCAAAGTTGCAAGCAACGCTTTGTTTTATATCGAACAAGCACTTTCAAAAAACAAATTTCATGCCCCAAACCATCTTTTAAAGTTTCTCACCAAGATGACTTATCACCTTGGGGTGGCCCCTGACTTTTCATCATGCGTGCATTGTTATGGAGAGCTTGAAAGTTTTCCATCCATGAGATTTGAGCCAAATAATGGTGGCTTTAGCTGTTCTGAGTGTGCCAACATGATTTCAAAGGTTGAAGGACAAAGTGCAATTGAGCTTAGAGATCTTTTACAAAAGGTTTTGGAAACCCCCTACAAAGACTGGGAGCAAATCTCCACTGCAGAAAGAGGTCCATGTGAGGCCGCATTCAGATTCTTGTGCTTTCAGTTTCAGTGGCAGCCATCAAGTTTTATTTCTTATCAGATGATTTTTTAGGGAAGCGATATTTAATCGCCCCCCCATGAGAGTTTATTGTAATTGCTCTCTAAGACTTAAAAGAGCTCGTCCCAATTTTATGGATTGTGCTTTATCACTTAGATTAAAATTTTGTACTTTATTATCTTCAAGTCCGTATCTGAAAGTATATATGCTGCTTTCAGTATTTAGAAACATATTAAAAACTCTGTCGGTGTGCTTCTTATGATCATCAATGAACACTATGAATTTATAATGTTTTTGAAACCTACCCAGAAGGTATTTAAGCATCTGTCCTTTATGCATGCCGGAGGTCATAAACACTCCATTCTGATAGCTCGCTATTCTCTTCTGTCCTGTGGGAGTAAAACTAGCTGCGATTGATTCTCCAAAGAGTGATTTAGAGAAGTCATAGTTGTTTCTACGAAGCTCTCTTTCAGTAGCATTGCGAGACTCTGGTCCTCGTGAGGTTAGAGCAATTACAGAAAATCCTTTTTCTTGAAGTGAGCGAACTGCTTGTGGAGCATAGTCCTCTGTGGGATCCATTTTAGCCATAGTGAAGATCTCGTATTGAAGATCAATAAGATCTTGAAAGTCTTTTGCGATTAGTTCTGGGCATTTGATCTTTAGACAATTGCTTTGCCAATTAAACCATTGGTCCGAACCAAAGTTTTGCTTCATCTTCAAAAGAGTGTTATCGATGTCATAAACTATCAGAGCATCTTTGGGCGATATGCCTTCATTCGAAACTTGGTTAAGGACGAATTCATAAACTTCCCGATGGGAGTTTGTCTCCGATTTCCATGACGCAAAGGCCGTTGAAACTAGTAATTGTGCAATTAGCAGTAAAGTGAATTTTTTCATATCTCTCTCCTTGTTAGAGAAGAATCTATTCAAAAAAGCATATTAATAAAATTTAGAAATAGTTGTTTCAATATTAAGTATAGCTTATTATTGTGCTTGTATGATTAATCTTAACTATTTTAAGTACTTTGTGGACGCTGTAAGACTTGGTGGAGTTAACATGGCCGCCAAGAACAACTTTGTGAGCTCTCCGGCCATAAGCCAGGCCATCCGCTGGCTTGAGGATCAATATCAAGTTGAGCTGGTAAAGCATGGAAGAAATCGCTTTCAGGTGACTGAAAAGGGACAGCAAGTCTTTAAGCTTGCAACTCAAATGATTGAGAGTGCCTCAGACTTTGAAGAGGAAATCAAAGGGATTGTCTCCGCGAATGAGAAAATTAAAATTTCAATTCAACAAAGTTTAGCAAACACATTTCTTCCAAGTGTCATGTCTGAAATGAAAAAGAAGCATGAGAATTTGGACTTTAGCATAAGAGTTGGGACTACTTTCAGATGTAAAGAGTTAATGGAAAGAGGTGAGAGGAACTATTCAATCTCACTGGATAATGTTACGTTTAAAGCAAGGTTTGAAACTATACACAGTGGCAAGTTTGTTTTTATAAGTGCTAAAAAAGATAAAAGATCAATCCATGAAGCGGGACTTATTCTCACTGAAGACACAAAAGAGGTGGTGGAGCTTAAGGCCGCCTATCAGAAAAGATTTAAATCTGCTCCTCCAATAAATACTTCAATTTCGAGCTGGGGAGTTATTGCAAACATGGCCGTGAGTGGTCATGGTGTGGCCTATATTCCAGAGTACTACCTTTATTCACTTCCAAAAGACTCTTACAGGGTTCGAAAGTTGGATGTTGAGGTTGCAAAGTACAAGATTAACTTCTATTACTCAGACAATGTGGAGCTTTCCTCGCTCCATAGAGAGCTAATAGATCAATTTAAAAAAGAGTTTAAAAAGTAATTAACTGATGCTCTTAGCGAATTCTATTAATCTTTTAAATTTCGGATATTCCGAGTCGCTGTTAGTCAGGTGAACACCCTCAATCCCTGCGGCAATTCCACACTCTGCATCGATTGCTTTATCTCCAATCATGAATCCCTGCTCAATTCCATGCTTTTGCATGAGATCTAAGATCATCTTTGGGGATGGTTTGCGACAATCGCAGTTTTCATGGGGGGAATGAGGGCAGAAGGCCACATCTTTAATGACAATCCCTTCCTGCATGAGGTCTTTGATGATCTTCTCATGAACTTTGTGCATATCCTCAACTTTAAACATGCCTCTGCCAATGCCAGATTGATTGGTAACCATGAATAGCTCATAGCCTTTATTTGTCATGAGTTGCAAGGCCTCAATTGTGTCCTCAAAATATTCCACTTGGTTTGGATCGTGCAGGTAGTGCTTATCTATGATGATTGTTCCGTCGCGATCTAGAAATATTGCTTTTTTAGTCATGTTTTTAATCCATTTTGATGGGGCCAATTCTTTTCTTTATTGACACAAACGGCTATTATGCAGGAATGATCGAATTACTTAAATTGATGTATCCATATTTAAGGCCATATCTTCGCTTTGCGATTTTGGCCTCTCTTTGTTCCATTCCTTTAGCGGCAATTAAAGCTTATCAGGCATACTTTGTAAAAAACGTTATTGATGGAATCTTTGATCCAGCGGCAACAACCGAATACGCACTTCAACTGGGCGGAATACTTGTTGGTCTTGCGGTTATAAATTATCCACTCAGATACTTTCACTTTTTTGGGTTAAGAATGGTTGTGGATCAAGCGACCTGTGACATTAGACAAGACATTTATACAAAATTTCAACACTTAAGCGCTTCCCATTACGCAAAGACAAAGCAAGGAAACCTTTTATCTGTCATGATCAATGACACGGCCGTGTTCGCTGAAGCATTTAATCATGCAATTTCTATCTTTAGAGAACCGCTTACGGCAATACTTCTTATTGGAGTCGCTCTTTATCATGACTGGAAATTAACTTTAATTATTTTTGTAGTGCTTCCATTTTTCATCGTGATCTTTAACGTTACTGGAAAAAGAATTAGACGCTATGTAACTAAAGCTCAAGAAGACAATGCTGAGATGACTCACCATGGAGCGGAAGGCCTTACTGGTCAAAAGATTATTAAGGCATTTAATCTTCAAACCTACATGGTTAAAAGGTTTAATAAGGCGCAGAACAACTTTCTAGGCCATAAGAGAAAGTCCAATTCAGCAGAGGAGCATTCACATCCTTCAGTTGAGCTTGTTGCGGCCACGGCCTTTGGGGTTGTAATTGTTGCAGCTTATTTTAGAGCGCAAGACGGAGCTTTAACTGTTGGTGAGTTTATCTCTTTTATTGGTGCACTTGCCATGTTTATGGATCCTGTAAGAAGGTACTCCAAAGCAAACACCAAGCTTAATCAAGCGCGTGGTGCAGGCAAAAGAATCTTCAAGCTTTTAGGTGAGCCAGAAGAAGTGAACACTGGAACCGTTGATCTTTTAAACTTTGAAGAATCAATTGAGTTTAAAAACGTGACCTTTGGGTATGGAAAGTCTCCGGTGGTTAAAAACTTCAGTCTTAAAATTAACAAAGGCGAAAAAATTGGACTAGTGGGACTTTCCGGTTCAGGCAAATCCACATTGGTTTCACTTCTTTTAAGACTCTACGATATTGAAGAGGGAGAGATCCTAATTGATGGCGTAAACATTAAAGATTACACCCTTGATTCTCTCAGATCTCAGGTGGCCTTAGTTAGTCAGGATATTTTCTTATTCAATGATTCAATTCTAGAGAACTTGACTGCAGGTGTAAGCTATTCCGAGGAGCAAATTAACGAAGCACTGGACGTAAGCTACTCCAATGAATTTATTAAAAATCTGCCAGATGGACTGCAAACCCATATTGGAGACAGGGGACTTAGACTATCTGGCGGACAAAGCCAGAGGCTTACTATTGCCAGGGCATTTTTAAGGGATTGCCCAATATTTTTATTCGATGAGGCAACTTCTGCTCTAGATAATGAATCTGAAAAAACCGTTCAAGCGGCCCTAGATAAGGTTGCTTCCCATAAAACCGTCCTAGCTGTGGCACATAGGCTCTCAACTATTCAAAATTACGATAAAATTATAGTTATGAAAGAGGGAGAAAAAGCCGAAGAAGGTTCACACGACCAATTAATGGAGATGAACGGTGAATACAAAAAATTATACGAGCTTTCTTTGTAACCTGGCCATTCTTTCAGCACTTGTAGGCTGTAATGTACTTTCAATGCTCACTGGTGCCGAAACAAAGATAAATGGTAAAATGCAGGATGAGCACTTTGAGGAATCTTATGTAATATTCACCGATGGGGCGAAATTTTTCGCATTAGATACCCTTCACGCTAGTATCCATGATCTTGGAGCCTATCCAGGAGCATCTGAGTTTACATTCTACCAAAATAACATTTTTTACTTTGATGGTTCAACACATCTAAGAAGGTATGACTTTTACACAAATACTGAGCACTCTGTAATAACTGAGAACGTGAGTGCACTTGAAGTTCATCAAGGAAAACTTTTTTTCAAAGATAGTTCCGGTGATCTTTGCTATCTTGATCATGCGGGAGATACTTCTAAAGATTGCTCTGGAGCCCCTGCAAGCTTTACAGGTCTATCTTGGATTCAATCCGACCATATCACCAATAAACTGTTTGGCTGTGTTGGTTCATCTATTAAAGAATTGGACTTCTCAGGACAGAGTGCTAACACATTAGCTCCTGGGGGAACTGGAAACGCGTTCTGTAACCCCTCGTCAAAGTACTACCATGATGGGGTATTTGTATACGATGACGGGACATCAAATACTGAGACATACTCAACAGGTTCAAATTATGGTTCAAACTTGGTACCCCATGCAAATATCCTTAATATGAACGAGCATGGTGAAATCTTCTACCTAACTTCGGGGCTGACTTCATCCCACTCACATGGAGGAGGTAGTACAAACATATCAGATATTTCTCCTCAGCCATATCCTGTAATAAGCACCCATGAGAAAGTATATTTCATTCAGTCAAATGAAGTTCACGAAGCTCAAAAGTGGCAGACTGGTACTACAAACCAACTGTCAAGCTTAGGCGAGTCTCCTTATTGGCTTGCCAGAGGTCCAGGATCTTTGTTCTTTTTCCACTCTGGTGGGATAGACGAGTTGTTTCCTGATGGGGGGCGTGAGAGGGTTAGCTCTATGGGTCTTCTTAGTGCCGGTTACAAAGTAATCTATCCTGCTTGGTAAAATTAAAAGAGAGTGGGGACGAAACGTTTTTAAAATGATACTTGTTTAGTGATTAAAATATTTATTCCAAGGATATTGAAGTGAGTAACGAAAAAAACTTAGAAAACATGGCGGACCTTGTAAGCTTGTGCAAGCGAAGAGGATTTATATTCCAAAGCTCTGAGATCTATGGCGGTCTTGGCTCTTGTTGGGACTATGGCCCATTGGGGATTGAGCTTAAAAACAATGTGAAAAACACCTGGTGGAAGGCCATGACCTTTCGCTCTGATGTTGAGGGACTAGATGCTTCAATTTTGATGTCACCTCAAGTTTGGAAAGCTTCAGGACATATTGATAACTTCACTGACCCTCTAGTTGATTGTAAAGAGTGTAAAGCAAGGTTCAGAGCTGACAAAATCGAACTAGACGCTCCTTGTCCAAATTGTAAAGCAGAGGACTCATTCACTGAGCCTCGTGAATTTAACCTTATGTTTGAAACACATATGGGACCAGTTAAAGGCTCTGGAGCTGAAGTATATCTTAGACCTGAAACCGCTCAGGGGATCTTTGTTAACTTTTTAAATGTTCAATCCACTATGAGAAAGAAGCTTCCATTTGGAATAGCTCAGATTGGAAAAGCTTTTAGAAACGAGATCACTCCAGGTAACTTTATCTTTAGAACCCGTGAATTTGAGCAAATGGAGATGCAATACTTTGTAAAACCAGGCGAGCAGAAGAAGTTTATGGATGAGTGGAAAGAGATCCGCTACCAGTGGCACCTGGATAACGGTATTAGAAAAGAAAATCTTAGATTTCACCCGCATGGGCCAGATGAGCTTGCTCACTATGCTGATGCAGCTGAAGATATTGAATACAAATTCCCAATTGGCTGGGATGAGATGGAAGGCATCCACTCAAGAACTGACTTCGATCTAAAGCAACACGCCGAGCTTTCTGGAAAGAACTTAAATTACGTTGATCAAGCTGATGGAAACAAAAAATATCTTCCATATGTTATTGAAACTAGTGTTGGTTGTGACAGGCACCTTCTGGCACTTCTTTGTGACGCTTACAGACTTGAGAATGAAGGCACAAAAGAAGAAAGAACTGTGTTGAAGTTTAAACCACACATCGCTCCAGTAAAAATTGCTGTAATGCCGCTTATGAAAAAGCCTCAGCTTGAAGAGTGTGCAAACAATATTCTAAACGAGCTTCAAAAGAACTATAAATGCGAATACGACGTATCTGGCTCAATTGGTAAGAGATACAGAAGACAAGATGAGATCGGTACTCCACTATGTATTACTGTGGATTTTGACTCTCTTGAAGACAACGCCGTTACCATTAGAGATAGAGACTCTATGAAGCAGGAGAGAATTGAAATCTCCAAAATTGGCCAGTACGTTAGAGAACAACTTGGTTTCTAAATAATTTGTTATGGGGCGGCGAGTCTACGTCGCCCTTTTTATTCTTAAAATTCTCTTAAAAAATTAAAGATTATGCCGCAGCGCCAATGTAAAATAATCTTAGTCCCTGCTAATATTAAACGTCACTAATTCTAATACTTTAAGGAAGAAAACAATGTCTAAATGGGTATACAGCTTTAGCGCTGAAAACACTGACGGAAATAGAAATCAAAAAGACCTATTAGGGGGCAAGGGCGCAAACCTTGCTGAGATGTGCAATCTAAAGCTTCCTGTTCCTCCAGGCTTTACTGTAACTACAGAAGCTTGTTTGGATTACTATAAAAAAGAAAAGAAAATTTCTGATGAAATTAAAGATCAAGTAAACAAAGCTCTTAGTGAAGTTGAAAAGATCACTGGTAAAAAATTTGGCGACAAAACAAACCCATTACTTTTCTCTGTAAGATCTGGAGCTAAAGTCTCAATGCCAGGCATGATGGATACTGTTCTAAACCTGGGTATGAATGATGAAACAGTTTTGGGAATGGCCAAGAAAACAGGCAATGCAAGATTTGCTTGGGATTCATATAGAAGATTTATTCAAATGTTTTCAAACGTTGTTCTTGGGTTGAACACCTCAATTCTTGAGCACCAACTTGAAGATTTAAAAGAAGCTCGCGGCTACTCAAACGATGTGGAGATGGATGAAGAAGATCTTCAGGAGTTGGTTGAAGTTTATAAACAAGTTCTTGCCGAGGAGTATGGCCAAAGCTTTCCTCAAGATCCTATGGAGCAGCTGTGGGCAGCAGTTGGAGCTGTCTTTGGATCATGGAATAACGCAAGGGCAATGAAGTATAGAGAAATGAATGGCTTCTCCCACGACTGGGGAACCGCTGTCAATGTTCAGTCTATGGTATTTGGAAACACTGGGGATACTTCAGGAACTGGTGTTTGTTTTACAAGAGATCCTTCAACTGGAGAAAAGGTTTTCTTTGGAGAGTATCTTTTAAACGCTCAAGGCGAGGATGTTGTTGCTGGTATTAGAACTCCAGGCCCAATCAATGAAACTAGTAAGAATGATTCAAATAAAGACCTTCCCACTTTGCATGAAGTGATGCCAAAGGCATATGACGAGCTTGTTGATATTTATCAAAAACTCGAGAAACACTACAAGGACATGCAGGATATTGAGTTCACAATTGAAGATGAAAAACTCTACATTCTTCAAACAAGAACAGGTAAAAGAACAATTCGTTCTGCTTTAAAGATCGCTGTGGATCTTGTTGAGGAAGGCCTTATAGACAAGAAAGAGGCCTTGTTAAGAATTGTGCCTGAAAGCCTTGATAACCTATTACACCCAAGACTTGACCCAAATGCGGAGAAAAAGTCACTGGCACACGGGCTTCCGGCATCTCCTGGAGCAGCATCTGGTCAGATCGTTTTTGACTCTGAAGACGCTGTTGAGTGGACGGGGGCGGATAAAAAGGTAATTCTAGTACGCCAAGAAACTTCACCTGAAGATATCGGCGGAATGCACGCCGCTCAAGGGGTTCTGACCGCAAGAGGTGGAATGACTTCACACGCTGCCGTTGTAGCGCGTGGAATGGGTAAGCCGTGTGTTGCAGGTTGTTCGGCCCTTGAGATTTCAGAGAAAAATAAAACTCTTAAGGTAAATGGAAAAGAATTTAAAGAGGGTGATTTCATAACATTTGATGGCACAAGCGGAGATGTTTATGAAGGAGTTGTTCCGACCATAGAAGCGGAGATCTCCGATGATTTTGCCACTTTCATGGCATGGGCGGATGAAGTCAGAACGCTAAAAGTTAGAACAAATGCTGACAATCCCGAAGACTCTCAAACCGCTGTTGAATTTGGTGCAGAAGGTATTGGTCTTTGTAGAACTGAGCATATGTTTTTTGCTCCAGAGAGAATTTTAGCAGTCAGAGAGATGATCTTTGCTGAGTCAAAAGAAGAAAGACAAAAAGCTCTTGATAAGCTTCTTCCATATCAAAGAGAAGACTTTGAAGGTATCTTTAAGGCCATGGCCTCAAAGCCTGTTAATATTAGACTTCTAGACCCTCCTCTTCATGAATTCTTGCCTCATAAGGAAAGTGAAATGGAAGAGCTTGCAGCTTCCTTGGAAGTGGATGTGAAGGTCGTGGAACAGAGACAGTCAAACCTTCATGAGTTCAATCCAATGCTTGGCCATAGGGGATGTAGGCTTGGTATTACCTATCCTGAAATTTATAAAATGCAGGTTCAAGCTATCATGGAAGCGGCAATTAATGTCGCAAATGATGGCGTTGAAGTTCTTCCTGAAATCATGATCCCTCTTATTGCTGATTACAAAGAGCTTGAGATCTTAAAAGGCGAGAGCGAAGAAGTCATTCAGAGCGTTTTTAAAGAGAAAAACAAAGAAATTAAATACAAACTTGGAACTATGCTTGAACTTCCAAGGGCCTGTATCACGGCAGATCAAGTTGCAAAACATGCAGAGTTTTTCTCTTTTGGGACTAATGACTTAACTCAAACAACTTTTGGCCTTTCTCGTGATGACGCTGGAAAGTTTTTGCCAATGTATCAGTCAAGAAACATTTTTGAAAAAGACCCATTTGTAAGCCTTGACCAAAACGGTGTGGGATTTCTAGTGGAGCATGCTGTGAAGCTAGGAAAAGAGACCAATTCAAAGCTTCACTGTGGTATCTGCGGTGAGCATGGCGGTGATCCCGCTTCAATTGATTTTTGCCACAGAGTTGGCCTGGATTATGTAAGTTGTTCTCCATTTAGAGTGCCAATTGCAAGGCTTGCAGCTGCTCAGGCCGCTATAAAAAATCAATAGAGCTTGTCGGATAAAAAGGTCTTAGATAACAGGAGCATATGCTAATGGAAAAGCATTTTGCTCCTGTGAAAAAGGCTTTTTACTCAAACTTAAAAATGTGGAAATAATTTAACAACTTCTGTAGAAATATTCACAAGCCTGAAAACATCAAAACTGCATGTTTTCACCATTGAGGGGGATGGCCATGTTTAGAAAAATTTTGCTTTTAATTGCTCTAATTTACGTCTCTCTTGCCGGAACAAGCTATGCAAAGACTTCCATAATTACAGACATTGATGAAACTGTGAAAAGAACAAGAGGGGAGAGCTTTAGAGGTCTTTATCACTCTATTCTTACACATAAAGTTTTCAGCGGAATGGATACTCTTCTTAAAAAAACCAAGGGAGATTTGTTCTTTGTAAGTGAGGACTACAAGTTTTTGGAATTTAATGTTGAAAAACTTATTAAGGACAACAAGCTTAACGCCAAGGGCGTTTATACTAGAGTGCCATTTGCCTTTGAATCAGAGCACTCTTACAAGTATGAAACGGTGAAAAGAATAATGGAGTCATCCAATGACAAATTCATTTTAATTGGCGATGACAGTGGTGTGGACCAAGATGTTTACACTCAAATTGCAAAAGACTTTCCTGGAAGGGTTTCAGAAATTTACATCCATGTGGTTAAAAATGAGAAAGTGATTATGAAGGGGGTTACTCCTTATTTCACCGCTTTTGATATCGCAGTTAACGAATTTAAAAAGAAACGTTTCACAAAAGATCAGGTTGTTGATGTTGGAAGGGCCCTTCTTAAAGAAGAAAAATTTCACAAAGTTTTTCCAAAATACGCACACTGTCCAAAGTCGAATATTGAGATTAAAACTAGAAATGCTCCTCTAATAGATAAGCTTATTGGCAACATATCCAAAAAAACTCTAGATTACTGCAATAGTTAAAGCATGAACGAGTTAAAGCAACATTGCATTCAATCTTTAAAAAAACAACCTTCAGATGCATTAGCACTTGGAGTTATTGACTTTAACAAAAACACTTTTCAATCATTTCAAATAGAGAAGCTAAACAACAAAATCATTGATAGTACTGATGAGATCTTTTTTGATTTGGCTAGTTTAACGAAGCCCTTAACAAATTCTTGTGGTGCCTTTACAAGATTAGACAGTCTCTCAAGCGAGATGTCGTTGCTTTTAAACCATAAAAGCTCACTGCCGGCATGGGGCCTTCTTGGAAAGAATTCTTGGAAGGAACAGCTCTTTTCTTACAAAATCGAAGAGTCCAACACTGTGTATTCCGATTTTGGCGCACTTCGTTTTATGTTGGAGTTTAATAAGTTGGGCGATGATCTTCATGAAGTTGCCAAAGAGATTTGGGACGAGAAGATTGTTTTTTGGACTGATTTAAGTGTAGACCATCGAACGCTCCAGAATGGTTTCGTAAATTCAAAGGCCAACTTTTGGAATGTTCACGACCCAAATGCATACAATATTAAAGATAAGACTAGCCACGCTGGACTATTTGGGAGTGTGGAAGGGGTATGCAAAACTCTTTTAAACTTTGATCAGAAACTTAATCTTCTAAATCGAATGAGCTCAGAGCTTGAAAAAAAGCATGAGCGTTTTGTTTTAGGATGGGACACGGTATCTGACCCTTTAAATACACTGGCCGGTAATGGCTGTGGCGATCGAGTTTTCGGGCACTTAGGCTTTACTGGTACATCAATATGGATAGACCCTGTGAAAAAATTGGGGCATGTTCTACTCACCAATTCTACAAAACTGCATTGGTATGATAAGGGTGAGTTGAATAAGCTACGAAGATCACTTGGAGAATTCATATGGGAAGACTTGCCTCTTTAATTTTTACTGCCACATTTTGCTCAACACTTCTTGCTCAAGTTGCAATCGTAACAGACCTGGATGACACCCTGAAAAGAACTAATGTTCAAGAGCCTGAGAAGGCCTTGTATAATGCCTTATTTACTCAAAAGATATTTTCCAATATGGAAGTGCTTCTAGATGAGATGTCTTACTATGTGGATGGTGTTTATATTTTAAGTGCTTCTCCACGGCTTTTTAATTACAACATTGAAAAATTATTGGAAGAGCATGAGATTGAACATAAAGAATACTTTACAAGAGAAGGCCTTGAGGACAAGGCCGAATATAAATACCAAAAAATTGTAAGTGTATTGGAGAGTGGATATGAGAAGGTCATTCTCATGGGTGATGATATTGAGCTAGACCCAGTAATCTATGAAAGGGTAAGGCAAGACTATCCTGATAAAGTTTTGGCGATTTATATTCACCGAGTGGCCAATCATGCATTGCCAGACAGCTCTATACCATACTACACCGCTTTTGATCTGGCCTATAGAGAGCTAGTGGCCGGACGGATGGGCCTAGACCAAGTTGGCCTTCTAGGTCAATCTCTTTTGGATGAAGAGGATTTTGAAAATGCATTCCCTTCATTCACTCATTGCCCAAAAAATGGTTTTGAGCAGTTGAACTTGCCGTTCTTTGAGGATGTTAAAGAGGTGACCGAGCTTGTTGATCAGCGTATTATCAATTATTGCCGTTAAATCTCTTAAATAGACTAAGACACTATTGTTCGTTAAGATTAATGCATATCTCAAGGACTGAAAATGCAAATGAACTTAACAAATGCTCTTGGTGGTGAAGAGATCGCCAAGAGAAAATCTGATTTCAAAAAAATATTCTTCTACCGCATGTGCGGAACAGGTATGGGTGCCGCAGCTTGTCTTTTAAAAGAGGCCGGATTTGACGTTGAGGGAGCCGATCAGGCCTATTTTCCTCCAATGAGTGACTACTTAAAGACTACTGAAATAGCCTGCCACAAACTTGAAGATGTTGATGCAGACTTTTTAAAAAAGTATGACCTTATTGTCGTTGGAAACTCTGTACCGGGTAAAAGTGAAAATGCTAGAATGATAGAAAGCTGTGGAGTGCCATTCACATCTTTTCCGACCATTTTAGGAAGTCTTGTTTTAAAAGATCGCCAAGTGGTAGGACTTGCAGGAACACACGGAAAGACTACCACTACATATTTTCTGACTCAGCTTTTGGAAAAGCTTGGTGAGGATTGCGGCTACTTTATTGGCGGCATTGTTAATGGAAGGGCACCTGCCAAAATTGGCAAAAGCAAGTACTTCACAATTGAGTCCGATGAGTATGACAGCTCTTATTTTCAAAAGTTCTCTAAATTTCGCCAGTACGAGTTAAATCACATGATTTTAACTTCGCTGGAATTTGACCATGCGGATATTTTCTCCTCAATAGAGGATATTGAAAATGAATTCCAGGCGTGTTTTGACAATCTTCCAGGACATGTAGTCGCAAATGATGCTTATCCTTCAATTCACAAATTAAGAGAGAAGAATCCATCTCTAAAATGGTCGATGTATGGAGATGAGTCAGATTATGGGCCAAAAGCGGCAACAACACATAAAGACGGTAGTGAGTTCTGTCTTGTGTGGAACAACGAAGAAGTGCTTTTTAAAACTAATATTGTAGGGCATCACAATATCTTAAACATAAGTGCTTGTGCCCTTTTCCTGTTAAAGGAAGGTTTTGACACTCAAAAGGTTGTCGAGGCAGTTCAGGAGTTAGGTCTTGTGAAGAGAAGACAAGAAGTGAGAGGCAAATATAAAGGTGCTGTGGTTATTGACGACTTTGCCCACCACCCCAGAGCTATTGCACTTACCGTGGATGCGATTCAGGCGGCCTATCCTGATAAGGAGGTCATAACTGTTTTTGAACCAGTTTCAGCCACAGCAAGAAGCTCTATTTTTCAAAAAGAGTTTGCGACTAGCCTGCTTAAAAGTAATAGGGTGATACTCGCTGCCAATCCGTTGGCCACTACTGTCAAGAATAGCCACAACCTTGATTGTGATCTTTTGACCAGTGAACTCTTGGATAAGGGGATTCAGGCATGTTGTGCCAAGAGTTTGGATGAGCTTAGAGAGAGAATTGACCAATGGGTGTCCGGTGATAAAGTTCTATTGGTTTTGAGTAATAGGACTTGTTTGGGATTGTGGGAATCGAGTTTTGTTTCTGAAATTGTTTAAAACTTCTATTTTTATAATGCTTGCGCTTAGTGAAGCGCTGGCACAGGCACCTTCTTTAAGTTGGTCTGGAAACTTATATAAAAAATCTTATGAATACAAAAGATTGCACAAAAAGTTTTCAAAAGAAGTTTGCTCAGGTGGGGCTGATCAGAAATATTATAAGTTCTTAAGAGACTATCGTGGATCTGGTTTCTACCTTCCTCTTCTTGGAAATGATATAGACCGGGCAGCAATAAAAAGTAACCTTTCACATTTTAAAAAGAAAATTGACTTCATTAAGAAAACCGAGAAGCAACTTCAGTCCATCGAAAAACTGCCTACATTTGAAGAGATCTCCTCTCCACTGCAAGAGAGTTTGAGAAAGCTTTTAAATTATAAAAAAATATACTCCCAAAAACTTGGCAAGGGCGAGCTTGAAAAACTTCAAAAGAAATCAAACGAAGAATTGAATAAACTCAAAAAGGAACTTGACGCTTTCTTTTCAAAAGTTTTTTTTCTTAAAAGCTATAACTTTCCAAATGATCATCTAAAGAACAGGAGAGAGTTTGAACTCTCAAAGAATAAGGATGACCTCAAAAGTAAAAAACTTGCCAACAAAGTATTCTTCTTCCGAAAAATTGTGGAGGATGGAACTTATAACAAGAAAAATGGAGGCTCTGATCTGTACCTCAGATCGACTTTAGATACACTTTATCTGACTGTAAAAAAAGAGAGAAACTTTATATCTGAAAATCTTCGTTATGACTTGGAATGGACTCTTCGCTATATTGAAAAGCTGCTTAAGCGTGGAAAGCAAGAACAAGTTGATAGGCTTTCTGATTGGGCAGAAAGAACACAGAGAAACTACGACTTCTACAAAGACATTGTAAAAGTAAACAATAAGGCCAAGGCAAAAAAGCTTGTAAAAGAAAAGAACGAGGCAAGCATTAAGTTGAAAGAATACGTTTATACCAAGCAGGCCCAAGCATATAAGTGGTGGATGAAGCAGCCTGAGCTTATGAGGGCGGTTTATGTGTTGGAGACAATCTTGTTTAATGAAGTTGGCAGAGTTGATGGGCCTGATGCTTTGGAAAGAGAAGATGTCGCCCAAATTGTTCTAAATAGAGTGGAGCATCCTTTCTATAGCACCCTGGATCCTGATCAAGAGCTTGTAAAGCACTTAGGCCTCTCTGAGAAGGATTATAAAGACAGCAAGTGGTTGAATACTTTGTTCAGAGTGGGAGAGTTCTCTTTTACCTACCACTACATTTCAAGTGTCGCGAAGATCTTCTGTCCGGATATGTCATATGTTGGAAGGGCACTAAGAGATAAGAACGTTAAAATCTCTCTTAAGGCCGTTAATAACTTCAGAAAAGAATTCAACGTTCTACGATACTTTTCTCGGGTTTCAATGCTTGGAAAAATTGATATGTCTACAGTGTGGCACGGGTATAAGCACTTTCCTGAACGGCCAGGTTATGAGGTTGGAACGCAAAGAAACCTTGTTCGCCTCTATTTGGGCGATAAATATCAATATCTTTACTCATTCACAGATCCAAGCGGCAACCCATTTGAGGTCGTCAAAATTGGAGAAAAAATTTATTCTGTGACCTGGGTCAAAGGTCGTCCCAAGTTTTTCAAGTATCGGGATCCTCATTTATTCAAATATTTTACAAAGAAGTAATTGCTCATTCGGTCTGCGTCATGTATAAATTCTAGCTTACGCTATAGTGTATAATTTATTTAGTTGTATAGCTCGGAGGCAGCAATGTTAAAAGATTATTTATTCACATCGGAGTCCGTTACAGAGGGACACCCTGATAAGATTTCAGACCAAGTCAGTGACGCCATTTTGGATGCTCTTTTAGAGAAAGATCCTAATGCGCGTGTTGCCTGTGAAACTTTGGTTACCACTGGTTTAGTTCAGCTGGCCGGAGAAATTACAACTACGGCACATATTGATTATCATGAAATTGCGAGAGAGACGATCCGCCAGATTGGATACGATCACTCTGACAAAGGCTTTGACGCAAATACATGTGCAGTTAACTTGGCACTTGATAAGCAGTCTCCGGATATCGCTCAAGGTGTTGATGAAGGAAAAGGTGTTGATCTTGACCAAGGTGCTGGAGATCAAGGGTTAATGTTTGGCTACGCCATCAACGAAACTGACTCGTTTATGCCTTTGACTATTGATCTTTCCCACAAGCTTGCTAAACAGCTAAGTGAAGTGAGACATAATGGTACACTTCCATGGCTTAGAGCTGATGGTAAAACTCAAGTTTCAGCTGAGTACGTTGATGGAAAAGTGAAGAGAATTGAGGCAATTGTTGTTTCTACTCAACATGCTCCAGAGATTTCTCAAAAAGATATCCATGAGGCCATCAGAGAAGAAGTTATTAATAAAATTGTTCCAGGCGAATTCATAGACGACAAAACCAACTTCTATATCAACCCGACAGGAAAGTTTGTTATCGGCGGCCCTATGGGAGATGTTGGTCTTACTGGAAGAAAGATTATTGTAGATACTTATGGTGGGCATGGCGCACACGGTGGGGGAGCTTTTTCCGGTAAAGATCCTACAAAAGTTGATCGTTCTGCGGCCTATGCTGCAAGACAAGTTGCAAAACATGTTGTTGCTGCAGGTCTTGCTGATAAAGCATTGGTGCAAGTTGCTTACGCAATTGGTATCTCAAAGCCGATGTCATTCTTGGTGGACACTTTTGGCACTAACAAAGTTGATCAAGACGCGATTACAAAGGCTGTAAACGACATTTTTGACATGAGACCTAAAGCGATTGTTCAAAGATTGGATCTCCTTAGACCTATGTATAAGCAAACCGCTGCATACGGACACTTTGGAAGAACTTCCAGTAATGGTTTTACTTGGGAAAACCTTGATTACTTAGAAGAGCTAAAGTCTAGATTCTAATATCAGGCCTCCAGTCGGAGGCCTTTTTTTTGCCATAGTTGCAGCCTTTTAAAGATCGTCTATAATCAAGTAATGGATGAAATCTACTTTTTAGTTCGGTACACACCGTTTTGGGCGGTACCTTTGCTTTTAATAGGCGGAGAATTCGCTTATTTATTTTGGCTTCGAAGAAAACAAAAACTCACAATGTTGTGTCTATCTTTCGCTGCTTTTGGACTTTGTGCTCTAGTTTATTATTACTGGGCAGGAGGCCCTGAGAAGTCGGTAAAATACTTTATGGAATTTGTAAGATTTTATTCAACCTGATTTGCAAGTATCTGATATTATTGAAGGGTTGGGGCCAGCCCGGAAGATAATTCCGGTGTCTAAAAATTGACACCTGTGTTCGACTTCGCTAGCATTTATAAGCGGAGATATAATGGACGATATTAATTTTTTACACAATTCCTTTGAACAAAAAATCCAAAAGCCAATCACATTCACTGATGAAGACGAGATGGAGGAGTTTGGATTAAATCCCAGAATTTTTATAGTTGAAGACGACAAGGTACTTGGTTTAAGTATCAAAAAGTACCTTATGAAAACTCTAAATTGTGAGGTGGAGTTATTCACTAACTCTATGGATTGTTTGTCCAGACTGATGGGGGACCCCGCTAGAACTAAACCATTTTGTCTTATTACAGATATTAGTCTTGAGCATGGAGGGGATGGCCTTCTATTAATAGATAATCTAAAAGATAAAGGCTTTAATTTTGTATCTATTGCTATGACTGGCTTTGCCAGTATTGAGACTGCGATATCGGCCACTAGAAAAGGTGTATATCACTATCTAACCAAACCATTTGAGCTTGAAAACTTACAAAAGCTTGTAATCGAGGCGATCAATAAAAAACTTGGAATAGGTCTTTCTCAACTTAAATCCGAAGTTGATTCTGTTTCAAAGTTCAATAGGCCAAGCAATCTTAGAATAGAGAAGCCGAGTGAGGATGATATTTTTTGTCACATGATTGGTCGCTCAAAAGTGATGAAAGAGGTGTTTGAGCGAATCCAAAAGGTTGCACTCACAGAGTCTACTGTATTGGTAACCGGTCCATCTGGTACTGGGAAAGAGCTTGTGGCCCACGCTATCCACGAGTTGAGCTCAAGAGGAAGGAGAAACAAGGTTAGCGTTAATTGTGGGGCCATTCCAAGAGATCTTCTTGAGTCCGAATTATTTGGACATGTTAAAGGATCATTTACTGGAGCAATTTCCAATAGAAAAGGGCGATTTGAGTTGGCCGACAAAGGCTCAATCTTTTTAGATGAGATTGGGGATATGCCACACATGCTTCAAGTTAAACTCTTGAGGGTACTACAAAGTAGAACCATTGAACCTGTTGGTTCGACTGACACGATCACAATTGATACTAGGGTTATTGCCGCTACCCATAGGGATCTTGAAAAAATGGTCTCGGAGGGCAAGTTTAGAGAGGATCTTTTCTATCGTTTAAATGTAATCCCTATAAAAATTCCGGCATTAAAGGAAAGAAGGGAAGATATACCACTTCTTATTTCGTATTTTGTGGATCGTTTTTCATCTGCTGATAGAAGCAATGAAATTAGCTTCAGTGATAAGGCTCTTGAAATGCTTTTAAGCTATGACTGGCCAGGCAATGTAAGAGAGCTTGAAAACATAATTGAAAGACTAGTTATTCTTAGAGGTGGAAATGAGATTTTGCCTGAAGATCTTCCTGCAAAGATTTTTAGACACAACCCTCTTGCCACTGATCATTACAAGCACATTTTTGAGCTTCCAGAAGAGGGTGTTGATCTTAAAAGAGTTCTTTCCGATATTGAAGATTCTTTAATTCTTCAGGCATTAAGTTTTACTGGCGGCAATAAAAATCAAGCAAGCAAGTTGCTGAATCTGAATAGAACGACGTTAATCGAAAAAATGAAAAAGAAGGCCCTTCACATCTAATGGGCCTTCGTAAAAGAGTGCTCGAGATTCTTCAAGATAGGAATCTTGAAGCACTGGAGCGTGAAAAAAAACTTCAACAATTTTTAGGCCTTGATCATCAACTCATTGAAAGGGGAGTAAGCTCACCAAATCCAGAAGTCTATTGTGGGCTTGAGGAGTTGGCCTTATCCACTCCTTTTGACGATTACTATTCAATTCTAAAAGATATTGAAGCTAATAGTACTTTGGTTGATTTGGGTGCCGGGCACTCAAAAGGCTCAATTCTTTCAAAGGCACTAGGACTAGATAATGTTCTATCCCTTGAAGTAGAAAAGAGCAGAGTCTTCGAGGCAAAAAAGATAGCACAAAGGCTAGGTGTGAATGCTGAAGGTATGGAGGTATTTGACCTTTTGTCTGAAGATATTCCCCTGGCACAGAATTACTTTATCTACCTCCCACTTGGAGCATTGATTTTTAAGCCGATAGAGTTTTTGTTAAAAGAGAATCATTGTGCATATTTTTATGTCATGGAGTCGCATGGTGATGTTCTAGACTTTTTTAATGCATGTACCAACTGGTTTGATTTAGTGAAAGTGCTGCCTAGCCAAACCTCCAGGCATAAAACAGGCATCTATAAATACAGGTTTAATCCTCGTGAAATTACTAGACCCCAAGAAAACTCGTTTGATTTGATTTATGAAATTATTCAAAACTACTCAAAAAATCTAACCTACAAATTGATAAAAGAAAGCGGTGAATGTCTTATTCAATCAAGTTTGCTTCTTCCTTTGATGTATAACGGTAAAATGACATTAGAGTGTAGGGAAGTCATGCGCATTATTGACTTTGAAAATGTGCAGCTATTTAGAGCTTGATTTAAAATTATATTGAAATGTGGTTTTTATAATTCAATAATCATTGGCATGAAGATTTTATTGATTACTTTGGTATTATTCAGTTGTGCTGGTTTGTTTTCAAAAGAAAAGAAAAACTTCTTGGAATTGTCTGGCAAGTCTCGTCCGTTGGCACTTAGTTATCAAAATGCAAAATTTAAAGATAAGTTAGTAAAACAAGACATGGCCCCGTTGGGCTCTGCTGCAATTACAAGCTCAGGAGCACTTGCAGAAAAAGGTATTAAACATATAATACACGCGGCGACGGGAAGCATGGCAAAGACTGGTGAAATATACAACCCCTCATTGGAGAGTATCGATAACTCAATTAAGAATGCCATTAAAATTGCAGACAAATACAATATAAAATCTGTGGCCATTCCTTTTATAGGTTCAGGAATTTTCATTTCCCGAATGGGGACTACTAAAGAGAAACTGGCATTTTTGCTTTTAAAGGCTTCCGCGACTGGCAATGCTCATGTCGTGGCCGTCGCCTATGATGAAAAAGACTTAAAGGTTTTCAACAAGGCCTATGAGAAACTTGAGGCGCCTGAAAAGAAAAAGGTTAAGCTTGTAAAAGGTTCGATTACCGACTACTCCCTTCATAAGAGCGTGGCAATTATAAATGCCGCCAATATCGAATTAGTTTTTGGTGGAGGAGTTTCAGGCCATATCGGCAAGGCAAGCGGCAAATCCCAAGAAATCAATCAGGAATGCCGCAAGCTAATTAACGCTCTTAAAAAATAAACTTAAAAACAGTTATTGTTTTCACCTTCATCAATCAAATCTTGAAGCTTGCTCAACTGCGCAGGTGAAACAGCATTTGGGAGATCTCTTGAAAATTTGTTAAGAGTATCTGCAATCCCACAGAAATCAGACTTCGCTCTATTATCTCCTGCATTGGCAATATGAGAATTGTAAATGTAATTGTGCCAATTCTTCTTCTCTGTATTGCTCAATGTATAAAGTTGAGTGCTTCTAAAGTTATCAAATGCATCTGATGTTAATGTATCTAGCATAATATCTAACAACGCCTTAGCGGCTGTATTTTTTCTCTTTAGGCCTTCAAATAGAAGGTGGTGTAGATAACTTCCATCTAAAGAGAAGGCGGTTAACTCCTCAAGCATTTGGTCGAAGTTGGCATTGCCTTGATTATACGATTCAATAAAGCGTGCAAGTGGATGTCCCCTGTATCTTAAGCTGCCTGGATACTTCGGATTTAGAGCGAAGTAGGATGCATTCTGAAGCATGGCATAGCCGTAAGCAAACTTCTCATCATCACTTAAACTCAAAGCAAGGTTTACAAAAAATGCTTCCGCGTTATTTTGTTCATTGATTTTTGCCTGGTCATCTTTCCCTGTAACAATTTTGTTTAAGAAAACATCATAGTATCCAGAAAGAATCATTCTGAACGTATTTGTAGGCGATGCATGACTTTTCTGCTCTCTAATGGATCTATCGTAGAGCATTCTAAGAAATGTTACTTCGTCAAAAAAACTTGGAAGCTTTAAACTACCTTGGGCGTATTTTCCAAGAATCTTGTACGTTTCTTCTGACGTTAATGGAAGTGACAATTTAGAGATTGCATTTTTCCACCTTTGAGTGTCAGCACTAGCGACGTTTCCTTCAAGGTGACTTTCAAGGATTGTGCCCATGTGTACTGGATCTAAATTGGCAAAGCCACCTGACTCAAAGTTTGAGAAAAGCCCTGCAAGAATAGATGTTTTGTCTATTTTTGGATTGGTTATCGCTGCATAGGCCTGGTCGAAGAACTCAATTCCTTGTGTGAGGTAATTGTTGAAAATGATGTATACATATGGCATCGCTCTATCACGTTTGCCCGCATCATCAACAAACTGGCTTAGGAGTTTTAAGATAATAAACTGGCTTTGAAGTTTCAATTTAGAAACATTTGAGCCACTTGGAAGTGCCTTAAAAAAGGCTGTGATTTGCGCTGCTTCAGTTATTTTTGCATCGGCCAGTGGGTCAAATACATTGTCAGATTTAAAAATCGAGCTCCAAATTTTAGTAACTACCTGTTGGCCTAATTTTGCTGGAGCGTACTCTCTAAGCATTAGGTATGCCGCAATAACATTGTATTTGTGAAGGTCTGCCTTGTTGGTAAGCTTAAGAGCAACATCGGTAAATATGCTTTGAAGTTTATTTGAACCTTTTATTGCAGACTTGATGTCGTTGTAATCGAGGTAGATGTCTTCCAGGGCTCGGATTGCTTGCTCTTCATATACTTCATTTTTCTTTTTATCAGATAGGTCACGGCCTGTGTACCTTAAAACTCTTGCGATTAGATTCAATGGAGGTATTTCTTTCATCTCCTCAGGATCATTTAGAATTTCTACAAGATTCATTCGTGCTTTATGGTTGATAATCGTCATTTCACCAATTCGTGCCCGCTCGGCCTTCATGTATTGTATTGTTAAGTCAGCATGTGCCTGGTAAGAAGCTCCAGAAAACTTTTTATTTAAAAGAAGGTCACTTTCAAGTTGGGCAGAGTTACCACTCCACTGGGCAATGGCCTGAGGGTCACGAATAACATACCAAGCAGTATTTCCTACACCACCACCGCTATAGAACTTGATATCCCACGGCTTACTGTCGCATGTAGATTGATTTGGATAGTATTTTCCATCATGCCCGCAATGTTTTTTTCCTAAATTTGCATCGTAGAGTACGATGTCATCAACGAGGTCTAGTCTGATAACTCTATCGCCGTAGCCCATACTTCCAACAGGTGTCTTAGCACAATATAGTCCTGGCCCTGCAACAGCACCATTAGATGTTCCCGGTGTCGTGTAAAAAGTTACGCTTCCATTATTTGCTTTGGCAAATGCATACTTCTTTGTCAGGTAACCACTGCCTCTTTCATCGAGCCAGTGGTAGCAGTGGCTAATGGGAAGATGTGGGCTATTGATCGTATTTTGATCCATGTTTGCCCATAGAGGAAGAGCTATAAAGATTAGTAATAAACGTGTAACAGAAGTTTTGTTAATTTTAGTTAAATCCATATTGAATTCCCATGATATAAGCCGTATCGCTATGTGCTTCGATTATAATTGATTTTGCTTTAATTCCATTTCCTGATGCGTGTCCGGAAATAACCCCCTGTGGAGCTACATTTTCTTGATCCACCAATGTGATCCTCTTTCCATCTACTCTTTCAATGATTATTGAAACTCTTGCGTGCCCCAGGCTTCCTGTGCCGCCATCTCTGTTTCTAACGCCGTCGGGCTTTGTATCTCCAGCCGCAACATTAACAGATTGAATGCTTTCTCCATTTAGATTTATTACCAAAGAATCTGGTCTTCCCCTGTGTGGGCTCAGTCTTTTTGCTCCTGGAAATTTGCCTCCATACCTTTGTCCGCCGCCAAATTTTCTCCCTTTAAAGGTTTCTGGATCACCCATGAAGGTTTTACTTCTGGTGAAGCTCAGGTCAACATAATTATTGGACTTTGGAGGCACCACTTTAACGACAACACTGTCTAGGTAAACTGGATCATCACCAAGTACTTCAATTTTTATAAGATCTGATCGCAGAGGCTGCTTTAGTTCTTTTCCAGTTCTTAGGGACTTGTGACCCTTTAATGGCCATTCATAGAGATTGTCAAACTCTGGACCTTTTTTGATCTCAGCAAATTTGGACCCTTTGTCAGAGCTAACAGGACCTCCCCATGTTCTCCAGGAATCTTTATAGGGAAGTTCTACACTATGAACTTGAACTGATGTGTATGCAGGATATTGATCGTATACCTTGTGACCATTATTAAAAGAGGCATATCCTCTTTGGTCTTTAGGATTTTGTCTGTGTCCTAAGATAACATTGGCCAGTGGACGATCAGAAAAACCTTCAGGCAGAACTAGATAGACTGATTCACCAGGCAAAACTCTCTTTTCACCTTTGAACCTAAATTCTGCGTCCCAATCACTTTTCGATGATGGAGAGTACTCAATCTGAATCACTTTGGTAGGGAAGTAACTGGCATCCTTTGAAATAACCTTATTTACGTTGTCATACTTTGGATTGTTATCAATTAAAGCGTGAGGTGCTACTCCATTAGTGACCTTTACAAAAGGGAAGTCTATGTAGACTGGCATATCTTGATCTTCGAGTTCATCCATAGCGTCTGTTACAAACTTTAAAAAAGACTTGTCATATTCCTGGATTGAAAAGGTATCGAAGATGCTTTGAGGTATAGTCGTACCTTCTGCTGCAAGGACAGCTACTAGACTCCCAGGTGCCACTGGTGCATGTGAGCTATCTCCGCATGCATAGAAGCTAAAGTCTTTATTACATATTGAAGTTCCCTTGGGATTCTTTAACGCTGCGACAAAACCCTCTTGTCCATCATTAATTTTGTGAAAGCTAAACGTATCATGATGATCGGCAACCACCACACTCTGAATGTCATTATTTCTAATGTGACCATAATATACAACTTCCCCTGAAACCTTCTCCATAGGGCAATCGTTAATGTTCATGATAAGTTGATATTCACTTTTCAATAGGGAGTATGCACCCAGAAATTCTTCATCTTTTTCAGCATTTGAAAGAAAGCTTGTAAGTCTTGAGGATTTAGCAAGTTGCTCGTAGAAGTCATTTAGAAGATCTTTTGCAAAAAAGCTTGCCATGTTTTGATCACGAAGCTCTTTGTTTGACTTAATTGAATTATAGAGACCCCTGTCAATAAGTGATGAACGAATATCACTGTACAGGCCAGAGTTTGTATGGTGGTCCTGTATTTTTACTCTCATGCCTGCAAGGTATTTAGACTCTATAAGCTTTTCCTCCTCAAACAAGGAGTAAGAAATAAAGGCCTCAATGGGATTTGCGTAAGGAGAAACTTCTACGAAGTGTTCCTTGTTCACTTTTGGCGAAGCTATAAGATTTCCCAGGCAGTCAATCCCAAAGGCCGGTTTTAGGGAACACATTAATATTGAAAGGGGAGCTATAACCTTTTTCATTTTTAGTTCCTTAGTAGCCTTGCCCATGCTCTTTGATCAATTTCTAGTAAAATGAAAAGACTTCTTTGACCTAAAGAGAAGTTGTTGTCTGCAACAAGTGCTAAACTTGGCCTTCCGTTTGGAAGTATTGGGCCAATAGCGAGGCCTTCAAAGTTGTCCAGCCTTCTAAAACCTGGCGAAAGCTCATTTAGGATGTCATCTAAGTCGATTAGAAGTGTCTTTTCAAGTGTGTAGTCTTTGATTTTCTCAGCCTCTGCTTTCTTTTTCTTTTTCTTCTTTTGCTTGTAGTTTGTCTGCGCACGTTGTCTGCTCACTGGTTGAACATCCTGAAAGTGTCTTTGGCTAGGATCGTACGGACCATACTTGTCTCCCATATGAAAATGAGTACCCGATGGGATCTGGTATGGATCAATCTTATTCTCAGAAGGCTTGTCGTTGTTATTATTAGCTGGACGTAAGGTGATTCTTCGTTTGCCGTCCTCACTGCTTTCATCATCATCTTTTTGTTCTTCTTTCTCTTCTTCTTCTTCCTCTTCTTCCTCTTCTTTTTCCTCTTGGCCAAGCTCTGCGGGAATTGGTTGAGCACTGTTTAGGTTAACGTGAAAGATTTTGGATGTGATTTTTCTTCTCCCGGCATCCCAACTTCTCTCTAAGATTAAAAGATTATTTTCGTCTAAAGCGAGTACTTCACTAACTCCATTGTCCGTTTCATTATCCAATACATAGAAGTATTGAGAATCTTCCGAATAAGTTTTAGCGTCTTTGATGTACTTTGTAATTCTAACCGTTTCGCCTACAAATTTAATGCAATCCATCCAGCAGTCGCCATCCTTCCAAGTATACTTGTCGTCCTGCTTAAGTGTGCTTTCGTTTGCAATAAATAAAGAGCTCTTGCTAGGAGAAATTGAAAGACTTTCTATTCCCTTGTTAAATTGCATGCCTTTATGAAAGTCCTTTCCAGTTCCAGCTTTGTAGCTTTCGGCGATTGGTAAATTGCTAACTTTGACTCCATCTGGAGAGAAAATAGTTATGGCCTCATCTGCTGAATGACTTCCTACTTCAGAAGAAATTATAATCTCTCCATTTGCTCCAAAGTCCATTCCCTCTGGGTCCATTCCCCAGCTAAAAGAATCGTTTTCAGCTGGGACTTTACCATCCTGTGAAGGGCCACCTTTTAGAGGAAGTTTTTGTTTCTTTTTAAATTTAATTAACTTGTCTTCGTTAAGTTCTATGCCAGCTTTTCCAAATTTATAATCATAAACATAAATTCTTGGCTCCCCATAGCGACCTTTGTCATCACTTAGAAAGAACACTTTGGAATTTTCACTATCAAACCTTAAGGCTGAAAGCCCGCCTAAAACAACCCTCTCCTGCTTAAAGATTGTATTGCTGTGAATGTTGTAATCACCGTATAGGCTTAGGTATTTGTTTTTGACACTTGTTCTTCTATATTTTTGATCGTCAAAACAGTTGTCGATAACGTAGTAGTATGGATTTGTATTCTTGTTATTAAATAGTGAGAAGGAGAAACCATCTTCAAGCTCATCAGTGCGGTAGTCAAAGTATCCCAAAATTCCAGTGTTGATACCTTTTTCGAAACAGCTCATGAATTCATTGTTGTCAATTTGATTTCTGATTTCAGCATCAGCACACGATGAATATGCCGATTTTGTAGAGAAATTGTATTTACTCTTAACCGTCGCCTTACAATTTTGGAAATCTTTTGAGTGAGCAAAAAGATCGATCACGTCATCTTCTTGTGTGCACATCTCCAAACTTTCATGGATTGAAAGATTGTCCTTTTTAAGATTCTCCACACAGGTTGAGAAGTTTTTATTCTCAGCTGAATCTCTAAACTTTTCCTCTACGCAGCTTGCAGTTAAAAGGCTTAATGGGAATTTATCTTTGTTGTTATTTATACACTCAATACTGTCGTTTATGTCTTTACTCGTACAGAGCTTTATTGCATTTGCCTTTGAAACTCCGGCACCTGTAAGATTTGTCATGCATGGTAGATAAATATTTTTCTGGACATTGATTCTTGCTTGATAGTCTTCACAAATTTTAAGACCTTCATGGAATTTATGTATGGAAAGAATATCACTTGCACATGAAACACGTTTGTCGGAATCATTTTCAATACATATTTTAAGCGTGTCCATATAGTTTAGTTTGAACTTCTTGGCATCTTTCATGCAGTCGTCAAAACCCCATGCATAAACGCCATTGCCAATTTTCTCATCTAGGCAAAGTAACATATTCTTTTCAGGATGATTTTTTGTCATTTCCTCTTCACAAGTTGAGAATTTAAAAGAGTTAATATAGCGGTTAAAATTGTAATCTAGACAAGTGTGAAAAAAGAATGGCCTTTTTTCGATATGCTTTTCCATTGTATCAAAGCATTGAAAGTATTTGCTCCAGTCAATACCGTTGATTGACCATTTATTGTAGGTAAGGTTTTTTGTTTCACAAATTTTATAGTGCTTTTCAAGGTCAGAGGAGAGCTTGCTATGCTCTTCAAATCTTTCTACACATTCGTTTGCGTATGCATTTGAGAAAGTCATAAAAAGTGTAAAAGCGACTAAGTTCTTGATTTTAATTCGTTTCATCTACCAATCTCTTTTGTATGTTTAGTCCGCCGATAATAGCTCTTTACTGCACTGCGTGCTATAGAAGTGTAAAAAAGTAATGCATTGCATCTGTGATTCTTTAAGCTATTGATATTTTTAAGGTTTCTTGGTGATTAAAAGATTGGTTTAGTCTTCTAAAGGCTTTTTGAATATATTCCGAAGAGCTACTTAGATAGGACCAACTTATGAAATTATTAGCTTTGTGTATTTTTGTCATTTTAAGCCTTTCAAGCTGTTCTTCTGTGAATAGGAGTGTTTCACGCTTGCCCGCGAATCACCTTCCAGAAGTTTATGAGTTTAAAAAGGAGCTTTATATCTTTACCGGGCCAGGCTCAATGGCTGCAGAGTATCCTATTGCTACATCACTAAAAAATTTACCTGTTGAAGTTTCTTTTACCAAACCCCTTCCTGACTCAGTTTCTTGTAAGGTTGGAGAAATGGGCCGCTTCTCTAAAAAAATGAACTACACTTTGCAAGCTTATGCCAATGGAGCTTTTCAAACGATCTTTTGTAAAAATGAATATGATGGCAAATCGGATATGCCTTACTACAATAGAGTGGAGGTCCTTTATAGGATAAACAACAGAACTAAATCTATGCCTTTTGACCAGACCCAAGTGTATCTCTCCTTCGAAACTCTTCTGGATGAGCTTGAAGATAGAACTCCATCTGATGACTTAATTAAGTATGTCGAAGACTCTCTTGAAGAAAATGTTTATGAGCTGAACTATGAAAATGGACTCTCTTTTGAGTTGGATATCACTTCTGAGGCGGTTGAGCTTACTTTATATGATGGTGAGGTAGAGTTTGATGAGGGATGGTTTAGCTCTGAAACTACCGGGCCAGTGGGAGTGGAGCCTAGTGAACGAAAAAGGGACACCCTTGATGACCCGGATATGAATGCATACGAACTGTCTTGTACTTTTGATGACAAGGTTGTTAAAGCATCAGAGTTTAAACAACTATTCTTCATGGACTTTAATGGAAAAGTTACTTGTAGAGTTAATCTCTATTATAAGTATGCCAAAAATCAGCATGAGGGCTCATACAGAGTTCATATGAAAAGAGTTCCTTTGAACAAAATTAAACAAAAACTAGAGAGCTTAGTAGATGAAGAGGAACTGGCACATAAGGAAGTAGTCGAGAAAATTTGGCGAGAAGACAAAAGTGATCTTGATTTAATTTGGCAGAGCATAGCGGGAGATCAATCGCAGGCATTAGATAATTTTAATGCAAGGGTTGCTCAGATAAAAAGAAGTAGGTACGAAAATAAAAGAGATAGTCTCATAAATAGCCTGTTCCCAGAGGAAGTAAAAGGTGTGATTGGTAGGGGGGTTAGCTCTTTCAAGTTCACACCTGTTCAAAAGAAGTATTTCCTTCCAAATGGAGCTGTTAAAAGCAAAACCTATCTTCTTATGACAGGGAGAACGGACGGATTGTTTAAATCTCCTTATTTCAATTTTACGTTTGAATATACTCCTTTCGGGGAGAATATTAATGTTTATCTATATGCTGAAAATGCATGGAAAGATGGCTTCAAGCCTATTGAAATGGAAGTGTGCCTAGCAGACAAGCAAAACTTCTATAAAGACCTTTTTGACCTTCAAAAAAGGGGTAATTCTGAACAGATATATATTGATGACTATGTTAAAAAGCTTTCAAAGTATCAGACCGCTGGTGGCGTAGGACAATGTGTTGTTTTTGATAGTGAAAACAGCTCGCTCTCTAGAAGTGAAGAACTGTTTTGGATTGGGGGCGACACAGATGCAAAGAATATGAAGGCGATAGAGTCCTTTGGAGCCACGTATAATGGAAAATTTAACGAGGTGGATCTAAGGTATATTTACGAAGTGGAGGCTGATCACCACCCTGCTAATGGGCGCAAGTATCAAGAAAGACAATTTGTACAAGAGCAGCAAGGAATATCTGGAATTCCCAAGTCTCTTGATGGCAGCAATCCTTTCCTAGAGCCTTAGTCTGCACTATAAAAAACTTTGGGCACTTTACCATTTATCGTGATGTTGCCCAAAGACTTACCCCACATAAGAGAAGGGGCAGGGTTTGTTTCCAGTTCAAGACGATCAGCAAGCTCTTTTTCTATTGAGCACTTTTCACCTTCGTCACATAAGGCAATTACAAAGTCTGCAGGGAATGTTCTATCTGAAATTTTAACACCATCTTCAGTGTCTTGAACATATAGAGCCGATTTAGTGTAGTTACACTCTCTTATAGAATCATAAAAATCATTCATCACAAAACAATTTGCTCCACTAGGGTTTACAAGTCCTGCGATGTAGGTTTTTTTCTTATAAGAGAACTTTAAAAGACCTAACTCAACGGAACTATTAAGGGGGTTTGTTTTAAAAAAGCCTTTGATGTCTTTGGCATCTATATGGCCTGGAGTAATAAATTCTCCTGTATCTGAGTGCGCTGCACTTCCATAGCCGCCTCTCCAAGCACCATTTAAAACGTAATTGTAGTAAGTCAGATCGAGGCTTCTTTTATCTTCTTCCTTAAAAGATACAAGCACTTCCTTATTATAAAGATAACAAATCGCTGGTGATATCGAGGAGAAGACTAACCAAGGATTCCAGTCCAAATAAGCAGGCGACCATCGATTTAAACTCTGGGATTCTAGAGTGGAAAATGGCAAAGAGAAAAAATGTCCGTCCATGATCTTCTTAGCTCTTGAAGAGGCCTCCACCTCTGTTAGAGGAATTTCTTTGGATGCTTTTGAGAGCTCACTATCAATGTAAGAGCCCATACCTAGTAGAGGAAATGGGGAGCTTTTACCCATAAGCTTCATCTTTAGCTTTGAAAAAACTTTAGATTCTACATTGGCTGCACTGTTTCCAAACATTGCCTTGATAGCATCAAATTTTGTGTATTGATCAGTATTCATGGCACGCCAGAGATATTTCCCGTTCCTAGGGAAAACTGTCGAACTTATGACTCGCACATCCGGATCATGGTGAGCAATGCTAAACTTTGGTTTGTATTCTAAGCGCTCTTTTATGATCTGATCTTCTGTTAGATCCTCCATCCCGGAAAAGTAAGCAATAAAGCTGTAACCATTTTTCTTTTTGTCAAAGATTGCATGCGTGTTCGAACAGTTCGAAGAATCAATCTCAAGTCTAGGCTGTCCTTGAGCGAAGGCAAAACAACTGTTTTGTTTACTTCCTTTCCAGTAAGACTTAGTGGCAAGTTTCTGCACGCACTCATCAAGTTGAAGCTCTAAGTAAACTGTTCCATCAGCTTGCGAGTAAGCACAAGAGTTTGATGTCCAGTTTAAGGGGAAGTTCAATGCCTGTGCACATTCTAATCGTGTGGCACGTGAAGTATTTCCTGTGGTGATGTCTTGAGAGATACAGCGTCCATTTTTCACTTTAAAAATCGTAGGCTGATATGAGTTTTGAGCAACGAGTCTTGCATTGGCAAAGGTATTTGCATCACTATACTCTGAACGTACATTGTCTGTAAAATCTCTCTTCTTTACTGATAGAAGGAGAGACAAATAGGTCACTGCCAATTTATCTTTCTCCTTATCAAAAGAGTCTTGAGAAGTAGGAAGATACTGTTGGTGGTTTGAAAAATACCCGGCCTTCTTAAGAGATTGTATTTCAGATTGAGCAATTGCATAAGTGTCGAAATAGTATTGGTATTGACCGAGGTAAAGGGTGTTTTCTGCAGGAATAGCACCGTTAGCTGCCTTAGAGGTTATGTAGATTGAATTGTTTAAATCACTTGTGATTTTCTTTAGACTCACTGAATTTGAATAGATGATACTTCCAAGTCCATCTTCTATAACAGTCTTAAGCGGGGTAGAGTGAATCTGGATTTTATTAAGAATTAAATCAGTTCTTGTTTTTGGTAAGTCTGAAGCAATGTGAACGATAAAATTGTCGTTTCCAATAAGTCTTTCAATAACCTCTTTTGCATGGGTTCTTACCACGTATGTATATGCTCTACCGTCATTTACTTGAAAAAGCTGTGCTTGTTTAACAAGGGACTGTTTTGATCCTGGTATACCTTGAATTAAAGTTGAATCAAGATCAAATACAACATGTCTAACCTGTGCAAACAAAGGTCCTACTAAAAACATGAGGATCATTAATAACTTCACAGCTTCATTCCTTTATAAAGTAAATATGGGTACCTATTTTGATATTTTGCTTCACATTTATATACAGGCTTGCCTGAGCTCTTGAGTATCTCAACGGTGGTTGCATCTACATTGGATACATGTGGACAGTCCACCAAAAAGTGAGAAACATTTTCAAGCTTTACGGTTCCCCACATTTGGGTTTCGAAATAGTTGCCTTCAAGGGCCAAAGCACTTTTAGGCCTAACAAAAAAAGTTCTTACGTCGTCTTTACCTACCTTATAGGTCAAACTGTCTTCTAAGCTAAATGTTGACCTGTTTTTAACCTCATCTTTTATAATGGCATAGACATTGCCATAACCAGAATAAATTTGAGTGTACCCTGTTTGGTCTGAAGCTTTCTTTAAAAGTAGAAAAGCGTATTTAGGTCTAAGATTGTGTGCCTTGATGCCAATGTCTCCGTAATTTTTCTCAATATTAAGACCCAAGAATCTGTCTTCGGCTTGGGCCCTATGTTTAGGACTATAATAACCGTTGCTATGTCCAAGTCTATGTTGGTTTAAAAAGCCTTTTTCCAATAT